>JBCCYW010000001.1:0-119872 GCA_039188945.1 Patescibacteria group bacterium
CAATCGAGGCGGCGAGACAGGCGAGCTGAAGGAATAGCTTACGAACTCCGACCGTACCGGAACAGTGCTGCTTGAAGAAACTAATAACACGGGACGAATACCAAGGATCAAACCGTATGCTACTGAAGATGTGACAGCTATGATACCGACCAAGCTACCAGCTGGATCGTATATTGCCGAGTACACTATTTTTAACGACGAAGAGGTAGAACAAACTGGTCAGGTTAACCTCAGTATCTTGCCGTACGGAACGCTGCAAAAAGCTGGCTACGGTTTCTTCGGACTCTCAGTTTCACATAAGATCTCAATCTTGCTCCCGGTCCTCTCTTTGATAATTGTTATCTTATATCTGGTCTACCTAAGAACCAATCGTCGTCGCCATGTTTCGTAGCAAGATCCCACAGTTCTTTCTCTTGGCGAGTCTTGGCTGGGGACTATTCGTGCCCACTGAAACTTTCGCTGTAGCCACCTCTTCACCGTTTATAACATTTGCCACAACCACGCTGACCATTAGTGTTTGTGGTAATACAACCGTTGATGCAGGGGAGGATTGTGATGTGCCAGGCGAGGTTGGAACGTACAGTACAACTATCGCAGGGCGACAGTGTAATGCACAATGTCAGTTCGGTCCGTACTGTGGCGATGGGATTCTGCAGACTGTCTTTGATGAGGAATGTGACGATGGCAACAACGATGATGGAGACTTCTGTTCTTCAATTTGTAAAATCGAACCAGCCGGCTCTGGTGGAGGAGGCTCCTCAGGCGGTGGTAGTAGAAGCGGTGGCGGTTCTGATGACGAACTGAACGAAACACAGATTAGTATTGAAGGTCTTAGTTATCCAAGTCAGACAGTTAATATATTACTGGATGGTGACAGTGTGGGGACGGTACAAGCAGACAACGACGGTGAGTTTGATTTTACAGTCGAGGCCTCACCAGGAGCTTCGTCATTGGGTTTTTGGGTCATTGACCGGTTTGGTACTCGCTCACTTACCCTTAATACGACCTTCGATGTTACGCAAGGTGCGGTAACAAATTTGTCGAACATTCTTATTCCGCCGACCATTACCGTTGATAACCAGAATATCGATCCAGGCGACACGATTACACTGTTTGGTCAATCAGTACCTGATACTCTGGTAGAGATTCACTTTAACGAGAGTGAGATTGTTGAGTCAGTGCAATCTGAGAGTAACGGTAACTGGACACTTGATTTTGATACTGGTCGACTACCTATCGCCGAACATATTGTCCGCTCTCGCTCGGTGCTCGGCAGTACGCCACTGACGACCGAAAGTACATTTAGTAGCTCATTACAATTGTTTGTTGGTGTTGAAGGGCAAGCCACCACCCCCTCAGATCTTAACCGAGATGGCTTTGTAAATCTCACCGACTTTTCTATTTTGATTTTCTGGTGGCAAAGCAATGGTGGGGAGTCCGATCCGCCAGCAGACATTAACGGTAACGGTAACGTTGGTATTGAAGACTTCTCGATCCTTCTCTTTAATTGGTCAGGATAAATCCTGACTAGTGTCAGGATTTATCTGTTCCTCGCTCCAGCGAGGACGCCCGATGTGACCGCAGGGAACCAGGGCGAGGAGGAACGGAATCAAGCAGTGATGATACTTGTATTTCGATACTGGGTTACGGTTCCTCGCCTCAGCGAGGACGCTCAACTTCTTCTTCAACTCCATAAAAGTGATACTTTTTGTGCATAACATCACAAATAGGAAATGACCGACTGCTACAATGAAAGAGTATCCAGGGCAGATGGTGGGTGAGCCACCTGCGGGTGTGTTCTTAGAGTGTACCCGGGCGTCTTCAGCCGGATGTTATGAACTGGGTATGCTTATATCGCTTTTTATACGTACAGGGGTGGAGACCTGAGCGTAGGTATAGACTTCGGTCTATTCTTAAGAGTTGAGTCAGCTTCTTCTCTTAAGGGGTGTAAGCTAATAATCAACGTAGAGCATATGATTAGGACGTACCACACGTTCTCATTGCTCCAAGCTGTTGCAGCGATTCTTGGCCTTGCGATCCTACTTTGGTCTTTCGGCTTTGCATCACTCCCATTCGCGGAAGCTGCAAACGTCACCTCGTTCTCAAACACACTATCGGACTCAGCTCCTAGTGCGGATGCGAACCATACGATTGAATATGTTGCCACCTCTGGTGTCGCAGCCTCTGAAACAATCGTTATTACATTGCCAACTGGGGACTTCGATCTAACGGGCGTCGGTGAAGAAGATGTTGATCTTCTTGAAAACGGCGTTGCCGAAAGTGTCGGAACGAACTGGTTGGTCACTGTTGGGACAACACCTGACACCATTACTCTTACGAGTCAAGGTGCAAGTGGAGTCATCGCCGCTGGTGCGACGACCACTATTTTGATTGGTCTTCACGCTACGAACGATGGTTCACCAGATACACAAATTGGTAACCCAAGTGGCACCGGATCATACACGATCAATGTCACATCAGGTTCTCAAGACACTGGTGAAACCCGAGTTGCAATTGTAGATACTGTTACTGTTACTGCTTCAGTTGATACTCAATTTGACTTTACCGTCAGAGGGTATGGACCAAGTCTTTCAGTTAATGGTGATACAACCACCGGTACAACAACGCCTACAGCAATTTCGTTTGGGCAGTTGAGCGCACTTACTGCGAGTACCGCTGCGCAACGACTTGATGTTGTTACGAACGCCAGCAATGGTTTTGTCGTAACCGTTCAAGTTGATCAGCAACTCACGTCTGCCACTGGTGCAGACATCAACAGTTTTGCGAACGGCAACAATACTGACACTCCGACCAGCTGGTCTGCACCAACTGGATCATTCGGAAGTGACAATACCTACGGTCACTGGGGTCTTGCCTCAGCCGATGCAACCCTAGGAACCGGTCTCACTGACCTGTTCGGTGATGGGGAATATGTTGCTGCTTCCACTACACCTGTTGAAGTGTTCCGTAACAATGGACCAGCAGATGGTTCAACAGCCGGTGTAGGAACCACTCAGGTTGCTTACCGCGCGGAAATCACTAGTCTCCAGGAAGCTGGAGATGATTACACAGCTACGCTGACGTACGTAGCGACTCCAGTATTCTAGTCGCGAGAATACTCGATTACAGCTTGTTGAGCATGCAAAAAACCCTATCTCCCACCACGAGTAGGGTTTTTGCGTTTCAGGGAAAGTGATTGCTGTGAAAAAGCCTCAAATAGGTTTTAGTTTCAAGCTATACTTAGGGTAATGGTATTACGGAGCGCACTGCTGTTCGCATTTTTTTTGGTAGGCCCGATGGTAGCTCAGGCAGCATCTTTGTATATGGATCCAAGTTCTGCCACGATCAACCGCGGAGATAGTGTTTCGGTTAATATTCGAGTTGATACTGATGAAGCGGCTGGGGAGTGTATTAATGTTATCGATGGGGTGATTTCCTACAGCGATAGTATCGTGCCAGTTGATATTTCCCTAGGACAGTCAATCTTCAGCGTCTGGGTAGAGGAACCAACCATTAATGAAGCAGACAACACAATAACGTTTGCAGGAGGGATTCCAAATGGCTATTGTGGGCGAATTGCTGGTGATCCTCGACTGACCAACACGATTGCCACGTTAATTTTCCGCTCACCTGGCCTGCAGGTTGGCGGTGAAGACGATCGTAATTCTGCTCGCATTGAATTTACTGACGACTCTGCAGTGTACTTAAATGACGGTCGGGGAACCAGAGCATCATTGCAGACATTTGGCACCACGATCACGTTAAACGATACAATCGGTCGGGGAATTGATGACGAGTGGCTCGATGCGGTGGCGGCTGATGAGCAAGCACCGAATGCGTTCAGTATCCAGCTTGAGCGCGACGAGATTGCGTTTGATGGTAATTACTTCATTACCTTTAGCACGAGCGATAAACAAACTGGCATTAGTCATTATGAGGTCCTTGAAGAGCCGTTGACTGATCTTGCCCGCTTTACTTGGAGTGGCACTGATGCGCCTTGGATTAGAACCCGCAGTCCGTACGTACTCCAAGACCAGACACTTAATAGCACTATTTTTGTTCGAGCTATTGATAAGGCCGGTAATGAGTATGTTGCTCGACTAGTTCCTGATAGTGATTTGCGGACAGCTACGCCAGAAAAGGCGGCCTACTATGGCATCATGATTGCCGTCGGAGCCGTGCTCATTGCACTCATAGTGACTGGTATTGTGATTGTTATTAGGCGCAGACGAACTAAAGTAGTGACGGAGGAGAGTGATGATAGTGTGTATGAATATGAAGCAGATGAGTAGTCTACAAAAAGCAGTTGGTGTTTTTATACGATGTACTATCGTAGCTGCGGCTATATTCTTCGCTCCGTATGCTTGGGCAGCGACACTTTCAGTCACTCCGGGAACCGGTGTCTACACCGCGGGTAACACTTTTACAGCTAATATCGTCGTTAATACACAAGGTCAGCCGATTAACGCCGCTGAAGGTGCGCTCTCATTTAGTCCTAGTGAACTAGCGGTTGTGAACATTAGTCGGGGATCAATATTTAACTTATGGACAGTTGAGCCGACGTTTTCAAATGCGGCCGGAACCATTAATTTTGGTGGCGGTTCGCCTAGTGGTTATACCGGCAGTAATGGAGTTGTGATGAGTGTGACATTCCGGTCACTAAACGCTGGAACCTCACGTGTGCGCTTCACTAGTGGCTCAGTGTTGGCGGCAGATGGTAGAGGTACTAATGTACTAACGAGTATGAACAATGGTTCGTACACATTCTCGGCTGCAAATGTAGCGCCGGAGCCAGAGGTGATTGAGTATATTGCTCCAGCAAACACTCCAGCTAGGCCGCAGATTCAATCGCAAACTCATCCCGACGCTGACGGTTGGTACCAAGACACCACCGCTGTCTTGGAGTGGGATCTGCCAAACGACGTGACTGGGGTACGAACACTGCTTGATACAAACTCAGGCTCAATACCAACGCGGGTCTACGAAACTCCAATCAACTCGATAACCTTAGAAGACCTTGCAGAAGGTGTGCAGTACTTCCATATTCAATTTCGTAATAGTGAAGGCTGGGGTCGGGTAGCTCATTATCGCTTAGCAGTAGATACTGTTGCGCCAACCGCGTTTGAAATTTCCCTACCGGAAAACGCTGATCTCTCAAACCCTGAACAAACCTTACTCCTCACGAGCGAAGATGCGACGTCGCCGGTTACTCGGTATCGGGTACAGATTGATAACGGTGAACCGTATGAATACATTGATGAAACTGGCAGTAGCACCATCACCCTACCGAGTTTAGAGCCTGGGTATCACGCAATTATCATCGAAGCGTTTGATGCCGCGGGTAACAGTATCGTAGCTACGTTCTCGTTTGATGTGCTAGCGTTTGATCGACCAACCTTTGTTGACTACCCACAAAACCTAACTGATGGAGTGATTCCGGTGATTACTGGACAGACACGGCCGTTATCTGTGGTTACGATGCAACTTGCTCAGCTTGGTCGGGAGGGAACTGAATACGTTGTTACCGCTGATGAGTCTGGACGTTTCACCTTTATTCCTGATAGTGCTCTTGGTGTAGGAGTGTATGAGTTATCAGCAGTCGCCATCGATCAGTTTGGCGCGCAAAGCGAACCGTCTGAAGTGGTACGCATTGCAGTACAGCAGCCTGGATATATTCAAATCGGCACGCTACTGGTTAACGCTCTTTCTGTCATTATTACGCTCGTAGCCCTCCTTGTCTTGTTGGGAGCTATGATCTGGTTTGTGGCTCGCCGAATTAAACGTCTTCGCAAACGAGTGGAAATTGAAGCTGAAGAAGCGCTGGCAATCCTTGAAAAAGAGTTTACTGGTCTCACAAAAGCGCTTGGTAAAGAAGAGGAGGCGCTGCGCAGTTCGCGAAAAACAAAGAAGCTTACTATAGCTGAAGCGCATCTTATCGAGACTATGCAGTCATCGTTAGCTGACTCGAAACGAAAAGTGCGTAAAGAGATTAGCGACGTTGAGGCATTAGTTGATAGTAATGAATAGTATATGAAAACCACAACCACACTTAGTATCAGTATTCTTGTTGTAGCAATTGTCGCCTTTATAGGGGCACAGTGGTATGTCCAAAACAATCTAGCTGAGGCGCAGGATACAGTGGTGGCCCAAATTGAAGCTCAACAGGCTGCGCTAGTGGAGTTGGCAGAACTGACTGATCAAAATGGCGCTGATGATGTCGTGCGCAGTATTATCCGAGATTGTAGTGCTAGCGATCGCTCACGCTTTGATTTGTTGTTGGGCTCACTTAACGACACGCTTAGTCAAACTGAGCTCGTAGAGTTACGCGGCTTATTCGACAAGTGTGGTGACTTTTTTGCAGCGAGAAAGGCGGTTATGGTAAGTCGGTTTAGTGCCCAGGTTGAAAATTACACGGCTACTGTTGGTCTCTTAGGTGAGCTCTCAGCCCAAGCAGACGTGACTGTATTTCAGGTGCCAGAGTGGCAAGCGCTCGCTGGCGCTGAAGAAGAAAAAAGTCGTTTATTTAATGACTTAGTGAGGCTTCAGGCAGAAATTATCGATGCGCTACTGGCTGGGGGTACGGCTGGATCTTCAGAGTTACAAGTATTACTGAATGAAGTTGCTCAAACGCAAGATTCTTTGTCAGTGCTCGGCATAACCATTGATGAGCAACGGCAAACACTTAGTGATTCATGAGCATTTTAGGACGGTTACAAACTTCGTGGCAGTCATTATTCCGACCAGGCAGAAGTTATACCGTTCGGAGCGCTTTTTCTATCTCATTTGTCGCCCTATTGCTGGGCGCAGCAGCTATTAATTCTACCGAACAGTCGTACGTCAGAATAGCACCATCTACAACAAAAATTGACGCCGGCGAACAGTTTTGGATTGATGTCTACGCGTTTGCGCATGAACCAGTCAATGCTGTTAACATTTCACTCAGCTTTCCAGAAGATAAGGTTGAAATTCTTGGTGTCGATATCGGACAATCGGTGATTACTATTTGGACAGAAGATCCGTACGTAGATGGAAACAAAGTAATTATGAGCGGCGGTACCTTCCAGAACGGCTTTAAGGGTGAACATCTTATAGCAACAGTAAATGCCCGGGCTCGTAACACAGGGTTAGCCCAATTCAGTGCTGGTGACATTAAGTTATTGGCAGGTGATGGACAAGGGACGCCAGTCTCGGTTGGTAGTAGTGGGACGGAGGACATTAATCTGTTTGTAGTTGATGAAAGTACAGACGTTCGCACTATAGCCGCAGAGGTAGGACTGGAAATTCTGACAGATGTAGATGGTGATGGAGAGGTAGGAATTCGTGACCTGAGCGTATTTATGTCTGCCTGGCTTGATGGCAGTTCAATGTTTGACTTTAATGGTGATGGCAGAATGACGTTTCGTGATTTCAGTATTATCCTTTCAGATTCATTCTTTCGATAGTGTGTAAAAACTGTTGATAACACGTAGAATATATTGTTTAAAAAGGTAAAATATAAATGTGATGGGACATCTCGAGTGCCGGGATGTACCCTGGTACTCGATAGTGTGGCTTTTAATAGAGTCATATTATGCACGTAGAGCAAGCAACATGAGCGGCCTCTTGCTGAGGTGTCGATGGTGAATTGATTCACTATCTTAGTTCCTACGCTGCTGAGCATATCTATATTGTCTCAATGCGTACCAACAACCGTAGAGTAGAAATAAACGGTGCTAGTGCAGTACTTCTGTATCGGCTCGTTTTTAGAAGCAAAGGCATCATGCTGGGCGTGGTGGTTTTGTTGTTTTCAATTTTGTTACAGCCAATTGATTTTGTGTACGCTGATGAGCTAGCGGTTGAAGAGACTGAAGTTGAGGAAGTGGTTACTGAAGAGATCCAGCCTGAAGATGAAGTCGAGCTAGAAACTGAAACTGATGAAGAAGCGGAGGTAGATGAGGAGGAGGTTGAGGAAGAGGAAGCGGTTGAAAGTGAACCTGAGGTTGAAGAGACTGAATCAGCTCCTGGCGATACTGAAGTAGCGAGTGTTTCAAACGAGACGGATCAAAATGAAACACTAAACCCTGAGTCAACAGTAGAAGAAGATGGTGAGAGTGAACAGGACTTACGTATCGACAGTGATGATGAGCAGACTGTTGAAACAGCCACCACCACTACTTTGGCAGAGGATGTTGCTGCCACCACCACGCCAGATAGTGCTGAGGAATCAGCCACTTCCACAGAGGCAACCGCTACCTCAACTGACATAACCACTGACGTACCTAACGATAATTCGGGTGGTGGGTCTGGTTCAGGTGGTGAATCAGATGAGGTAGATAATGATACTGCTCAAGCAGTAGGTACAAGTACGATTAACACCACCGACGATATGTCTGACTCTGCTTCTTCAACTGAAGATGAGACTAATTCAGAAACAGAAGACGAAGGAGATTTTTCACCATTCGATGATGATTCTGAAAGTGAGGCGGGCGAACAAAACTCTTCTCCTGAGGCAAACAGTAGCGAAAGCACAGAAGAAGTTTCTACAAGTACCGAGTCGCAAAGTGGAGAAGATGCAACTGCGCAAAATGTGGTTGTGCAATATGTATATACTACGAGTGACTATCAATTCACTGACACTGAGTGTGTTGCGGTTGGTGACGGCTCATTTTATTGTACTGAACAATCCTCCCTAAGCTCATTGGCGCTAGCTGACGATGTTTTTGCCGCTCCGGATGCTGATGGAGATATGGAAATCTTTGTTCGCCTAGCTGGAGAAGAGGTGCAAGTTACCGATAATCTCGTTGACGACGCGGCCCCAGATTATGACGCTGTTTCAAATACTATGGTTTGGCATCGTTCCATCAACGATCGCTTTCAGATTATTTTGTATGACTACAAACGGGGCGAAGAGAAGGTTCTCACGAGTGGGAACAAAAATCACATGGAGCCAAGTGTGTTTGATGAATATGTAGTTTGGCAAGAGTGGGTGAATGATAACTGGGAAATCGCATTATATGACGGAGATGGTATCCGTTACTTGTCAGATAACGATATTCCAGATGTCGCACCAAACATCAACGAGCAATATGTCATTTGGAACACTGTTGGGGCTGGGGGAGAGAGAATGGCCAAGGTATACGATATTACAACGGGGGCAACTGAAGTGATCGATGATTATGATGGTGGGGCCGTAAAGAACCCTCGGTTTGTTTTGGTGTACGACACTGAGTATGAAAACGGTGATGTGATAACTCGAGGATACGATCCTAAGAATGGCACTATTCAATCACTCGGAACGTTGCCAGCTGATATGCCAGACGAAATTCCCCCAGTTGATCAAACAGGAGAAACTCGCGCTTTGATTCAGAACAAGTCGTCAAATGGAAGAGATGATGTGGTTGAGGATACTGATCTTGTTGCTTCGCCGAGTGCCAGTGGTTCGACGACGCTGTCTATTTCAATTCCTGTAGCCACAACCACTGACGGGGCCTCTGAACCTACAGAAATTATTGTTCCGGAGTTTGTAGCTACTAGTACTGATGATGTTCTAGAAGAAGTAACACAGGCTTCAACAACTGTGATTGGCGTAAACGATATAGAAGATGTAGTTATTCCACCACGTACTGCCAGTTCTACAAAGGAAGCAGGCTAGAATGTAAAGACAACTCACGTTATGTTTTGCCGGTTCAAAAACAACCGTCTTTTTGGGTGTGGAAGAAAGTTTCTAACCACTCTGCTTTTAGCAGTGCTGTTATTCTCTGATCTGGTACCAATGCTGATTCTTACGCATCCACACCAAACTGCAGAAGCGGTTGAGGTAACGATTGATGCGCAAGCTAGTGGTAATCAAAATGAGCATACACAAGCTGGACACAACGCTGTCTTCATTGATGACCAAACTGGTTATAAGTTTTATATTGAGGCAGATGGTCGCTGTGTGTACAAAAAAACCACTAATGGAGGAGCTAGTTGGGGAAGTGAAGTAGATGTGCATGACGACACGTCGTGTGCATCACCAACGGTTTGGTATGACCAATGGACCCCGGGCGATGATTCTGGTGAGTATATTCATATTTCGATGTTGAACTCAGCTGGCGGTTCAGAAAACATTACGTACAACCGTCTCGATACGTCAGATGACTCTCTCCTGTTGCCAACTACAGCAGTAGACGTCTCCAGCTCAACCAGCAATAGTCTTTCGCTGACTCAGAACGCAAACAAACAAGCAATCACAAAAGGTACCGACGGTACGTTGTACATAGCATTGGCTGACAATGCTGGCTCATTTGTTGTTGAGTGCTCCAGTAGCTGCCAAGCATTTAGTAACTGGACCGAGACGGGGACCACACCAATAGAAAACCAAAATAGCGACTGGCCGTTACTAGTACCGCTCTCGGGAGGTAATATCATGCTTATCGTACGTGATATTTCGGCTGACACAGTAGAATCCCAAATTTGGAACAACGTTGTTTGGAGTGGCGCGTGGGCGACGATTGATGATGATGCGGTAGAAAGCACTGCCTATGATGTTGGTATGTCTGCTGTAGCACATCCTGAGAGGACAGATGAAGTGTATCTCGTGTACACCGCTGATAACGGAACATTGGGGACCGATGATGATATACGAACAGCGAAATATAGTGAAGGAAGCTGGAGTAACACCACAGATATACTGACTGATGATAGTAAAGGTATTTTGCAGGTATCGATGGTTATCGATGAAAACACTGATCTTGTGTATGTCACATACTCCGCTAGAACAACTCCCGGAACAGCTAACACTGCAAATGTGTACTGGTCGACTTCGACTCTGGCAATGAATAGTTGGGGAGCCGAACAGGGTCCAGTTAATACCGGTGGAGATAACAACTATGGTATTAGTGCGAACTACTTTTCTGATGAGCGGATGTACGTTACTTGGTATGACGATGCTACTCGTGATGTGTTTGGGGAGACGTTATTTGATACTGCACCAATTACCGTAGTCAGCGCAACTGGTACGCAGCGAACGGAAGCTAGAGCGAGTACGAGTGATGTGTATCTTGGCGGCAGCTTTGTGATTACAGAAAATATCGAGTCACGCGATGTGACAGACATTACACTCACTGAACAGGGTAGTGTGGATGGGTCAACTGGTATTAGTGATATCGAACTTCGGTATGATCTAGATACTACCGCTCCGTACGACTGCTCGAGCGAGAGCTATGGTGGAAGTGAGAGTCAATTTGGAGCAACTGACATAAATGGTTTCTCGGGTGCTGATGGGACTGCTTCATTCTCCGATATTGTCAGTATTTCACCGACCCAGACACTCTGCCTGTACCCAATACTTACTATTGAAAAAGCCACTGCAGATGGTGAGACAATTGACGTAGTTATTACTAACTCAGCCTCAGACATAACTGTAACCGGTGGCGTGAGTGCTATTCCTACCAGTGTCATAACAATAAATGGGGTTACCACAATTCGTGATGATGATCTGACCCAAACCCATTACCACTGGCGTAACGACGACGGAAGTGAGACCGCTGCTTCCTCGGCGACAGGCGGTAGTGAAGACACGGCTCTCGTTGCTCTCCAAAGTGAAAATCCTCGCCGACTACGCTTTGGGCTTTCAAATGAGGGAGGTACAACAACCTTTGCTACAACATTCAGGCTCGAGTATGGGGAGGCAGCACCAAACTGCAGCGACATAGTCAGCTGGACTGATGTTGGTGCCACTGATGATGCGTGGAATATGTCGCCAAGCGCTAATCTCACTGATGGAGCTGATACGACTGATGTTGCGGTCGGTAACGGCGGAGTGAGCGGAGAAAATACCTTTTTCGTATCACCTAATAGTGGAGTTCGCGATACTAATTCTGAAACTGGTTCATTGCAAATTGACGATGATGAGTACACAGCACTTGAATTTTCAATCGTCGCTTCAACTACAGCTACCGAAGGCACCACCTACTGTTTTCGCTTGTCTGATCAAGGGGAACCACTTGAGACGTACGATGTGTTTCCTGAAGTCACTATCTCTGCAGATGTTGATGTTCGAGTCACTGGTACGCAAATAACCTCAGCCGATATCCCAGCAGAGAACTTGTATGTTGGCGGTACGTTCTCAATTGGAGAGAACGTCGGGTCGAGAAATGTCACCAGTATTACGATTACTGAGACTGGTACAGTTGACGCCACCGCTGGGCTTGAGGATATTCGCCTTTATTATGATCTTGATACTTCACTACCGTATAACTGTGCTAGTGAGAGCTTTAATGGAACTGAACCGCAGTTTGGTGCCACATCGACTGCTTTCTCTGCCGCTAATGGCTCCTCCACGTTTACTGGATCGGTTGGGATTACCACAACGCAAACCATGTGTGTCTATGCCGTACTTGATGTTACTGGTGCAGCTAGTAATGGTGAGACGATCAATCTCACTGTTGCATCGCCAACGACCGACGTCGTAGTGAGTGGCGGTGGAACCGTTTCTCCTTCGAGTGTGCTTGATCTTACCGGCTCTACTACCCTTAACGGAGCGATTGTGACCCAAACCCATTACCACTGGCGAAACGATGACGGGAGTGAGACAACTGCTTCTTCAGCAACGGGTGATGAAGACTTACCGCTTGAGGATTTTGATAGTAATCAAACTATACGTTTACGATTTGGGCTTTCAAATGAAGGGGCGACTACTTCAATTGAGCGCCGCTATGGCATTGAATATGGGATTAATATTACTACCTGTAGCGATATCTCAGTGTGGACTGATATTGCTGCCACAACAGATGCTTGGGATATGTTTGATTCAGCTAATCTTACTAATGGTGAAACAACGACAAACATTAGTACTACCACCGGTGGTGTGAGTGATGAAAATAACGAGTTTCTGAGCAGTAACAGCGGGGTTCGTGATACGGAATCATTCTCAGCTTCTACGACCCTACAAAATGATGAACATGTCGATCTTGAATACAGCATTACCTCAACAGCAGACACGCTATTTGAAACGACCTACTGTTTCCGTCTCACACAAAATGGTGAACCTTTGATTGCCTATACTATCTATCCAGAACTCACAACCGCCCCAAAACGAGATTTCAGAATCCAGCATGGCACCACCACCGTAACCGGTAGCGCAACTACCATCACTGCTGGAGCTGACTACACAGCGCCAGCCGCTTCAAGCAGTGCCTTTATTCGACTGACCAGCGCTCATCACACTGGAGCTGGACGAGATGACTCAGGCGGTAATCAAAACAGCGATGACTATTCTGTCTACATTCAAAATCCAGAGAACATTGAAACTAGTATTACATTCGCTCGCGACAGTGACTCGGTTAACAACTCGTTGGTGACATGGGAGATTGTCGAGTTTGTTGGTGATCCTGGTACTGATAACGAAATGATTGTGCGTGACCATGGTACGGTCACCTATGGTTCAGCCGATACCGTAGCGACTGGAACAGCAGTAGCAACTATTACTGATGATAGCGATGTTGTGATATTTATCACTGGCCAAACGCATACAGGTGGAAACCGGACAGAGGCCTACGCTCACCAATCGACCTCCGAGTGGTCTGCAGCGACTGATGAACCAGTCTTTCAACGCGGTGCTACTGGTGGCAACACTGGGTCAATTAGTTACGCAGTGGTTGAGTTTACTGGTATCAACTGGCGAGTGCAGCGCGCTGAGCATGCGTATCAAGAGGCTGGTGTAACGGAGACAGAAGACATAACGGCCGTAACCAGTTTGAGTCAAACGTTTTTACATACGCAAAAACGACACGGTGTAGATGTATCAATTGATGACTTTGGTCACTTGGTATGGCTTTCAAGTATTGGAGCGGTGTCATTTGAGTTAGCGGCAACTGCTGCTACAACTACTAACCATGTTGGGGTCGCGTGGGTAATTGAAAATACCCAAACGAGCCAAGGTGGCATGTCCGTACAGCGTCAAGTCAGCTCCATTTCCGGCGGAAGTGACGTGCAGACTAATACGATTGGTATTCTCTCGCCAGTTGCAGCTGTAAATAATACGTCGTTGTTTGCGGTCACCAGACACAACCAAACCGGTAACAATATGCCTAGACCATTAGCTGGATTTACCTTAGTGGCAACTACTACCTATGAGATTTACAGGAGTGAATCGGCCGGTACACTTTCGTATCGTACTGAGATTGTCGAGTGGCCGGTTGCAAATATTTCCGTCAGGCAAAATTACTACCGCTTTTACGTCGATGATAATAATCTTGATCCAACTGATCCGTGGCCGCTTGGAGCGTCAGACCTTGGTGAAAATACGTCCATCACGGCTCTTGATGAGCCACTAGGTGAAGGGGAGCGGGTGCGCATACGAATGAGCGCCACTATCGGAAACGCTAATCTTCCAGCAGGTTTGTTGTCAGTAAAACTCCAGTTTGGTGAACGAGTGACGAGTTGTTCAGCAGTAGCTACCTGGGAAGATGTTGGACAAACAGCCAGCAGTACACTCTGGCGAGGTTTTGACGCGACTGGTATCACCGATGGTGTGAGTCTTTCTGGGGACCCGCCAACTGTTGGTGATCTTAATTTAGCTGTATCTGATGTGTCTGGTAGTTATATCGAGGAAAATCCGTCCCCAGCCAACCCGTTTGAAGTGCAAGATGGTGAGGATATCGAGTATGACTGGATTGTTGAGCATAATGGTGCGCAAGGTAGTACGTTCTACTGCTTCCGCATGGTCAATAGTGATGGTACACCCCTTGATGGGTACTTCAACTACCCAGAACTTAGAACCGCCGGTTTTACCCCAGTGGCCTTAAACTGGCGGTGGTATGGCGATGAAGAGAACGAGACTCCAAGTTCTCCACTGGCTAATGAAGTGGTTGCTCCTACCGGAGTAGCAAACGGAAATAGTATTGCCTTGCGACTGACCGTGGGAGAACTCAAGAACGTGTCAGGAAACAACACCAAGTTCAAGTTGCAATTTTCAGAGGCGGCTGACTTTAGTACGGTTACCGATGTGGCTGCTTCTTCAAGTTGCGCTGCTGATTCAATTTGGTGTTACGCTGACGGTGGGGGTGTAAACAATAGTTTGATTTCGAGCTCAACACTATCTGATGCAGATAGTTGTGTAGCCGGTAGTGGCGATGGTTGTGGCACGCATAACGAATCTGCTGATTTAGTAACTGGCGATATCCATCCAGCTGGGGCCAGTCGAGAGTATTCATTTATTATCCAGCACGCCGGTGCCCGCGCGAATGCGGTGTATTATTTTAGAGCGTTTGATGTCACCAATGACAATCCGCTGATTGCGAGTAGTTCAAATCCTAGCCTAGTAACCGAAGGGGCACAGCTGACATTTACTGTGTCTGGTCTTGAGCTAGGTACCACTACTGAAGGTGTTGTGACAGATGTGACTACTGCTCCGGCTGCGATTGCGTTTGGCTCGTTGCCGCTTGATACAGAAATTGAAGCCGCGCAAAGAATCAGAGTTGATACCAATGCTACCGAAGGCTATCAAGTACTACTCTTTGGCACACAACATCTTACCAATAGTTATGGAACTACCATTGCACCAGTAACTGGATCAAACGGAGCTCCATCAGGCTGGGGAAGTGGTTGCTCCGGTACTGCTGAAGGTTGTTTTGGCTATCATGCTGGTGACGATATCTTGAGTGGGGGGTCAACGCGATTTTCTCCAGACGATAGCTACGCCACTCTATCAGGAACTCCTGAAGAGATTTTGTACAGTTCAGTTCCGGTCAATGAACTTCATGACGTGGTGTATAAGCTCCAGGTTCGCAACCAACAACCAGCTGGGGTGTATGAAGCAGATGTTGTGTATATCGTTGTTCCCGTCCATTAAAAACTGTTTATTGGTAACGGTTTTTACTTGCCACCTACGGTAAAATGAATGTATACGTTATGTTCGACCGGTTCTTCAAAAACCGTTTATTTGTGTGTATACAAAAAATTGCGGTTTTTTGTATGGTCAGCTCACTGGTCTTTTATGATCTAACGCCACTGTTGCAGTGGCCACCACAATTGCCTGAATTACCGGTGGCTGAGGCAGCGGTTGTGCCAGCAATTAAGGTTGAGTCATTTGATCAAGATGTTACCACTGATGGTTCGACATTTGATTTAAATTTTGATGTTGGTGCCACTAGTTCTGCGTTTGTACGTCTGAACACCGGAACCAGAAAAACCAGCGCGGGCCCAACTGGCTCAACTGCTAATGCCGCACCAAACGTCGGTACGGTTGGTTTGGTGCTTACTGATACCAATACAGTTACGGTTGAGCGAGTCGACTCAACATCAGTAAAAGTAATGGGGGAAGTCTGGCGCTACGAAGGTAGTGCAGGCGGTGGTAATGAATTTATTGTTCGTGACAGAGTTGAGCTGAGTCTTACTGGGTCCAGCGCTTCAGCTCCGATCGCTGGAGTTACTGATGTCGATAAAGTGGTACCGTTTATTACTGGCTATACGGTTGATGATACTGATGTTAATAATTGGGAAGCTGCTACCATTGCCGCTCATATGGATGACTCCGGAGATATTGTCGTGAGTCGCAACAATGCAGTAACGGCTGCCACGGTCTATGTCGACATTGTTGAATTCACTGGTGCAAATTGGCAGGTCTGCCACGGTTACTCAAATTCGCACAACTCATCGGTTCAAACCATTACGCTTAATACTGATTCAGATGGCCAAGGTGGTTCGACGTGTGATGTAACTGATTGGAGTACAGCTGCTATCATCGAAGCGACGATGGAAGGTGATTCTGCAGAGACCGGTCTTTCAGATACTTTAGCTCTCGTGCGACCAGGCGGGGCTACTACCGAAGTGATTTTTGATATTCTCCAAGATGGTGCAGCTCAAAATGATGGTGAGGCTTGGATACATGTATTACAGAATGATGACATGGTAGTAAGTCGCGCTTCGAGTACAGATTTTGCGGAAACTGATGGCAGTAGTTTTGGAACGGCGGCTTATCCAGCGGGAGCTACCACTACCGCCTCAATCGATACGCTCAGTCTAGAGTGGTTTTCTGATACGAGTGGTACAGGTATTGCCCATATGCGGGGTGGCTTACATGCTCGCATTACTGATGGCTCAATTATCTACAACGATGGCGACACGGTAACTTCGACTCAATATGATTCAACCGTTGAAGCCAACTTTACTGGTGAGGTAACGTTTGCAGCTAGTCCATCGGGAGTTATTTACGAAGCAGGAGGAACTGGTACCGGTGCCTTTGTTGGTTATAACGACGGTGGTGACTTCATTATTAGAGCTGGTAATGGTGCCTCGGTATCACCAGCTGATGCTGCACGTATAGTAATTACCTCGAGCAATTATGACTTTTCAAACCGCACTGGTACTCTAGCGTGGAATTTCTTCCCCGATACTGAGTCGGTCGATCTTTCGTTTGATGAAGATTCCAATGGATCGATAGACTTCTCAACATCGACAACGGCAGCTTCAGCCTGGGCCAACTGGTCTGGTGGTAACGATGGTAACCTTGGTAATTCAAACGCCAACATTGCTGGTAGCGAAATCACCTCAGGGTACGACTTTAACGGAACCTTACAACCATTTCGGTTTACCCAAGGTGGCAGCTCGCTAGAAATCACGCACTGGGTACATCGTAACGGAAACACGGTAGGGGTCGATTATGGAGTGATTGAGTTGAGTGCGCTACCGGCGGTAACGGAGTCAACCTTTGTATCTGCTACTAGTTCGCAGGCCTCGAGTGTTGCTATTCCTAGTCTTGATACAGAGCTTGGCGGAACGTTTATTATTTCTGAATTTGGTAGTTCGAGGAATGTTACTGACATCACGCTGACAGAGTCGGGAACCATTGATGCTCAAAACGGTCTCGATAATATTGAGGTTTATTATGATCTCGATACGACTGCACCGTATAACTGTGTCAGCGAAAGTTTCACCGGAACCTCAACCGAAAATCAGTATGGAGCTACTGACACAAACGGTTTTTCTGGTGCAGATGGTATCTCGAGTTTTACTGAAAGTGTCGCCATCTCTACTACACAAACGTTTTGTGGCTATGTTGTATATGACGTTACTGATGCCGCCTCTGATGCAGACACAATAGAAATTAGCATTAATGATCCGTCAGTTGATGTGCTTGCTACTGGTGGGGCGTCAGTTGGTCCTGAGTCTGTAGTGAGTCCGGTTGGGTCAACCACAGCTCGTAATGCTGAGCTGACCCAAACGAATTATCGTTGGCTTGAAGATGATGGTGGGGAAGGAGCAGCAACGGCTGTTGAAGCAGAAAATACCCCAGCCACTGGTTTTGCCAACGCTACCACGAGACGCCTCCGACTTCAGGTTGATGCGGCTGGATCTACGAGTTCTCCGGCAACAACGTATCAACTTGATTATGCCACCAAGACTGCTGCTACCTGTGGTGAATTAAGTACCTGGGTTGATGTTGGTGCTGCTGGTGGAGCGTGGGACATGGCTGCTTCACAACTCACCGAAGGCGCAGATAGTACGAATATTGGCACTGGCTCGGGTGGGGTGAGTGATCCAAGTGGTCCACCAACGTATCTGAGTAGCAATGGCGCGTTGCGAGATGTAAGTTCACAAACCGGAGCGCTAACCCTCGATTTTGATGAGTTTGTTGAATTTGAATTTGGTATTGAACCAACCGTAACAGCTCCTCAAGGTAATACGTATTGCTTTAGGCTGAGTGACTCCGGAACAGAACTGAGAAACTATACAAACTATGCAGAAGGTACAATCTCTGCTGATATCTCAGTCAGTGCTACCGGTACTGAGCGTGTATCGGTGAGTGTGGGTACAAATGCTAATTATCAAGGTGGAGGATTTGTGATTGAGCGAGATGGTGCCAATCGGACGGTTACTGATATTACGATACGTGAAATTGGTACTATCGACGAGCAAAATGATATTAACGATATACGACTCTACTACGACCTTGATACAACGGTGCCGCTCGATTGTACCGGAGAATCGTACGACGGTGGGGAAACTCAATTTGGCGCAACCTCAACCGCTTTTTCAGTGGCTGGCACCACAACCTTTTCTGGCTCACAGGTGGTTAATAATACGCAGTCGATGTGTCTCTACGTCTTTTATGATGTCGGTACTGGTGCAGTAGATGGTGAGACCATCGATATCGAGATTACCGATCCATCAACGGAAGTGGTGGTGAGCTTGTCGAGCGTTGGTCCAAGTTCAGCGATTTCGCCAACCGGAAGTACTACCGTCTCTGGTCCGGTGATTACTCAAACTAGTTATCGCTGGCGAAATAATGATGGCACAGAGATTACTGCTACCGCAGCGCAAAACGAAAATACACCACTTGAGAACGTGGCGGTGAGCACTATCTACCGGGCTCGAGTTTTAGTTGATAATACTGGTGGGGTAGGTAGTCAGTCGACGCAATATCGGCTTGAGTACGGAACAAAAATTACCACGTGTAGCGCAGTTGCTTCTTGGCAAGACGTCGATGTCGGAACCGCCTTTGATATGGCTAGTACCTCACAGCTGGTTGACGGAAACGATACTACTGATATTTCGACTACGACTGCGGGGATAGAAAACCCGTCAGGACAAACCTTCCAGGGCACTAATGGTGGCCAGAAAGAAGATGATTCTGTGACGAGTGGCATCACACTCTCCGCGACCCAGTTTACTGAGCTTGAGTACGCGATTCTCGCCACAGCTGATTCAGGATTTGATACAACCTACTGTTTCAGGGTAACAGCGGCCGGAACACCCTTACCTAGCTACAGCAACTATCCAGAGTTAACGACGCGAGAAAAGCAAGATTTCTTTGTGCAACGAGGCTCTGAAACAGTTACTGGTAGTGGCCTCACTCTCACCGCTGGAGTTGATTACACTGCGCCATCTGCAACCAGCGCTGCTTTTGTTCGCATCTCAAACTCGCACATGACTGGTGCTGCGAATAATGCAGGTACTGATGGCCAGCAGGCTGACGATGTGACGGCATATATTTCAGATCAAAGTGATATTACCAGCAGTTTTACGATTAGCCGCCCTCCAACTGCTAGCTCAAATACGCGAGTGAGTTGGGAGATTATTGAATTCGTTGGTTTGCCTGGTTCAGATAACGAAATGATTGTTCGAGGAGTTGGTGAAGTGGCGTTCTCCGCATCTACCTTCACAAATACCGGAGCAGTTACAGATGCAGTGACTGACGACGATGATGTGGTCGTATTTATTACTGGACAGAGTAATGATAACGAAGGGACTGGTGAGTATAATGACGGATTGTTTACAGCTAGCTGGGCGAGTTCAACCTCACAAGCATCACTTCAGCGAGGTGATGCCGACGTTGCTGCTGATGTTAGCTACGCCGTGGTTGAATTCACTGGTCTTAATTGGCAAATTCAACGCGTTGAGCATGTGTACACAAGTTCTGGTGTAGTAGAAAATGAATCGATCACTGCGATTAGTGGTCTGACTCGGGCTTTTGTTCATGCTCAAAAGAGAGTTGGCGAAGGGTTGAGTAGTATCGATGAAGGTGGTCACTTAGTCTACATCTCGAGTATTGGTGCTGTTTCGTTTGAACTGCGAGATACTGCGCAAACACCAGCGGACCATACGTCTGTAGCTTGGGTCATTGAAAACACGCAGTCGGGAACTGGCGCTATGACGTCGTATCGGACAAATGGAACAACCAACGACCCTGACCCTGAACCAGCTACCTATAGTATTGAAATAGATGCTGGTAGCGAGATTAATACCGCCAACGCGAGTATCTGGGGGACCAATCACACGGCTGGAACCGGTACCACCTATCCGCGTTTACATACCGGCTTTACAATCGCTTCTTCAACCAACTACGAAATTTACCGTAGCGATACTAACAATGACATGACGTACCGGGTTGAGGTAATTGAGTGGCCGGTAGCTCAATTAGCGTTTGAGCAAAATTACTATCGCTTTTACGTTGATAACGATGCCGTAACACCAACAGACGTTTGGCCGGTAGGGGCGAGTGACTTGGGTGAGAATACATCAATCACTGGGGCTGACGATCCGCTTGGTGAAGGGGAGCGAGTGCGTATTCGTATGTCACTACAGATTAACAATGCTTCGTTCCCGGAAAGTACCAAGAGTTTTAAATTACAGTTTGGCCGCCGTGATGGGGCGTCATGTTCAGCGATTGCCACCTGGACTGATATTGGCGCGCCAGGTGGAGGAGAAATTTGGCGAGGCGCAGATGGTAGTCCGGTTGACGGTGTGACGCTACCATCGGTGTTGATCTCAGTCAGTGATATTACTGGAACGTACGAGGAGGAAAACAATACTGCAGTCAATCCGGCAATCGTAGATATTAACGAAGACATTGAATATGATTGGTTGATTGAACACAATGGGGCCACGCAACGATCTGATTACTGTTTCCGAATGGTTGAAAGCGACGGTACGTTGTTGGCTGCTTATAACAATTACCCGACACTACGTACAACCGGCTATACGCCGATTGTTGGTAATTGGCGATGGTATGGCGACGAGACAAGTCTCACGCCATCTTCAGATCTGGGTGCTGAAAATGTGGCACCAACCGGCATTAGTAATCAAGATATTGTTAAATTGCGCGTTACTGCGTCTGAGGTGGAAAGCGCAGCTGGTAGTAATGTAAAGTTCTTGTTGCAGTACTCACAAGATCCTAGCTTTGCTAGTGGCGGCACTACTCTTACAGCAACGTCAAGTTGCAGCACGACAGCAACCTGGTGTTACGCAGATGGAGCCGGAGTCGATAACGCACTGATTGATGAGCGTGTGCTATCTGACTCTGATGCGTGTAGTGGTGGGTCTGGTGCTGGGTGTGGTACTCATAATGAGGCTGCCACCACAACCAGCTCGCTTGCCCATCCAGCTTTAGGTAATATCGAACTAGAATTTACCCTGCAACACGCTGGAGCTCGGGCGAATGCCGTGTACTACTTTAGACTCGTTGATGCGGCCACCGAGGACGCGTTGGCAGCCAGTTCATCGTATCCATCATTAGTAACCGAAGGAGCCCAGCTTATTTTTTCTGTTGCCGGCCTACCAGCGTCTACTGTCACGGAAGGTGTGACGACTGATGTTGCAACCACGCCAACCAGTATTTCGTTTGGATCCGTACCTCTTGATACTGAGTACGAGGCAGCGCACCGATTAGCAGTTGATACTAATGCTACCGAAGGCTATCAAGTTCTAGTGTATTCGACTCAGGATCTCCTTAACTCATACAGTACGGCCATTGACCCTGTAGCCACCACCAATCTGGCCCCTGCAGCTTGGTCACCAACCGCGTGTCTAGGAAGTGCAACAGGATGTTTTGGCTACCATGCGGGTGACGATTCTCTGGCTGGTGGTTCAACCCGGTTTTTTGCTGACGATCGGTACGCTGCGTTTGATGATACGCCTCGGGAGGTAATGCATAGCTCAATTCCGGTCAGCGAAAGCCATGATATGGTGTATAAGATTCAAATTACTGACCAACAGCCTGCTGGTGACTACGAAGCAAACATCGTATATCTCGCCGTTCCGGTCTTTTAGCGATAGAATTATGAAATCAATGTTTGTACTAAGAATACTACTGCCAATCTTGTTGCTGCTACCTGCGCCGGTAGTGTTCGCCAATGTTTCAGTCTCGCCACTCTTAATTGATAAAACCCTCGAAACTCGAGACATTATTAGTGAGACCATCACGATCACCAATAATTACCCCAGTCGAGTAGTTAGGATGTATGCTTCTGTAAACGAGATTACCGTTGGTACTGGTGGTGAAATTCTTGATTTTCAACCACCCGCAACTGCTGATAACACAACTTCAATAACCAGTTGGGTGGAAATCAGTCGCGCTCGTATGGAGTTGCAGCCTGGAGAAAGCAGGGAAGTCCCAGTACGAATTAAGATCAATCCTAATGCTCAAGCTGGTGACTACCACGCTTTTATCGGTTTGGGTGATGGTCGAAACCGAACTGAAGCAGAGGCCAAAATTCGCAGTGGTGGAGGAAACGGTGTTCTGGTAAAGATTACTCTGGCCGAAGAGCGTAACGAGTTTCTTAAGCTGGCTCGCTTCTTTATCGATCGGTTTGTCACCTCTGGAGACAATAATGCACTTCAGTACGAAGTAACTAACCCAAGTAACGTATCAATTGTTCCTACCGGGGAGGTAATTTTTTACAACAGCCGAGGTGAGGAAGTGGAGTCTGTGGTGGTAAATCCAGAAGGTCGACAGGTTGAGCCAGGCAAGAGTGTCTTGTTTGAAGGGGCGGTGCCGATGACCGATTACTTTGGCCGACACAAGGCGTTTTTGTCAGTTGAGTATGGTGAAGGACAGCTCGCTTCCGTTCATGATACAACGTTCTTTTACATCGTTCCGGTCCACCTCTTAGTGATCATTTTTGCGACACTGTTGGTTGTTAGTGCTGTGGTAACAGTGCTTGTGCATCGCCGCTACACGCCTACTGATGGACACGATGATGGCTCGGGCGAAGTACTCATGTTTGACCGTCGGGGTAATGTCACAGCGACAGAACAAGACTATGATGTTGATCTCAAACCAAAATCAGATACTGAATAAGCTACTCATTGCAAGCTGCTTGCTCAGCTTGTGTTTTCCTATTGCAGCGTCTGCGCAGAATTCAATTACCTTGAGTGTTTCGCCGACGTTATTTGAGATGTCAGCTATCCCGATGCAGCAGTGGCAAAGTAACGTGCGCGTTTTAAATCCAAATCAGTTTCCTATTACTGTCTACGCTGAGGCGGTTAACTTTGCTCCCCAGGGTGAAGGAGGTACCGGAAAGTTTATTCCAATTTTCGAAACCTTTACCGAAGGCACAACGCTAGCGGAGTGGATAGAAATAACCCAAGAGCCAATTACGGTAGAACCAGAATCTTCTATTTCGGTTCCATTTTCAGTAACTGTTCCTGATGATGCCTCACCGGGCGGGCACTTTGCAGCTATTCTGATTGGTACGCAGCCACCAGAGCAAGAGGAAGCAGTTCAGATTAGAACTGCACAAGTCGTTTCGTCGTTGTTTTTTGTCCGCATCGATGGTGATGTGGTCGAAGACGGTACCATACGATCATTTCGAGCACTTGATCAGTTCACAGACGAACCGACTTCAACATTTGAGTTGCGGTTTGAAAATAAGGGCAATGTCCACTTGCAGCCACAGGGTGATATTCGAATTATAAATATGTGGGGCGAAGAACGTGGCGTCATTCCAGTTAACCACGAAACTCATTTTGGTAATGTCCTGCCTGATAGTGTTCGGCGTTTTAGTTTTTCTTGGGAAGGTGAACGGTCGTTCACCGATATTGGTCGGTTTCGAGCTGAAGCAACGTTGGCGTATGGTACTGATCAGCGCAAATTCGTGACTCGCTCAGCTGTGTTCTGGGTTATTCCAGTTCAAGAAGTGATACTGACACTGCTTGGTCTTTATCTTATCTTCTGGATAGTGAGACGAATGATTCGTGCGTACATTCGTAGAATGTTGTACCTATCAGGAATTGATCCAGATATTTCGCGGCCAGGGCGATTGGTATCTGCCCAGGATGAGACCCATCCAGATGATGTGCGTATTGCCACGTACAAGCAAGTATCAGCACCAATCCGTTCTGGCTATCTCGATTTCATCACTCGTATTGGCAAGACTCACAATAGCAAAGAGATGTTAGCTTCTGTAATGAAGTTTGTTGTTGTCTACCGCATGTTTTTCGCAAGTCTGCTCCTGCTCGTGGTAATTATCATCGGTATTTTATGGTATCTCACAGAAGCAACCGTTCCAGAACGTTCATATACCGTCACTATTGAAAATGATGGTACAGAAAACACAAAACTATCTTCCGAAGATATCATCTATGATCGACTCTATGAAGAAACAGATGAGGTGGTTAATCTGCGTGAAGATATAGCAACCAGTAGTAGCCCAACTATCTCCATTATTAATGTGAGTGGGGTCCCTGGAGCAGCTGCTATTGTGAAACGGCAGCTTGAGGAGCGCGGGTATCTCGTAGGATCAACTGATGTCGATCTGTCTCGAGAAAGCGACAGTACCGTTGTTGTCTTTTCTCTACCTGATCAAGACACAGCGGTCGCACTCAGCCAATTGCTCGACGGGGCTCTCTTGTCAGCCCGGGCTGGATCAAGTACTGAGGAGGGCGTCACAGTATTTGTTGGAGGAGATAATGCTTTCTAGTGTCGTATACTATGAGTATGGAAGAACAAGCCCTAGCTATCAGTAAGCGCGCCCAGTTACTTGTCTGGGGACTGTTCTTGTTGTTATTGGCCGGAATGGCTGGTTTTGCTTGGCTGTACTATATAGAACGTGCACAACCAGCTGACTCACCAGCCCAAGAGCCAGTATTGGCAGAACCAAATCCAATTGCTCCTTTACAAGATCTGCGTCTGCAAAGGCAATTCGTAAATGGAGAACACAGATTCTCAGGGTTAGTTACATTGCCAACGCCATGCTTCGAGGTGCGCGAAGAAGTGATTGTTGCTGAATCTTTTCCAGAACAAGTCAGTATTGACCTGTCTCTAGAAAGTACCTCTGATTTCTGTACCCAGGTCCTTACCCCCTACACCTTTACGTTTGTTGTGGCAGTCTCAGAAAATGCCAGCTTCATAGCTCGGTTTAACCAGGTTGCAGTTCCAATAGAGTAGTGAAAGCTTTGCTTTCAGGATGCGTACTAATGACTATGAAAATTTTGATAACTGTTGCCGTACTTGCGTTAGGAGCATTGGCGTATATGTTTTTTAGTGCTCCTGATGCTGGTACTGCTCGTAATACCATCACCTTAAGTGATGCAACTCTCGTCGAAACTACTAACCTACCGACCCCTACGGGACAAAACACTGCTCCACCTCAAGCGGTTGCCTTACAAACCACAGAGCTACAAGATGCTACTGCAGACCCAGATGCTACAACCATCTATCTCTCAGAAACCGTCTCACTGCCGCTGCCAGGCAGTGCGCCAACAGCAAATGTCCGACACACCATTCCAATAGAAGAAATCCGTCGTGGCTGTTTTCGGCAAGACTGTATCCCGTCTGTAGATGAGCCAGAATTTATCTCACCAGCAGAAGCCGACGAACTTTTACCGCCAGACACTATCGGTATTGCTCTTTCCTATAAGAGTGTAGGTCGATTTTATCCGTTTCCAATGCTGGAGACCCATGAAATCGTCAATGACACCGTAGCCGGTGATCCATTGTTGGTTACGTACTGTCCACTCTGTGGAACTGGAAT
The DNA here is from genome assembly GCA_039188945.1 of Patescibacteria group bacterium. Lineage (GTDB taxonomy): Bacteria > Patescibacteriota > Minisyncoccia > Phycocordibacterales > UBA918 > OLB19. Next base: position 26,217 of record JBCCYW010000001.1, read on the forward strand.
TGTCTTTCGTAGAGAAGTAGGTGGGGAAGAGATTGAGTTTGGTGTTTCCGGCATGCTCTGGCAGTCTAATCTTTTAATGTACAATCGAGCTAACAATATTTCTGATCGAAATCTTTGGTCGCAAGTATTAGGAGAGGCGGTCGTTGGTGATCGAGCTGGAGAAGAGCTCGAGATTATTCCTAGTGATATCGTGCGCTACCAAACCTGGCGTGCAAACACCCCTGGAGGGGAAGTGCTGACAACTGGGTTTGCCCGAGATCCTTATGGTGGCGACTACTTTAGTGTCGCTCGCTCGTTTAATCCAAACTTCGATGAGACAGTCTCACCATTAGTGCCTACCGCGTATGTGTATGGTATTGAACTCAATGGTGAGACAAAAGCCTATCCCCGAGAAGCGCTTCCAATTGGTATCACATCAGACATCGTTGGGGGAGAAACCGTGTCGGTAATGAAGGCAGCTGATGATACAGTTATTATTACTGACGAAAGCGGTGCGATTGTGCCGGACGTTGAAGGGTTCTGGTTTTCTTGGATTGCTGCTCATCCAGAAACAGGTTTATGGACTAATTTGTAGATATAATGAATGCACAAACACTCGCTACACCAATTGCTATCGTTATCGGTTTCTCACTCGTTGCTGCCGCCCTCTTTCTGAAAGATGGTGGTATCGCACAGCAACGAGTCATTGGTAGTGCTCAGGATAATCAAGCAGCCCAGGTGCTTGGAGGAGCGACACGAGAAGGGGAACAAAGAAACATCTTTGGTAGTCCTGAAGCACCAGTTACCATCGTTGAATTTTCCGATTACGAATGTCCCTTCTGTGGTCGTTTACACCCTACTCTTGAACGAATTGTAAATGAATCAGATGGTCAAATTAATTGGGAATATCGCCATCTACCACTACCAATGCATCGCAATGCTGTAGCCGCTTCTGCCATAGGTGAGTGTGTAGCAAAGCATGTCGGCAATGATCAGTTCTGGCAGTACTCCGATGATATCTTTACAAATGGCAACGGGACGGTGGCATTTTATGAGGCAGCTGCAGAACGAGTTGGTCTTGCTGCTGAAACACGAATCAACTGTGTTGAGACACCAGAAATTCAACAAATTGTCAGTGGTGACATGGAAGCGGCCAGAGCACTTGGTGGTAGCGGAACCCCATTTAGTGTTGTTGTGTTTGAAGACGGCTCGACCCGTCCGGTCAGTGGGGCTTTGCCGTATGAGAACTGGGTAGCTATCTTAGGTTTGTAGAATGTATGTCACGCAGCACCATCATCACCATCGTAATTCTGATACTGATTATCGGAGCTGCAGCGCTCTATACGTTTTCTCGGTCAACACCGCCAGAGTTTACTGATGCTGACAGCGCACTCTTGCCTGGGGAAGGAGTCGCACCTTATACAGATTTAGAGGGTAATATAGTTTCGTTTGATGATTTTCGTGGTGACATCATTGTCGCTAATGCCTGGGCAAGCTGGTGTCCATTTTGCGTGAATGAATTGCCTGATTTTGCGACCGTGGCAGCTGAGTACAGTGATCGCGGTGTTACGGTGTTGGCTATCAATCGTAAAGAAGATCGACGAATTGCGATTCGGTTTTTGGAAACGCTAAACAATCCGAAAGATATTATGTTTATTTTGGATCCTGATGATAATTTTTACAACTCAATTGGTGGGTTTACGATGCCAGAAACTGTATTCTATGATCGAGAGGGGAATATCTTCTTACACAAACGAGGTTTCATGGATAAAGCCGAAATGCGCGGTCATATAGATCGAGCTTTAGCTGCAAGCAACAATGGTACGTAGAGTAAATAATTAGCATAGTATGATTGAAGTCAGTTTTGCATTAGTAGTATCAGCGTTCATTGCCGGGCTGCTTATGTTTCTAGCACCCTGTACGTTGCCACTGGTACCCGCCTACTTAGCGTTTATTAGCGGTGTGAAGCAGTCAGATCTCCAGGACCCAGCAACTGCTCAAGCAGCTCGTCGATCAATACTTATAAACGGTTTTTTCTTTGTACTAGGCTTTTCGGTTGTGTTTATTGCGTTCGGTATGTTGGCTGGATTTTTTGGTGCACAGATTGGACAATTTCGGGGTCTACTGACTCAGCTCGGTGGGGTGTTCATTATCATCTTTGGTTTGATGATGTTGAATGTCATCAGTATCGCTCCACTACTACGAGAGCGAAAGCTGCAGGCGCCAGCTATCTTTAAGCCTGGCAACCCGCTCTCGGCTTTTGTGATCGGAGCTACATTTGCTCTGGGTTGGACACCGTGTGTTGGGCCGGTACTAGCATCGGTACTACTGCTTGCGACCACTGAAGCAACCGTAGTTTCTGGTGGACTCTTACTTGCAGTCTTTTCAGTAGGACTTTCGATCCCGTTTCTCTTAACTGCACTACTGTACGCTCGAGCCACCAAGACAATCGCTGCAATTGCTGGGATAACTAAATTTGTGTCTGTTGTTGGTGGGGTATTTCTTATTTTTATTGGCGTACTACTCCTTACTGATAGCTTTGGTCTCACTGTCGAATATGGGTATAAACTATTTAACTTCTTTGGTTTTGAAGGTTTGTTTGATCATCTCTAGCCAAAAAGTGATTTTGTAGTATAGTATAGACAGCATAGTTCATACCAATTGCTGCCGACGACCTTTCATTTTAGTAGAGGGTAGATACTTGTATTTATCCGCGGAAAGTTCGTAACATTCTTACTATGTTTAGAGCAATTGGACTACTGATCTCGCTATTTGCGATTTCATTATACTTCGAGAGTTCACTTCGAGCCTTTGATGCAGCAGCCACTGAGTCGTTTAGAGCAGTTGAAGCCGCCGCTGTACTAAGTCAGCAACAAATCAAAGATTTTGAGTTATCTCCTAAGTAATGCCCGAGCAACCAGATGTTTCGTCTGGTTGTTTTTGATTGAGGTTGCTATAGTTCATGTATGGTCTCCAGTCGAATAGTAGAATACGTATTCTTTTTTGGTCTTTTAGGTGTTGTCGCTTATATCGTGTGGCAGTTGCTAGCTCCTTTTGTGTCAGCGCTCGCTCTAGCAGCAATTATTGTCACCATTTGCTATCCGCTGTATGAACGGATTCTCCGTCATACTCCTAAGCATAATCGCTCAGTAGCCTCGTTTATCACCACTATTATAGTGTTGCTGATTGTTATTTTTCCCTTGTTTTTCATAACATATTCGCTAGTAAGCGAAGCGACGGCGGTATTTAGTTTATTGAACGATCGACAAATGGGCTTTGAGCAAACACTAGTTGATTTGCAAGAGACAGCGCAACAATATGTTCCTGGACTGGATCTCAACATCACTGAACTGTTGCGTCAGAGTGCGGAGTGGTTTACCCGTAATCTCGGGGCGATTTTTGCTGGCACAGCCGCCACGCTATTTTTGTTTTTCATTGCGATGATTGGAGCTTTTTATTTCTTTAGAGATGGGAAAGAGTTTACCAAATGGTTGGTAGTGATTAGTCCATTGCCTGATGAAGAAGATGAGGTGATTTTAACTCGATTAGCGCGTGCAGTTCGCTCTGTGGCGACTGGTACAGTATTGGTCGCCCTTATTCAGGGTACGTTAACCGCTGTTGGATTAGCAATCTTTGGTTTTGATCGAGCGATTTTGTGGGGTTCAATAGCGTCTCTGGGCGCCTTGATTCCGAGTGTTGGTACTTCAATTGTGTTCATTCCAGCAGTCGGCTATCTGCTTGTCACTGGCGATTATTTCAATGCGATTGGGGTAACGGTATGGGGCCTGACGGCGGTTGGTTTGATCGATAATCTGTTGGGTCCTTACCTTATGAGTCGGGGTAACAACCAACATCCCTTTGTTATCTTGCTGGCAGTATTGGGAGGAATTGCACTGTTTGGACCAATCGGTTTTATTGTTGGACCAGTCATGATCAGTCTCTTTTTGGTTCTCCTTGAGTTGTATAGTCAACACATCGCTAAAGCTGAATAATAAAGAGCAGGTACACTGTAGGTATGCTTGAGCGAAAACAAGTCATTTCATTTCTCAAAATTTTACAGATCTCTGTAAACCAAACACCTGAGCAAATTAAGGCAGCCCTGCAGAAAGCTGGCTGGAACGAGCAAGATGCGTCTGAAGCGGTATCCGTATTGCAGCCTGATCCAACCGGAGCCAACAGTAGTAAGCCGCAGGTGGTTGCTCAAGTGCACACTGACGACTCAGTTACCGAGACGCCTAAAACAGTTTTGGAGCAACCACTACCGGTGCCGCCGCCGCCACAACCACAGACCTCTCCAGTGGTGCTAGCGCAAGAGAAATCACCAGAGAAACCACCAGTTTCAGTTGTGGCAGATAAGGTCTCACCAATTACCTTTACGCCGAATCTCGTTCGTCATAAGCAAAGTGGTGAAGCGGTTGTTATGACTGATGAGCCAAAACGCGCAGCAAATTCCCACCACGTTTTATTTACTGACCAAAAGCTAAGTCCCGAAACAATTTCTAATTTACTAGGTATCGATGTTGACGTTCCGCCCAATGAGATTGAACTTCGACTCCAACGTCGCGAGCGAGGTATGTCGTTCTGGCAGATGGCACTTGTTATTGTGGTGGCAATTGCGATTTCAGTTGCGGTAATTTTATATGGTATGTATCTTGGTCAGGTTGGACCGTTTCATCCTTCGGCCACATAACTACCTATCGTGATTAAATTCATTGTATCTTGTTTGCTGCTTTTGGCGGTTGTCAGTTCTGCGGGGCTTTTTATATTAGGTCTCACCGTACCGCAGTTACCGACCTCAGCTGCTGGTTTCTTTGACAATACAAGAGCTTTTTTTGATCGTCTTACCATAACGGAAACGGAAAAAAGCACTGTCGTATTTGTTGGCGACATTATGTTGGCACGGAACGTTGAGCAGTTAATGATTCGTGAAGGAGGCGGTTACCCATTTGCATTATTTGAGGAGTTGTCACCGTACGCAGCAATTGTGGGTAATTTTGAAGCGAGTGTGCCAAAGGCCCACACTCCAACACCGGTTCGACAGCTAGCATTCTCAGTGCCATCGACCTCGTTGCCGTATCTGTACCAAGCGCCCGTAACTCATGTGTCTCTTGCTAATAATCATACTGATGATTTTGGATCGACCAGCTATAAAGATACGTTACGGGCGCTTGATGAAGTCGGATTTAACACGTTTGGTCGTCCTGATGCAGTGAGTCGAGGGTCAGTTTCGTACATACAACTTGATGAAGGGGTACTTGGTTTAATTGGTATTCATACGCTTGGGCAGGAGCTGGACTTCGAAGTAATCGGTGAACAAGTAGAAGTACTAAGAGCGGCTAGCGATATAACGGTTGCGTATGTACACTGGGGAGAAGAGTATGCTCCTACTCATTCACAGAGACAGCGCGAAGTAGCTGAGACACTCGTTAATCTTGGAGTCGATCTCATCATTGGCCACCATCCACATGTCGTACAAGACATCGAAATATATAAAGGCTCATTGATCTTCTATTCACTAGGAAACTTTATATTTGATCAATATTTTAGTGACGAGGTACAGCACGGTTTGTGGTTGGAGCTGACTTTCTCAGATGATGAGCGATCTGTCAGACTGCGGCCAGTTACTTCGGTTGAAACACCTTCTCAGCCTCAATTTATGAGCGAATCTGAAGCAGAGATGTTTCTTAAAGATCTTGCCCAAAGAAGCGATCTGGGTTTACAGACACAGATTATGACTGGAATTTTGAGCTTATAATTACTTGCATTCTGTAGAGAACAAGCTATGATGGCCACACTAATAATTTGACATTATGCGATTTTCAACTTTTGAAATGTTTGGTTTTGCTGTAAGTATTTTAGCCATGGCGGGTGCTCTGTGGTTACTTAGAGTCGAATCGACGTTTGTAGCACTTGAAGAACCTGTTCAGGACGCTCAGTCAGCTGTTGTGGTTGATGCTACCAGTAACCAGACTGCTGCCCTTACTGACGCAATCCTTGACGCTTCTAATGGCACTGACGTAATCCAACAGCTCATTATTGACGACGTTGTAATTGGTGTAGGTGATGAAGTAGCTGAAGGAGACGTCGTTTCTGTTCACTATATTGGCACCTTGCCAAATGGACAGGAATTTGACAGCTCATACCGACGCGGTGAACCATTTCAGTTCACGGTTGGTGAGGGGCGAGTAATTGCTGGTTGGGAACAGGGTATTCTCGGCATGCAGCAAGGTGGTCAACGAATTTTGGTGATTCCATCTGACCTTGGGTATGGTGATCAAAACTTCGGACCAATCCCTGCTGGAGCTACCTTAGTCTTCGCAATAGAGCTTCTTGAGATTCAGTAAAATCAGCACACGTGTTTTACTGAACAGACCGGCTTCCAGCGAGCCGGTCTTGACGCTTCGATTGTTACTTAGTAATTACTAAGACCAAGCTAACAATCTCCAGAGTCTCAGTAAAACATGTGTGCTCACACAAGTATGAATAATCCAATCTCGTTCGAAATAATAAAACGCCAAAACAATAGCTTGGCCCGTGCCGGAATCATTCGAACCCCACATGGCGATATTGCAACCCCAGCTTTTATCGTAGTTGGTACGAAGGGAACGGTGAAGTCACTGAAACCCGAAGATATGGCCGAGTATATCGGTAATCAAGTAGCGCTAGCAAATACCTACCATTTGTTTCTGCAGCCTGGCGATGAGGTGGTGAAAGAGGCTGGCGGACTCCATAAATTCGCTCATTGGGATATGCCCACCATCACCGATAGTGGTGGTTTTCAAGTCTTTAGCTTAGGTGCGGCGTTTGGTAAAGGAGTGACAAAGTTTGCTAAAGACTCGCTTGAAGCAAATCAACAAGCAGAGAAAGCTGGCCTCAATATTTATTCTAAAGAGCTTGCTACTGAACATGGGAAGTTGTGTGTCATCGATGAAGAGGGAGTTACGTTCACTTCGCATATTGATGGCTCGATGCATCGCTTCACGCCAGAACGCTCAATAGATATTCAACATAATATCGGTGCTGATATTATTTTTGCGTTTGATGAGTGCACTAGTCCGACTGATAGTAAAGAGTACCAAAAAGAAGCTATGGATCGCACGCACCGGTGGGCGAAGCGCAGTATTTTGGCACATAAGCAAAATTATCACGCTCTGAAGAAGCAAGGTATCTTTGGTGTGGTGCAAGGTGGTTTAGAAGAAGATTTACGAAAGGAGAGTGCTACTGTGCTTGGGGCGATGGACTTTGATGGATACGGCATTGGTGGTTGCTTTAGTAAGCGCGATATGGAACGCTCACTTGAGTGGGTAAATACGATTCTGCCGGAAGATAAGCCGCGACACCTGATGGGTATTGGTGAACCAGAAGATATTGATTTGGGGGTCGCTATGGGTTGCGATGTATTTGACTGTGTGCAGCCAGCTCGTTTGGCACGCACAGGTACTGTCTATATCAGCACTAATGATGGACCAAAGAAAATCAATTTAATGAATAGTAAGTACCAGCATGACCATAGTCCAGTTGACGAAGCTTCGGATGGATATGTTAGCAAACACTACACGAAAGCGTATTTAGCTCATTTGTTTAGAGCTGGAGAGATGCTTGGTCCGCATTTAGCAACACTCCACAATCTTAATTTCATTGTAAACCACACCAAGCAATTGCGTGAAGACATATTGACAAATTAATATTTTCTTATATTATTAAGATTGCATAAATAGTTTGAGTTGAAAGGAAATTCTGATGACTCTAAAGATGGCCGAAGACATTTTTCCATGGACATTTATGGCACTGCTTGTGTTCATATTTATGCCCTGGTGTCCACTAGTCATTCTAGTACTTGCTTTGCTGGAAGTACTGCGACCTGGCTTCTCTCCTTGGGGTAGGGAACTCATGAGAAAATACAGGTGGAAATTTTGGTTGCTCCTAATCCCCACAACGTGCATGGGAGTAGGAATCATGTATGGATTTTTCGTAGCACAAGCGGCGGGGTCTTAGGACCCCGATCCGCGCTTTTTTTATTTATTCAATCGGGCTATAGTTGAGCGGTGAAATTCGAAATTACTACAGATAAACAACCAGCTGGCGATCAACCTCAGGCTATCGAAAAACTGGTGGCTGGCATTCAGTCTGGACACACGCACCAGACGCTTTTGGGTGTCACTGGTTCTGGTAAGACATTTACCGCCGCTAACGTCATTCAGCAGATTCAAAAACCGACGTTAGTCATTGCTCACAACAAGACACTGGCAGCACAGTTAGCACAAGAATATCGGGATTTCTTTCCTAATAACGCAGTCCATTATTTCGTCTCATATTACGACTATTACCAACCAGAAGCCTATGTGCCTACGAGTGATACCTATATTGAAAAAGAAGCACAAATCAATGAAGAAATTGATCGGTTGCGACATGCTAGTACCCAAGCTCTTCTTACGCGCGAAGACGTCATTATCGTTGCTTCTGTTTCCTGTATTTATGGTTTAGGTTCGCCGTCTCAATATCTCAAGAAACACATGAAAATTGAGCGGGGCTATGAAACTACTCGTACTAATATGCTTCGTATCCTTATTGACATGTATTTTGAGCGCACTAATGCTGACCTGACGCCAGGAAATTTTCGAGCAGTCGGTAACACAGTTGAGATCATGCCTACTAACGAGCGAGTCATCTACCGACTCGGCTTTTCGGGCAACCAGATCTCATCAATTACCAAGATTGATGGCGTCAGTCGATCAATCATTGAAGAGCCAGACGTATTTTTTCTTTTTCCCGCCAAACACTTCGTTACTCCTGAGGATGAGCGCAAAGTGGCTATGGAAGACATCGCGCTAGAGCTCGAAGAACAGTTGGCAAAGTTTAAGAGGGAAGGGAAAATTCTTGAAGCTGAACGCTTGAAGCGCCGGACCCAGCACGATTTGGCGCTGATTCGCGAGGTGGGTTACTGTAATGGAATTGAAAACTACTCACGACATTTCGATCGACGTAAGGCTGGAGAGGCTCCGTACACCCTGCTCTCATATTTTCCTCACAAGGAAGATGGTTCGCCAGACTTTCTGACGGTGATTGATGAGTCTCATGTCACGATTCCGCAATTAAATGGTATGTATGCTGGTGACCGCTCCAGAAAAGATACGCTCGTTGAGCATGGTTTTCGCTTGCCAAGCGCTGTAGACAACCGACCGCTTAAGTATGAAGAGTTTACCGAGCGAGTTGATCAGAGAATCTATACTTCAGCGACACCAGGGAAATATGAATACGAGCAGTCAGAGACACTGAATGTACCGATGATTGAGCAAATCATTCGTCCAACTGGTCTCGTTGATCCCGAGATTGATATGCGTCCAGTTAATGAAAAAGGTAGTTATCCTGGCCAGGTAAAAGATTTTATTGAAGAAGCGGTACAAGTAATTAAAGGTGGAGCGAGAGTACTAGTAACAACCTTAACTAAGAAAATGGCCGAAGATCTAGCTGAATTTCTAGACGATCGCAACATCAAAACGAAGTATATTCACAGCGATGTGGATACGATAGAACGAATTGAGATTTTGACTGAGTTTAGAAAAGGTGACTTTGACTGTTTAGTAGGGGTCAACTTGCTGCGTGAAGGTCTTGATTTGCCAGAGGTTGAATTGGTGGCAATTCTTGATGCTGACAAAGAAGGGTTTTTGCGCAGTGAAACCGCTCTTATTCAAACCATTGGCCGAGCGGCTCGAAACGTTAATGGTCGGGTTGTTTTGTATGCTGATGAAATGACCAATTCTCTTGAAGCTGCGGTGGGGGAAACCCAACGTCGCCGAAAACTACAGCTCTCCTACAATGAAAAACATGGTATTACTCCCAAGACAATCGCCAAAGAAATTAAGTCAATCGCCGACCAGTTGCGAACCGAGCATGACGAAACCGTTGATACGCTTCTTAAAGTTGATATGAAGCTCTTTAAAAAGAATCCAAAAAAAGTATTGAAGGAAAAGCGACGTCAAATGGAAGATGCTGTTGCGCTGCTTGATTTTGAAACAGCCGCTATTATTCGAGATGAAATACGCTATCTAGAGGAAGAACAAGCAAAGTCAAAAAAGAAACCGTAGTTATCGACAGATATTCTGCACACAACTCCTAAACCGCCGTATACTTTTAGTAATGGCCACCAAAAAGCCTGGTAAAAGCCGCAAAGCCACATCTCAAGTACGGAAAAAAAGCGTAAAGAAGACCGCTAAAAAATCTTCAGTGAAGACTTCAGCGAAAGCAACTGCTTCGGTCTCTCTACCCAACACAATGCCAAAGCGTAGTGTTGAACGGGCGTATGTACTGAGAAAAACACTCGTCGAACGTGTCGATGGTTTCATGATTGCTACTGCTCGCTATGCCGGTGTATTTTTTGTAGTGGCAGGTGGGCTCTTTACTTTGGTACATTTTGATGCACAAAGCACAATCGTTAATATCGCCCAGGTATCACCCGGAGCCACTGAAAATATTGATTGCACTGATCCTCAACAGCGTCTAATCAACCTGGAATTTTGTCAAAATAGCAGTGGTACTGGGCAAACTACCAACCAAAACGCAGAAGCGGATGCGGCTGCTGGTGAAGTGGTAATTGAACCGGAAGTGTCCTTTGCTGTTGAGCTTGAAAGCAGTACTTCTGGCGATATGTTGATTTCAGTTGTTGTTGAGAACGCTGGTGATCCGAGACTGTTTATAGTTAATGTCGCCACGCAACAGACGCTGCCGCTGTCACAAGTGCAGCAAAGTGGCGAGACATACGTCTTTCGTCTCGAAGCAGCAAAGGTATCTAATGAGGAATATACAACAAAACTTCTCGTAAACCAGAACGGAACTGTCTATGAATTCTTTGGCCCTTCAATAACAGTAGAAAATGAAACTGAGCCAGTGTCAACAGATGACGAGGAAGTTGTAGTAGAAGGCATTGCAGATACTGTCGAGACGAACACTTCTGAAATTACGATTGTTTTTTCTGCTAAGCAAAATAGACAGATTTCAGGTGATTTTACAACCTCGGTAACTGCTTCCGGTGCTGACTTGATCGAGCTGTATTTGCGTGATCCTGAGAGTCAAGATCTATATGCATTTACTGTTGTAGAGACTGATGACGATCGTGATCTATGGCAATTTACGTTCGACACAACTACCGTAGACGATGGTTTGTATCGTTTACTTGCCAAGGCTATGACTGGCGAGGATTCGTCTCTAAAGACGGGTGTTTTACTTGATATTAGTAATCAACGTGCAGTTGCTCCTCAAACAGACAACGCAACAACCAGTGAGACAGCAGCAAGTAGTACTGCCAATAGCGATGAACAAATTTTTGAGGAGAACGCACAAGCAAGCCTTTCGGTCACGTTGGATGAATCAAGTCCAGTATCAGGAATGGTTCGGGTTCGGGCTGTCGCAGAAGATATTCAGTTTATTGAGCTCTATGCAGTACCAGTATTTTCAACCACACCGAGTTTCTTAGGTCTCTTTCAAAGAGAGCAGGGTGAGGAATGGCGAAGCACGTTTGATTCTCAGCAGCTTCCTAATGGTGACTACCGCTTTCGCGCGGTAGCCCGCAGCGGGGACGAAATAGTAAGTGAAACCACTGAAAAAGTAACTATTCAGAATATCTTTGCTGATTCATCTGAGGGTGGAGATGATAGTGTAGTGGCGCCGGTACCGAAAGAAGTAGTTGATACAATTACCACTATAGTAGAAACAGTTTCAGAAGAGTTTGATCTAGCTGAATTTACTCGACCAGAACCAATTCGTCCTGATCTTGAGGATAGTACTGCAGCTACGCGACCAAATGAGCGTGCTACAACTAATCAGCCCACTTTTGTCTTAGAGACGACTACCTTTGCTGAAGAGGTTCCAGAGGTTGAGTCAGTAACGGAGCGTTTACTTGATGAGTACGCTCAAGACGTGGATGCAGCAGTCAGGCGTCTCATATCAGCGTATCGAAGCGGAGATCAGGGCTCAGTTGAGCGGGCGCAAGAACAGTTAACGGTGTTACGAGGAGAGATTGTTGAAGCAGCTCTAGAGCGAGAAGATACTAAGGATCTGATTGCGCTCATTAATCAAGAATTGGCTCGCGAGTTTGAAGTAATTGAACAAAAAACAGAAAAAGTAGAATCAATTGTTCGCGAGCGGACCGCTGAACAAATTACTATTGATACCGATCAGGACGGTATCACTGATTACGATGAAATCACTATCTATAACACAGATCCTCTGGTAGCAGACTCTGATAATGATGGGTTTATTGATGGCGCGGAAATTATCAGTGGCTTCAATCCAACCGACGCTTCACCTGAAGCAGTGATGCGTTTTGAGTCTCCACAAGAGACAGGAATTGTTCGCGAAGACTTGTTACGTGTGGATGCAGTAGAGGCGGTTGTAGAGAAGGTACCCAGCCAAGATGGCGTACCAGCGCAGGCAGAAATCAGGGGAATCGCATTACCCAACAGTTTTATTACGCTATATGTCTTCAGTACACCGACAATTGTGACTATCAAAACTGAAGCAGACGGTAGTTGGGTGTACCGATTTGATAAAGAGCTAGAAGATGGTGAACATGAGGTCTATGTCGGTGTCACAGACAATGCTGGACGCATTGTTGCTAAGAGTAATCCATTTACTTTTGTGAAAGAGGCACAGGCGTTTACCCCAGTAGATGCAGCTCAGTCAGCTGTGGTGACTGAAGAACCAGTAGCGCCACTTACTTCCACGAGTAATCTCACGGCAGTTGTTTCAATTGCTGTTGTGGCTATTGGTCTGGTACTTATCTTGATCGGTTGGAATATGGATGCGACCCGCCCTCGAATTGTTACTGGCCAAGCTGAAGTAGAGCCAGCATGATAAGGAAAATTTCTAGAGCCATTTACAATGGCTTGCAGTACTCAAAGAATCATCCACAGATTCTGTTTGTCTTTATTTTTGTCGTTGTTTTACCAGTGTTATTCCTGTATTCAGGACAGCAATTTTTAGAAGCAGGAAGACTCAATCAAGATAGATTACAAAAAGACCGAGTTGGCTTATTGCAAGACACATTTGTATTGCTCCTAGAGATTAATAATTTTAACGGGGTAAGCCTGCAAGACTCAATCAATGAAATTGCAGCGCTTAATCCCGATATAACAAAATTCCGAATTACAAAACGGGACGAAGATGCATTTATTCCAGTTGCCGCACTTAACGATGCGGTTGTCGGAGTCCCTGAAGCTGAAACTGATTTTTATAGAGCGGCTGGCCTACGAACCGATGAATCACTCGTTTTTCCGTTTATAAGTAATGGAGAGCGACACTGGCAAGTGTTCAGATATGTTGGAAATAACGGTAGTAGTGATTGGTTTATATTTTCTGAATTGTCCCTTGCACAAGTTGATGCGGCAATGCAAACTAACGAGCAACGAGCCTATATATTACTCTTCCCAATCATAATAATTGTTATGTTGCTGGGATACTGGCAATTTAGAAACACCGATTACCGCTATTTGTATTTAGAAGCCGAAGAAGCAAACAAAACCAGAGACTTATTTACCAATATGATCACCCACGAATTGCGCGCACCGCTTACGGCCATGAAAGGGTATGCCAGCATGATAGAAGAAGACGACACTATAACCGCCCAGCAACGGGAATACGGTAAGCGAATCAGGTTATCAAGTGAGCGCCTAGTCAGTATTGTTAATGATCTTCTGGAAGTTGCGAGAATTCAATCAGGGCGATTGCATATTGATTATACTTCGGTAGATGTAAGCCGGACTATTGCTGCTGTCATAGAAGAACTCAAGCCATCAGCCGATGCGAAGGGTATAACAATGAGCCAGTCTTCTGCCGACACGAACGTAGTGACTATAGAGAGTGACGAAAAACGTCTCCATCAGATTCTTATTAATATTGTTAGTAATTCAATTAAATATACCCCGCAAGGGACTATCGATATCGGCGTTACTAGCAACAATAAACAAGTTGAAATTCGAGTAAAAGATACCGGCATGGGTATTAGTGCCGAAGATCAGCAAAAACTATTTGCCCCATTCTCACGAGTAGGGGGACAGTCAATCGAAGGAATAACCGGAACTGGACTTGGTATGTGGATCACCAAACAACTCATTGAGCATCTCAATGGTTCGGTCGGGGTTGAATCTATAAAAGATGTTGGTACCAATATCGTCATGAAATTCCCAAAACAGCAATCTGGTAAAGCTTGACGGGTTTGCTATAATCGCACTGTAACCAGCGGCACCACCCGCTGGCGCTTGTTATGGCCAAGAAAAAACCAACCACGAAATGGGATCAGGAGGATGAAATGATTGTTGTTCGAGGTGCCCGGACACATAATCTTAAGGATATAAATGTAGAAATGCCGCGGGGAAAAATGATTGCAATTACTGGTCCTTCTGGGTCAGGAAAGTCATCATTAGCCTTCGATACTATTTTTGCTGAAGGACAGCGCCGGTACGTTGAATCGCTTTCTGCGTATGCGCGTCAATTTCTAAATAAGCTACAAAAACCAGACATTGATGAGATTTCGGGGCTTTCACCAGCTATTTCAATTGATCAAAAATCAGCGAGTCGTAACCCTCGCTCAACGGTGGCGACTATCACTGAGATTTATGACTATTTGCGGATCTTGTATGCCAGAGTTGGTCAGCCGTACTGTCTAGATGTTGATGTGCCAATCCAGAAACTCTCACAAGATGAGATTCTTGGTATTGTACTCAAGTCTATTGAAGAAAAAGAGGTTAAAGCTGCTACTAAAAAGCAGTCACAAAACGTGATGGGGATTGAAGTATCAAAAGGCAGAGTCGCAATTTTTGCTCCACTTGTCGTTGGTCGAAAAGGTGAATACTATCAGTTACTGTATGATCTCCTCGGTAAAGGCTATGAAACAGTGAAGATTGATGGAGAAATCAAGCAGCTGCGCGACAAGATCAACCTAACAAAAACCAAACGACACGATATCGACGTTCTCGTTGATGAAATTTATGTCAGTGAGTTTAAAGATGATCCGAAAGGGTCACATGAACGTCTTTCTGAGGCTGTTGAGCTAGCGTTAGCTGAATCGGAAGGTTTGGTAAAAATTGAATCTCCTGATGGCAGTGAGCGTACTCTCTCAGCTAAGTTTATTTGTCCGGTTGATGGCTCGTCATTCCCAGAAGTTGAGCCACGTCTCTTCTCATTTAATTCTCCCTACGGGGCGTGTCCTGAATGTAATGGTTTGGGTGTAGTTGGTATTTTTAACAATGATGTCTGTCCAGTCTGTAATGGTGCGCGGTTGCGCCCAGAAGCGCTACGGGTGTACTTGGGCGGTAATGGTAAAGATGATCTAGGGCTCAATATTGTCGAGTTTACTGCACTCACCGTAAGCGAAGCAGCTGATTTTATCGCTAACTTGAAGCTTACTAAAAAACAGCAAGATATTGCGTGGCCTGCTCTACGCGAGATTATTGAACGACTTGAATTCATGAAAAATGTCGGGATTGAATACCTAACACTCGATCGTCGAGCTAATACCTTATCGGGAGGGGAAGCGCAGCGCATTCGTCTGGCCTCACAGCTCGGTTCTGGTCTCGTTGGGGCTCTGTACGTACTTGATGAGCCAACGATTGGCTTGCATCAACGTGACAATGATCGACTCATTAATACTCTGACGGACTTACGTGACCTTGGCAATACTATTTTAGTTGTTGAGCACGATGAAGATACGATTTTTGCAGCAGACTATCTAGTAGATATTGGTCCAGGTGCTGGAGTGCGCGGCGGGGAAGTGGTCGTCGCAGATTACCTCGAACCATTACTGGCTGCCAAAACAAACCCCTCAAAATCAATAACGCTCGATTACTTGCGCGGGGATAAAAAGATCGAAATACCAGAGCGTCGTACCAGCGAGAAAGGCTCTCTTAAAATTCGTGGTGGTAAGGCTAATAATATTAAAAATCTCAACACGGATATCCCACTGGGTCGGCTCATTTGTGTTACGGGAGTTTCTGGTTCAGGTAAATCTACGTTCATGTATGACATAGTCGATCGAAATCTTAAGTCACGACTCGAAAAGCGCTACCGCACACCGCACACCTACAACGCCAAGACATTTACTGGCACCGAGTACCTTGGGCGCTCTGTCCTGATTGATCAATCACCAATTGGGCGGACACCACGTTCAAACCCAGCTACGTACACCGGTGCATTTACGCATATCCGCGATCTGTTTGCCGCTACTAGTGAAGCCCGAGCACGAGGCTGGAAACCGGGCCGGTTCTCATTCAATGTAAAAGGTGGTCGTTGTGAGACCTGTCAGGGCAACGGGGTAATAGCGGTAGAGATGCACTTCCTGCCGACCGTGTTTGTGACTTGTGACGTCTGTGATGGTAAGCGATTTACCAAAGAAACGCTTGAGGTGAAATATAAAGGCAAGAATATTCACGAGGTGCTCCACATGACTATCGAAGAAGCACACAAGTTCTTCGAAGATGTGCCGGCCATTGAAGAGCGCTTACGAACACTGCTTGATGTAGGCCTTGGTTATCTTGAACTCGGACAGAGCGCTACCACGCTCTCTGGTGGAGAAGCGCAACGAGTAAAGATTGCTTCTGAGCTCTACAAGCAACATACGCAAAAGACAATCTATCTACTAGATGAACCGACCATTGGTCTGCATTATGAAGATGTCAAAAAGCTCATTGAAATTCTTCAAGAACTAGTCAACCGCGGTAATACGGTGATGGTGATTGAGCATAATCTTGATCTTATTAAGTGCGCTGACCACATTATCGACATCGGTCCTGAAGGAGGTGTGGGAGGTGGTCAAATAGTTGCTAAAGGAACACCTGAGGAAGTTGCTGAATCAAAAAAGTCTTTCACCGGAGAGTACCTCAAAAAGATACTAAAAAAGTAGCTATGAAAAAGAGTGAACTTTCAAAAAAGAAATTACCAGACGCGCCCGGCGTCTATTTCTTTCTCGGAGCCAGAAAGGAGATTTTGTATATTGGCAAGGCTACCAGTTTGCGCAATCGGGTTCGAAGTTATTTCGCATCAGATATTCGTGAAAAGCGTTCAGAATTAATAGAGAAAATGGTAGTTGAAGCCAAGAATCTTGAATGGACTGAAACTGATTCGGTGCTTGAAGCATTGATTCTTGAGACGAATCTCATACGCACCCACAAGCCGCACTACACCACTCTTAGCAAAGATGATAAAAGCTATAACCATTTAGTGATAACCAACGAAGAGTACCCGCGTGTATTGGTGGTACGTGGAAAAGACCTCACCGAACAGTTCACTGAAAAAGAAATAAAATACCATTTTGGGCCGTTTCCTAGTGGAGCACTTTTCAAAGAAGCGTTAAAAATTGTTCGACGATTATTTAAATTTTACGACACCAAAAAGCCAATTGGTAAAGAAACAAGCAAAGTAGCTCGGGGCCAGATAGATTTTAATCGACAGATTGGATTGTTTCCCAGTGAAGATTCTAAGAGAGAATATCAGCGCACCATTCGCCACATCAAACTATTTTTTGAAGGAAAAAAGAGACAGGTGATTAAAGAACTGAATAAGGAAATGATGCAGCTGGCAAAGCAAGAGCAATTTGAAGAGGCTGAGCAGGTGAAGCGACGTATTTTTGCACTGGAGCACATTCAAGACATCGCTCTCATTAAAGATGAAAATAAAACGTATCGAGATGATAAGCGGGTGCGGATTGAAGCTTATGATGTTGCTCATTTACAAAGCGAGGATATGGTTGGTGTCATGACTGTCGTAGAGGGTGGAGAGCCAAAAAAGAGTGACTATCGCAAATTTAAAATTAAAAGCCTCTCTGGAGCTAATGATCCAGCCGCACTGAAGGAGGTGCTTGAGCGACGCCTCGCTCATCCAGAGTGGCCGTTCCCGCAGGTGATTGTGGTGGATGGCAGTACCGCTCAGAAAAACGCTGCCGAGCATGTGCTTCGTAAGCTTGGCGTTGTTATTCCGGTTGCAGCAGTTGTCAAAGATGAGCGCCACAAGCCTAAAAATATTTTAGCGGCTCGCAAACTTAGGGAACAGTTTGAGAATGATATGCTCTTAGCAAACGCTGAAGCTCATCGGTTTGCGATTTCTTATTTTAGACAAAAAAAGCGTAAACGTGCGTTGAGCTAGCGTGCTAAAATAGACATATGAAAACAACGAGAGTTGCTGTCTTACGTGGTGGTCCAAGCGAAGAATATGAGGTCTCGATGGAAACGGGAAAGTCGGTTTTGGCAGCGCTAGAAAAACTGCAGTATCCAACAAAAGACATTATGATCTCTCGCTCAGGTGAATGGCTGATCGACGGAGTTGCCCGCCAACCTGAGCGAGCACTTGAGGCGATTGACGTTGTTTTTATCGCTCTGCATGGTAACTATGGTGAGGATGGTACTGTGCAGAAGATCCTAGAACGTCACCATATTCCGTTTACTGGCAGTCGAGCTTTTGCTAGCGGTTTTGCGCTCAATAAAGATCTTACTAAAAATCTTATGCGCCAGTACGAGATTGCAATGCCAAAGCATATGAAACTGAGTCGCTCTGGAGTATCTGACCCATATCGAAGCGCTACAGCATTACAAGAGCTGTTGGGACATCAGGTTGTCATAAAGCCTCTAGCGAGTGGATCTTCATTGGGAGTGCAGATTATTACTGAAGCACCAGAGTTGCCACTTGCTCTAACAAACGCTCTTACAGACTACGATGAGATCATTGTTGAAGAGTATATTCACGGTAAAGAAGCTACGGTTGGGGTGCTTGAAGGGTTTCGGGGCGCTGCTTTGTATCGCCTACCGGCTATCGAAATCGTACCGCCTGCTACTGAACAGTTTTTCAGCTACAATGCAAAATACAGTGGTGACTCAGACGAAATTTGCCCCGGAAGATTTTCTGAGGAAGAAAAGCATGTGCTCGGAGAAATTGCTTCATTGGTTCATGATCGTCTTGGTTTGGCACAGTATTCTAGAAGCGATTTTATTATTAAAGATGGCAGGCCATATTTTCTGGAAGTAAATACGCTACCAGGATTAACTGCTCAATCACTCTTTCCTAAAACGGTGAGCGCTGTGGGCGCTTCTTATGAAGATCTTATTGAACACTTAATAACGACCGCCAAAGTATAGCTATGAAAAAGAAGAATCCATATACCAAGACTGAGCTAACGAAGCACCTCAAAAAAGCTAAGCTTGATTGGTCTATGACACCAAAAGCAACACAAATCAATAAACAATTTTCATTCAAAGATTATCTAGATGCGTTTATGTTTGTGGCTCGTGTTTCTGTACACGCTGAAATTCTTAAACACCACCCGGACATCGAGCTGTCTTATGGAAAGGTAAAAGTGAAACTCACCACGCATGATCTCAAAGGAGTCTCAAAACTAGATGTCGATTTAGCAAAGCGCATTGAACATGTGGCTGATCGTATCAACGCTCGGGGAAAACAAAAACAAAACTGACTGAATAGCGTATACTAAGATCAATGTTTGATCTTGAGGGAACTAAGAATGAACGAGGTATCATACTGATACTGGCCTATATCATCGGTTTCACCAGTGGTTACATTGCCTTCGGCTATCAGGACAATTATTTGCTCAAACAACCCAAACCATCTCTAGAGCAAACGAAGCAGCAGATACAGGGAGAACAGATGGTTGCTGAACCAAGTCTCACGACGTCTGTTCCTGAAGAAGGATCTGGCCGGCTGCGGTACGCTAGTGGCGTGCTCGAATATGTACACGAAGATGGAACGGTTCGAGCACTGAGCTTCTTACAAACTCCTTCTCTTGCGGCTTCTGCACTGTTGGGGGCAGATCAGCAAGGTGTCCACACTGCTTTGGATGCTTACAATACCAGTCCTGATGAGAGATTCGCATTTTTTTGCGAGCAAAAACTAGATCAAAGCCAGTGCTATCCATTTGTCTATGATAGTACAGAAGATGAGATACGCTTTGTCAGAGAACGTGAAGTACCATTTCCTATAAGCATTGATGTAGCACGTAGGGTCTACTGGAATGAGGACGGTATTGTGTTGGGTGAGTTTCATTCGCGCCAGAAAGATCAGCCCTGGATTGTCTCTATTGACTAAACAGGCCTAAATTCGTAGTATTACGCCGTTAAATCCACATGTGTTTGAAGGTACTGTGGGCCCGTAGCTCAGATGGCTAGAGCACCTGTTTTGCACTCAGGAGGTCGCTGGTTCAAGTCCAGTCGGGTCCACAGTGCCTTTAAGTATTTGTGGGCCTGTTCATTAGTCTCCCAGACTAATGAACCTCAGATGGCTAGGGGCAATAACTGCTGGGAGCAGTTATTGCGGTTTCCGTTCAGTATAGGTCGCTGGTTCAAGTCCAGTCGGGTCCACGGTCATTGTCACTATTTGTTTATGAATTATTTTGGGAGTCACTCAGGAGGGTTCATTAACATGGGGTGTTAGTGAGCGGTTCAACTCAGGTCCACAGTGCCTTTAAGTATTTATATGGGTCTATTAAACAAAGCGCTCTCCATTGACTGAGAGCGCTTTGTTTGTTTACTTCAACATCTCTTGTAGTTTTTTGTAGGTATCTAAATGATCTTCTACTGCAATGGTGTCGATTACACCAATAACTGATTCATCATTACCGCCAGGATGTAATCTGTCTCCAAAATAAACTGCTTCTTCTTTGTTCCAGCCCATATAGTCAATAAGCTTTGCGACGTTATAGCCTTTGTGTAAATCTTTGTGTAAATAATCAAAGCTGGTGGACCCACCAATTTTTACGCTAACTTCTGCAGAGACAAAAGGAATTTTATCTAATAAGTCATTTCGCTTACTACTATCGGGATCATAGGCGCGTTTGACTTCTACAGGGGCTCTGTTTCCAATTGGACTAAAACAGACCAGTGCACCACGATCTTCAAGCGGAGCCCAGTCTTCATTCGGTTCTTCATCAAGTAGCTCCTTTAATTTGGCAACATGCTCAAAAATTTCTTGTTTATGAGATTCAGACAATTCTTCTCGCCAGAGTTCTTTATTGGCCACATCAGTGGCATGATTGCCACATTGCCCCATCGTAATGGCTGGCAAGTTATCACTTTGCCAGGCAATGTCATGCAAAGCTTGTCCACTCACTATGATGATGTCGTGAGGGGTCTCATCTAGAAGCTTATACATCTCTGGCAAGATCGGCTCACGAGAGGGGGCAATAGTCTGATCAAGATCAAAAAACAAGTGTTTGTACTTCATAAAGACAGCTAAAGTATACAGTTTGTATAACTATGGAAAACTGGAATTGTTCACTTCACAAAGCTATTTTGTGGTGGTAGTATGTGCGCGAGTCACGAATTAAGAGATCCGGTAAGCAGTGACCAAAGAGGCTTCATGAGCGGCAAATAAGCTCAAAATCCACACAAACGAAGGATTTTGTACTCAATGTGCCGCTGATACAAGCGGACGCGGATCTCAAAAACGGACTCAATAACTACTCCTATTTGTTATGTCTGGATGGATACAGACAGCTCAGGCTGCTGAGGGAATATCAGTAAAACTAGACCCATATATTGTGGGAGAGTTTGCAGGTGTCGCAATTACCTCAACCATGCTAACCGTGTGGTTGGCGATGTTTTTGATTGCTGTGTTAGTAGTCAGTCTTGGTGTACTCAAAAAAGTTCCAGGCAAACTGCAAAGTATCGTTGAGGTAGTTATTGGTGGTGCATTCAATTACATGGCAACCACGCTTGGCAGCAAGGAAGCTGCGAAGAAGTATTTTCCAGTAGTCATGACTATCTTTATGTTTCTTTTAGTTATGAACTGGGTGGGACTCTTACCAGGCGTTACAACCATTGGCTTAATGGAAGGGTATGGTGATAAGAGCCATTTGGTGCCATTCTTTTACCCACCAGCGACTGACCTCAACATCGCCATCGCGTTTGCTGTTGTTGCCATGGCTACGATTTGGTTTGCGGGCGTAGCAGCACTGGGAGTGTTCAAATACGCTAGTAAGTTTATTAGTTTCAAATCACCTCTAGCATTCCTAGTTGGTATTATCGAACTTATTTCTGAAATTGGACGCTTGGTAAGCTTCTCATTTCGATTGTTTGGTAATATCTTTGCTGGAAAAACCTTGTTGGTGGTGGCCACATTCTTTGTGCCGTTTATCCTGCCGGTACCAATTTTGGCGTATGAGGTGTTTGTAGGCTTTATCCAAGCTGGAGTATTTGCCTTCTTGACCTTAGTGTTCATCAAGCTAGCTATTGAAGAACCGCATTAGTCCCGTTAGAGATTATGAACAAGTTCACAAACAACAAAAAAGTATCATACATGACAAAACTTAATTATCTCTAACGGGATTAGTGAGTAATCATGAGTCCCGCAAACAGATCAGGCGTGACTCATAGTTGCACATTAATCACTAAGTAACTCAATTATGTCTCCAGAAATGGAATTGGCGCTCCAGGCGTCACAAATGAGTGCCGACTCAATCAAGGCGATTGCAATGGCGCTTGCTGCTGGTATCGGTGTACTCGGTCCAGGTATCGGTATTGGTCTTTTGGTTTCAAAAGCCCTTGAAGCAATGGGTCGTAACCCTGAAGCTGCACCACAAATTCAGAGCACCATGATTCTTGGTATCGTGTTCGTGGAAGCTCTCGCTATTTTTGCACTCGTTGTAGCCTTCGTTATCCGCTTCGCCTAACGTTCTAGGTCACTACGGCCATTTGTATTATGGAACAACTAATCGAAGCGTTTGGCATTGATACTAAAGGTATTGTTATTCAAATCATTAACTTCGCTATTTTAGCGGCCGCTTTAACGTACTTTCTGTACAACCCAGTCCTCAAACTCCTGAATGAACGGGAAGAAACCATCAAACAAGGTCTCAAGGACGCAGAGGATGCGAAGCAGGCTAAAGAATCAGCAGAAGAAGAGAAGAAAGCGGTGCTTGGTGAAGCTAATAAAGAAGCGGAAGCGGTGGCTGCCCGAGCAAAAGAACATGCCGATGAAAAAACTGCTGGGATTGTTGCTACTGCTGACGAGAAAGCTGCTGCAATCGTGAAGGACGCTGAAGCCAAGAGTGAAGAAATGAAAGCGCAAGCTCGCAAAGATAGTGAGGCTGAAATAAGTAAGCTGGCTATTCTAGCGGCTGAGAAAATTCTTCGTAAAGAAGCCTAAACCAAACATGCGTGATAGTTACCTACAAGCCACTTTGGCATTAATTCAAGAAGGATACGATCCCCAAAAGCTCATTGATGGTCTTAAAGAGACCTTGGCTGCCAGAGGACACCAAGCTCTGTTGCCAAGTATCTTGCAAGCTGTTTTACGTGAACTTGAAGCGGGTAAGACAACCACGAAGGTAACTGTCGCAAAAGCTACTGATGCTGAAGTCCTTAAAGCTGAAATCACCGCCGCACTAAAAAATATTCAAGCAACCGATGAGGTTGTGACTGAAGTAGATGAAACTATTGTTGGTGGCTTTGTGGCTACTGGTAATGGAAAAACTATCGACGCTTCTTATAAACACAAGTTGGTACACCTGTATCGATCACTTACTACCTAACATTCACACGTAATTATGAGCACAACAATAATTGATCGGATCAAAAACGAGATCCAAAACCTCGACACCACGGCTTTGCCAGAGGAAGTCGGTATCGTCCAGACTGTTGGAGACGGTATTGCTGAAATAGAAGGACTCCAGAGCGCCCAGATGATGGAGATGGTGGTCTTTCAAGATGGTGATGGAAAGTCACTCGAAGAGACCATCGCCAAAGACGATGCGCTGTATGGTCTTATCCTCAACCTTGAAGAAGATGTCGTGAAGGTGGTTGTGCTTGGAGAGAGTGATCGTGTGAAGGAGGGGATGCGCGTGATGCGTACTGAGAAGCTGCTCTCGATCCCGGTCGGTGAGGGAATTGTAGGGCGTGTCGTAAGTCCGCTTGGTGAGGCACTTGATGGGAAGGGGACGATCGAAACCAATCGTGATATGCCAATTGAGCGGGTAGCGTACGGAGTAATGGACCGCTCTGGTGTGAACGAACCAGTCCATACTGGCGTAAAGGCTATCGACTCAATGATTCCAATTGGTCGCGGGCAACGCGAACTCATCATTGGCGACCGCCAGACTGGTAAAACTACCATCGCGATCGACACCATCATCAACCAAAAAAACGAACCAAAAGACAAACGCCTGATCTGTATTTATGTAGCAATTGGCCAGAAGCGTTCAAAGACCGCGTCGTTAGTTGCCAAATTACAAGAAGCTGGAGCGATGGAATACACCACCGTGATTGCTACTTCTGCTTCTGAGCCTTCTCCAATGCTCTTCTTGGCACCGTTTGCAGGTGCTGCTATTGGTGAGTACTTCATGGAGCAAGGAAAAGACGTGCTTGTGGTATTTGATGACCTTTCAAAGCACGCAGTTGCGTACCGACAGATGTCACTTCTCCTGCGACGTCCGCCGGGACGTGAAGCGTATCCGGGAGATATCTTCTACCTGCACTCACGTCTCTTGGAACGTTCGGCCAAGCTCTCAGCTGAGCTGGGTGGAGGCTCGATCACTGCACTCCCGATTATTGAAACCCAAGAAGGTGACGTATCTGCCTACATTCCAACTAATGTTATCTCAATTACCGATGGTCAGATTTTCCTTGAAACTGATCTCTTCAACAAGGGTATTCGCCCAGCACTTAATGTTGGTATTTCGGTATCACGCGTCGGTAGTTCTGCGCAAACCAAGGCGATGAAAAAGGTGTCTGGAAAGATTCGTCTCGAGTTGGCACAGTTTCGTGAGCTCGAAGCCTTCATGCAGTTTGCCTCCGATCTTGATGAAGATACAAAAGCTCGCATTGATTCTGGTCGTAAGTATGTAGAACTTCTCAAGCAAGACCAAGGAGACCCAATGCCATTTTATAAGCAAGTACTTTCAATTTATGCTGCCAACCAGGGTCTCTACGACGGTACGGCTCCAGACATGGTTCGTGAAATTGAAGCAAAGTACATTGAAATGGTTGAACGTGATCATAAGGACATTCTTGAAACTATTGAAACATCACGAGCCATCGATGATGTAACTGAAAAAATGGATCAAAGCATCGAAGCTTTCAAAACTGCACACAGTGATTGTTACGGAGCATAAAATTCAGCATGACAAGTCTGGTCGATAAAAAGTACAAAAAAAATTCAGGCGCCGCGAGTGTTCTCGCGACGCCCAAGGGCATCTTAGCCGTCATTGACGATCGGTCTCATTTCGAGAACTTGACCGTCTTTGTTCACGAATGTGAGCCTGAGGAGCGTGACAGCTTCATTTTTGTCGTTGAGGGCAATGCTCAGGTCGATAAAATAGTACATGGTTCCTTCGGGCACTACACAAGAGAACTCCTTGACGCTGATGCCAAAGAAGGAACTGTTCGAGATGTTGAGAAGTGCCATTGCAATGGTCTCCAATCTTCTGATGTTTCAATACATTTAACATAATTTTGTATATTGTCAATATGGCGCTTAAACAAATCAAAAACAAAATAATTTCTACCCAAAAGACTGGCAAAGTGACTAAGGCCATGGAGTCTGTGTCTGCGGTGAAGATGCGTAAGAGCCAGGAGCGGGCGTTTGCTGGCCGACCATATGTTCATGCCGCGCTACGAATTCTTTCCCGCTTAGCTAACTCGCAAGATGGCCTCTCACACCCACTAGCTGAGAAACGAAGTGCTGGTAAGAAACTTATAGTTATTGTGACCAGCGATAAGGGTTTGGCGGGGAGTGTGAATAGCGCCGTACTCAAGCGAGTTGATGATATGGCTAAGAATGGCAATGAGTTTGACGTGATCGCAGTTGGTCGTAAGGCAATAGAGTATGCAAAGCGCGAGGGACACACGCTGCTTGGGGAGTACATGAACATTGCTGATGATGTCACTATGGAAGATGTCTACGATATGACCGCCAAGGTGATGGAGGCATTTTCAGGAGACTCTTCATATAGTGAAGTGGAGGTAGTCTATCAAAATTTTCTCTCAACTTTCGAGCAAGAACCAACCAAGCGACAGGTGTTGCCGCTCGATCCAGCTGAACTGCATTACATCATGCGTGGCATCAAGCCAAAAGAAGGGAAATGGAGTGGCGATGTAGAGGGGCCAGAATCAACCATTGGGTATACGGTAGAGCCTTCTGCAGAAGAAGTGTTGAATACCCTTATTCCCCAGTTGGTACAGATTGTGCTCTACCACGCCCTGCTTGAAAGCAAAGCGTCTGAGCATTCTGCGCGGATGGTGGCGATGAAAAACGCCACTGACAAGAGTAAGGAAGTAGCCAAGGCACTTACACTCAAGTACAACAAAGCCCGCCAGGCAGTGATTACGGCTGAGGTAAGTGAAATTACCGGAGGTATTGAAGCTATGAAGTAGTTCCTGGTAGAAGAGGGCTTTTGTGAGCCTTCACTACTCGGTGGTACCGAGCACAACGCATTAACAATTCATTACAAATTATTATGAGCACAGACACAACAACAAAAACAACGACTGGTGTCATTACCCAAGTGATTGGGCCAGTGGTTGATGTCCACTTTACTGGTGGCGTACCAGAACTCCAGAATGCACTTACCGTGAAGCACGGTGAAGAAACTATTACGCTTGAGGTAGCGCAGCATGTTGGCCTCGATCGAGCACGCTGCATCTCGATGGCTGACACTCAAGGTCTTACCCGAGGTATGGAGGTGGTGGACACCGGCGATGCTATTTCCGTACCAGTCGGCGAGCAGTCACTTGGACGTCTTTTCAATGTCCTTGGAGATACGCTTGATGGTGGCAAAGATATTGAGTCAGCGCCAACTCGTGGTATTCATCAGGAAGCTCCTGCTTTTGTGGAGCAGTCTACAAAAACTGAAGTCTTTGAAACTGGAATTAAGTCAGTTGATCTGCTGGCCCCTTTCATTAAAGGTGGAAAGGTTGGACTGTTTGGTGGGGCTGGAGTAGGGAAGACAGTTCTCATTCAAGAGCTCATCAACAACGTAGCTACCAACCATGGTGGGTACTCAGTGTTCGCAGGTGTCGGCGAGCGAGTGCGTGAGGGTAATGATCTCTACTACGAAATGAAGGAGTCGGGTGTACTCGACAAAACTGCGTTGGTGTTCGGACAGATGAACGAAGTGCCTGGTGCGCGGGCTCGTGTTGGACTCACTGGTCTTACCATGGCTGAAGCGCTCCGTGACGAAGGAGGAAAGGATGTTCTTTTCTTTATGGACAATGTCTTCCGCTTCACGCAGGCTGGACAAGAGGTATCCTCCCTTCTTGGTCGCGTGTCTTCTGCAGTAGGGTATCAGCCGACATTGGCCGAAGAAATGGGTAAGATGCAGGAGCGCATTACCTCAACTAAAAAAGGGTCAATTACCTCAGTACAAGCCGTCTATGTGCCAGCTGATGACCTTACTGACCCAGCGCCGGCGACGACCTTCTCTCACCTTGACTCAACCGTGGTACTTAGTCGCCAACTTGCATCTTTGGGTATCTACCCAGCGATTGACCCGCTCGAAAGTAACTCAACCGCCCTCGACCCGCATGTGGTTGGCGAAGAACATTACCGTGTTGCACAAGGAGTAAAACAAGTACTCCAGCGTTATAAAGATCTCCAGGACATTATTGCCATTCTTGGTATTGAAGAGTTGTCTGAAGAAGATAAGCAGACTGTGTACCGAGCCAGAAAGATTCAGCGGTTCTTAAGTCAGCCGTTTAGCGTTGCCGAAGTCTTCACTGGTTCACCAGGAAAGTACGTAAAGCTTGAAGATACAATTCGTGGCTTTGGGGAAATTCTTGATGGTAAACACGATGAGAAGAATGAACAGGATTTCTATATGAAGGGTGGTATTGATGAGATTAGTGCCTAGAAACTATGGCTAAATTACTTAAACTCACGATCTCTAAAGTTGATGGACCAGTCTTTGACGGTGCGGTTGCTTCTGTCCATGTGCCGGGCATTGACGGAGAAATGGAGATTCTCGCTAATCATGAACCACTAATTTCTCCTCTGAAGGCAGGAAAGGTAACGGTAAAGAAGGAGAGCGGGGAAGAATCATATGACATCCAAGCTGGAACTCTAGAAATATCAAACAACCACGCTACTATTTTGATTTAATCTGTAGACAAAAGCCCGCGCCTTCGGCGCGGGCTTTTGCTATAGTTGAGTAATATGGAACACATTACATCACTGATCGTTATCGCTCAAACAACTGCTATTTACTTAGGAGTTGGTTCGTCAACACTGGCCATCACTAGCTTTTTTGTATCAATTTACGACGGTGTCATAGAACCAGTAGAGAGAAAAATGCTTGGAGTTATCTACTGGGTCCTGAGGCTGGCAATGGTGCTGATTGCGGCCACAACTCTTATCCTCCACTTAGCTTTCCCTGAAGTACTTGGCTCACTAGTTTGGTATATGTGGATTTTAATCGCTGTGCTATACGCAAACGCTACATTGATGACACTAAAGCTGATGCCGAGCAAGTTTGGCCCGTCAATCCAAGCTGCTACGTGGTACACGCTCGGTTTTTTAGTCACCATTCAAATGTTTGATCTCTATGTTGTAGATACACAACTGTTTATCAACCTCTATGCAGCAGACCTTTTAGTAATGCTCGCTAGTGTGAATGGCTATATGCAGCTTTTAAAGTGGAAACAAGCCAAAGCGAAAGAACATGATGACGAAGCTCGTCATTAAGATATTTCTATTCAACGTCTAGTCAGCTAGCTCGCCTGGGTTACGGTTGTAGATGATTGGAATAAAGAGAAGCGTGATCAATACTGAGAACACCAAACCAAACATGACTGCGTATGCGAGTGGCGCCCACAAATCACCAGCGTAGGTGAGTGGCACCATACCAATCACAGTGGTAAGCATCGTGAGAAGAATCGGTCGTAAGCGACTACCAGCTGATTCTAGTACTACCTCCGTGATGTTCATAGTTGGATTATCACGACGCATCTGATTCATGATATCGATTAGAAGAATTGAATTATTGACGACAATTCCAGACAAAGCAATGAAGCCCATAATAGAAGGGAAGGAGAGTGAGCTCTGAGTAATGGCGAGTCCGGCAAAGATACCAATAAGCGAGTACGGCAGGATTGAGAGAACGTACAACATGTGACGGTACGAATTAAACTGAAGGGTGAGAATACCAACCATCAAAGACACACCAACCACCAACGCCAAAAGCATCTCAATAAAGGCTTGGTTAGATTCGTCTGTCTCACCGCCGCCAGTACTGATTTCAATACCATTAGGGATATCGATTTCACTATTTATTCGGGCCAACGCTTCGGTCTGGGCCTCGCGAGCATTACCAGCAGCGGTCACATCTGCAGTAACCGATACCACACGTTTGCCTTCTTCATGATCAATCACTGAGCTTGATTCCCGTAGCTTAATTGTGACCAATTCTGAGAGAGCGATCGGACCGTTAATACCAGGCAGATCAATTCGAGCTAGGTCGTCAACGGTCGCGAGATTAGTGGTGTCGCTGGTTACGGCTGTGCCTTGATCAATGTTTAGTTTTACAACTACATCGATATCTTCATCAAGCGTGGTGAGTGAGGTTGCGTCTGATCCAAAGACAGCGGTACGAGCAATTTGAGATACAGTAAACGGTGAGAGGCCAGCTGCGGCTGTCTTGGCTCGATCAAGCTCTAGCACAAACTCGGTACTGTTGTTATTAGTACTTGTTTGTACATTTGTGCTATTTGGAACTGAAGCAAAGATTTGCGCCGCTTCGTTCGCAACACGCGTTAGCTCAGTGAGGTCATCACCGAGGAACTTCACAATAATTGCCGCACCAGTAGGAGGGCCATCAGACGGTTGGTTTACCGTTACTTTTACATCTCGAATATCACTCATCGCAGCGCGGAGTGTGGTCACCACATCGGTACTAGTGCGATCACGATCACCGTCAAGGGTAATAAAGAGGTTAGCGAGTTTTTCACCACTACCACCAGCCCCAAAATCACTACCACTACCAACCGTGACGGTGAATGAATCTATGTCAGGCTCGGCGTAGATCACTTCTTCAACTCGGCGCACGGCAATGTCGGTGATTTCTTTGGTGGTACCTTCAGTTTCTTCAACTTCGACGATCACAAAATCTACATCAGACTGCTCAAAGAAAATCACTTTCACTAAGCTAGCACTCGGCAAGACAGATGAGGCAAGAACTGCAGCAATACCCACGCTCACACCAGTAGTAAACACCCATAGACCAAGCGCAGATAGTGTTTTACAGAGTGGTCCGAAGGTAAGTCGTCGCACAAAGCGATACCGCCAGCGGTATGTTACATAAATCAGTACCGCTGCAACCAAACCGGCATACGCGTTGAAGGTAAGGAAGATGCCAAGAATAAGGAGAGCAGCAATGAGAGCGGTAAACCGGTCTTCTTTGTCTGGGTTACCAAGAATCTGCGAGATGTATCCTTTGTACCAAGTTTCAAGTTGGCGCGCATACTCAACTTGTTTTTGCTCAAGTTTTGTAGCACTACGACGTCGCAAGAAACCAGAAGCCAGTAGAGGAATAATGGCGAGTGATACAAACATCGAAGCAAAGAGGAGGAAGATGAGCGTAAACGGAATACTTGAGATGAATTGTCCGATCACTCCAGAGGTAATGAAGAGACCAACAAACATCGAGACGGTCGTCAGGGTTCCAGAGATCAACGGTGCTTTAAATTCACGAATTGTTTCTAGCGCCGCTTCTCGTTTATCGATGGTAGGGTCATTCTTCATTTTCCGGTTGATCCCCTCGACCATCACAATGGCAGAGTCAACCAAAATACCGACTCCAAGAATCAAGGAAAAGAGACTCAGGAAGTTAATGGTGTTTCCAGAGAAGTAGAGTCCGATAAATCCAAATAGGAAGGAGAGGGGAATAGCTGTTCCAGCTAGCAAGCCTTCACGCCAACCGATGGCGACAATCAAGAGAAGGACTACCAAAATAACTGTCTGCAGACCAGAAGAACCAAGACGTACTAAGTCTTCATTGATATCATCACCGCCGTCTTGAATGGTGACACTCTCAATACCGTCTAGTAATCCGCCGGGGAGCTTGAGTTCATCAATTCGATCGCCAACTGCACCGGTAATTCTGGTGATATCGCCACCACTTTGCTTGTACACTGCCATTGAAATAGAAGGCTGGGAAGGTTGGTTGTTGAGACTTAATCGCGAGATAGTGGTAGCTGGTGCAAGCCCATCGACCACATCAGCTACATCGCGAATAAATACTGGCTGACCACCACGAGTGGTAATCGCAACATTAGGAATTTGACTAGCGTCAGATATGTCGCCTTCAAAAGCAACGTTGTATGAAATACCATCATTTTCAATCTGGCCAATTGGGAAGGTGAGGTTGGCATTTCGTAAGGCGTTAGTGACATCAGAAAGCGTTAGATCAAATTGAAATAGTGAAGTCTGGTCGACAATTACCGTAATTTCGCGATCGCGGACACCACTAAACTCTACTCGTGATACACCAGTGATTGATTCAATTTCATCTTCCAAATCGAGCGACAACTGATTAAACGATACATCTGAGAGCTCTGCTGAGAGAGCAACCTGCATGATTGGTTGATCTTGAAAATTTACTTCAGATACCAATGGGTCTTCTGCATCATCTGGCAGCTCAGGTACAATTTTATCGACTTCGTCTTTGAGGTCACTGATTGATTTATCAAGATCGGCGCTGGCATCAAACTCAACGACTACACTTGAAACACCTTCGCGTGATACCGAAGTGATCTCGTCGACATTCTCAAGCGTATTTAAGTTGCGTTCAATTTCGTTTGTCACGAGCGACTCAACATCAGCCGCGGGGGCTCCTGGAAGAACGGTGGTAATAACACCAACGGGCACAATCACTTCTGGAGCAGATTCACGAGCAATAGAAAAGATAGAAAACGTCCCAATTCCAATCAATCCAATAAGAAACAAGTAGGCAAACTTGTTATTTTTTATGAAGAATTCCCACATAGTTAATTTTGCTGAATTGCTTCTACGCTTTCACCAGCGGTTAGTCCTCGAGCATCAAGGACAATTATGGTTGTCGCTTCAATCCCATTGAGTACCTCTACAAACGTCCCGCGAATTTCTCCAATTTCTACTGGGTTTGCAGTTAGAAGACCGTCCTCTACGGTAAAGATCGATCCGCTTTCTGCTGTGAATTTGACAGCTGTAATTGGCACAAATAGTCGCTGTTCAACAGTCTCTGGAACATTCTCTTGATCAAGAGTAATGGTTACTGTGTCGCCACTAAACAACTCTGCTTCGGTGGCGATTTTTACCTCAATCTTTCGGGTTTCTGAATCGACTGCCGGAGCGATACTGGTAACTGTCCCTTCAACACCGCCCTCAATTGAGACGATCTGTCCAACTGTAATACTTTCCCGGTCACGTTCACCGACAAACGTCGTGATCTCAAGAGCGTTGTTGTTTGCCACTTCAGCAATACGAGCAAATGAGCCAACAAAATCACCAGCGTCAACACTTAGGCTGTTTACGGTTCCAGCAATTGGCGTGCGGAGGATAGTTTTCTCAAGGTTAGCCTGGGCAGAACGAAGTGAGCCAAGAGCTTGTTTTACCTGAGCATCAGCGCTGGAAACAGCACTTCCGGTACCTGAAATCTGCGCTCGCTCAAGCGCTTCTTCAGCGTTGTTAATTGCAGTGATCGTTGTATCTATCTCATTGATAGATGAGTTCACGCTGACTCGAGCGGTATTAAGTTGCTCCCGAAAAGCACCAAGTTCTGCAGCTGTATAGCGCTCTTCGTTTTTATTATCTGCAACAGTAATAGTGAAGGCGTCCACCATTGCGTTAAGACGATTGAGCAGTTGCTGAGCTTCACGCAATTCAGCGACAAGATCCGCACCGCTCGTGATACTTTCAGCTCGTTGCTGCCAGTCACTGAGGATAGATCGGAAAGCAATTCGCTCTTCGTTAAGGAAAAGAGTGTTTGGACCTTCGAGACGAATACCTGGAATGGCACCATCTTCAGGATTCGTAAAAAACTGGTCCATGACATTGCGAACCACGCTATTGGCAGTTGTGTATGAAGAGCGATACGTAGCTAGGGCTGAGTTGTTGGCTGCTGCAACATTGTTTGACGCTTCGTCTAAACCAACGTCACTACTAGCTGCTGCAGCTAGCGCTGCTTCATAAGCACCTTCAGCTTGCAGTACAGACGCTCGTTCGGAAGCATTTTCTTGTTGGGCTAAAATCTGTCCAGCAGCAACCGTATCGCCGAGATCTACATTTACACTGACAATCCGGCCTCCCACTTCAGTCTCAATCTGGGCCTGGCTAACCGCTTTTACTGTACCAATGAGTTCAACTGAGGCAGCAGTGGTCTGACTAGCTGCTGGCGCCACGTTGACGGTTGGGAGTTGCTCAGCAACTTCTTCTGCTACTGTTGAACCACGTGAGCTAATAATAAGCCCTACTACAAGGAGGACAATTACAATCAAACCAATAATCCGTACAGTTCGTTTGCCGTACCACTCATATAATCGAGTGATGCCACGAGATACCATGCTCATAATTCTCAATATATCCTTTAAAAACAAACCAAAATTACAACATTTTCATTGATTTGTCTACATATTCTACTAACGCTACTACTACACCACATGGTATGATTTCTTTCATTATGTTTGGAAAAATCAAAAATTACGCGATGAAGAAGGTCATGGAACGCCAAATGAAAAATGTTCCTGAAGACCAACGTCAGATGATAATGGAAATGGTGGAAAAAGATCCGGAAACCTTTGAAAAAATTGCCAAGGAAATGCAAGCTGAAATGAAGACTAATGGGAATAACCAGATGGCTGCTGCGATGAAAGTCTTTCCGAAATACCAAGCTGAGCTTATGAAATCGATGACGCCTGAGACTCGGCAAAAGTTGATGCAAATGCAGGGAGGCGCACAAGGCCAATTCAATCCGAATGGGTCAATTCGTCGCTAGACAGTAATTAACAAGGAGTCAGGGTAAAATCCTGGCTTTTTTGTATACTTTAGTCATTATGGCAAAGAAAATTTTAGTTCTTTTAGGTCATCCAGACCATGAGACATTCTCCGGTGGCGTAGCTGATCGCTACCAAGCTGCAGCAGAAGACGCAGGGCACGAGGTGCAGCGAGTAAATCTTGGCCAGCTGCACTTTGACCCTATCCTCCATAAAGGCTACAAAGAAATTCAAGAACTAGAACCTGACCTTATCGATTTGCAAGAAAAATTTCGTTGGGCAGACCATATTGTCATCGTCTATCCGAATTGGTGGGTCACTATGCCGGCTCTACTGAAAGGTTTGTTTGATCGATTCTGGCTTCCAGGCTTTGCTTTTAACTTTAATAAAGAAACCAAGCAGATTGAAAAGCATCTCAAAGGTCGTACCGCGCGGGTGATTATTGTATCCGGTACGCATAGCCCATTCCAAACCTGGTGGCGCTTTGGTGATTATACCAATGAAATCCAGTACGGCATCTTAGAGTTTGCCGGTATCAAAACCGCAGTGTCCACTTTCGGCCCGTGCGAAAAAGTTGATAATACCTGCCGCGAACGCTGGATGAGTCAGATCGATAAATTAGCAAAGAAGGGTTGCTGATTTTGCTCTGCAATTGTAAGCTCTGAAGAGAAAAAATGGAGTTGTCCAATGCAAAAAGCTGCACTGTGCCTGTTACTTATGCAGGTGATTATTATTCTATTCTGGATCCTAGGAGGTTTCACCCTATTTGGATTCAGTGACACATGGCCCTTAATGCCATGGAGCAACAACTTCGGAGCAATTCTCCTTGTTCTTTCGTTGGTTGATCTACTCCTTTTCATTGTCGCTTTCAGGAGTGATGAAGTAGGTTAGAGAAGAAACGGCCCTGTTTAGGGCCTTTCAATTTGTCTAAATACTGATAAGCTATCGGTCTATGCAACTTTCTGTAGGAATTGTTGGGCTGCCAAACGTTGGGAAATCAACCCTTTTTAATGCACTAACCAAGAGCGCTGTACCCGCAGAGAACTATCCCTTTTGCACCATTGATCCTTCAGTGGGGATTGTTCCGGTACCAGACAATCGTTTGTATACACTCTCAGACCTGTCAAAATCGCAAGAAACCATTCCGGCAGTAGTTGAATTTGTAGACATCGCAGGCTTGGTAAAAGGCGCATCGGCTGGAGAAGGCCTCGGTAACCAATTTCTCGCCAACATTCGTGAGGTTGATATGATCGCCGAAGTGGTGCGTATCTTTGAAGACGAGAATATTCATCATGTTGATGGAGCAGTAGACCCTATGAGTGACATTGAAGTTATTAATCTTGAGCTCATTATGGCAGACCAAGAGACAGTTTCGAAGCGTCTCGGTTCACTCGAGCGAGACGTAAAGCGTGGCGATAAAGAAGCTGCGAAAGAAGCTGAGGTACTGGAAAAAGTGGCTCGAGTACTTGAAGCTGGTAAGTTGGCGAATTCGACACAGTTAGAAAAAGAGGAGTTGAACCTGGTTAAGGGACTACATCTTTTAACGATGAAGCCATTTTTGTATGTCTGCAACAAAAAGAACGATGCCTTTAACTTTGATGAAAATAATGATGAGCGCTGGAAGGAGCTCCTCAATTTCTTTGAAACAACTGGCGCCCAGTATGTTGTTATTGATGCCGGAGTAGAGCATGAACTCAAAGACCTTGATGAAGAAGAGAAAACGGAGTTTCGCCGTGAATACGGTTCTCAAGCCAGTGGGATCGACAATCTCATTCGAGCCAGCTACGACCTGCTGGGTCTGATGTCATACTTTACAACCGGTGAGAAAGAGACTCGTGCCTGGACCATTGAGAAGGGGAGTACTGGCCCCGAAGCTGGTGCCGCGATCCACACTGACTTTAAAGATAAATACATTAGAGCTCAGGTCGTAGCCTTTGACGATTTTGTGGCCGCTGGCTCACAAGCAGCCGCCCGTGAGCAAGGCAAGCTTCGTACTGAAGGGAAAGAATATATTGTGCAAGACGGTGATGTGATTGAGTTCATGCACTCGTAGAAAGAGCTAGATGTCTCAAAACTTCTTGTGATACTACCTAAAGTAGACTCAAGCAAAGCTAGAGAGAAAGCGACTATGTTTGGGAGGGTTTGGCTGGGGCAAACAAGGAGTGATCGAATCAGTTTTGCTTGTGTGTACAAACTAGCTGCCTTCAAGTGGAGGATTCGACTTTTGCAACGGGCTCATCACATTTGGGTTCCATTCAGCTGTGATTTCACCTTCTTTCTCTTCATATTCTTTTAGTTGATGATTGAGATACTGCTGCAAACGCTTGGCATGAGCTGGGGTCAGCGAGTAAATTTGGGCTTGCGATCCTGAAATGATACCCATCACAAAATATTCTGGGGTATAGCCAATTTTAATATTCTCAGCAAACAGCTTGGGTGCCTTCTTTAAATCATCTGGTTTCATGCAAACTATTGTACTGCCATGTTACGTTCCAAGCAAAAGCGGCGTATACTAGTTGATATGAATCACACAGCGAGAAGCTTTGTTTTACAACTAGGAGCGCTTATTTCTTTATATATCTCATTATCATTTTTGCTGGTGCTCCTCTTTGGCATTATTAATTTAGCTTTTCCTGATGCTGCTGAGAGCTATTGGGCTGCGGAAAGCGCTCATAGTAGTATCCGGATCGGCATCGCGATGTTACTTGTATTTTTCCCTACCTATATTGTGCTGACCAGAATGGTTAATCAGATCAGAAGAGTAGATACAGACGGCCAATATTTAACTCTGACTAAGTGGCTCATTTATCTATCACTACTGATTGGAGGACTGGTTTTGCTGGGCGATTTAGTGGCCGTCATTATGACATTTCTAGAAGGAGAGATTACGGAACGGTTTTTACTTAAAGCGTTAGCTATCTTGGTTGTCGTAGGTGCTGCATTCAAATACTACATTCTTGATGCTGGTGGGTATTGGATTGATCATGTTGGTCAATCGGTAGTGTATGGCCTCGTTGCTTTTGCAGTAGTCATTGTGTCAGTTGCCTATGGGTTTGTGGTGGTAGATTCACCCGAATTAGTTCGTGAAAAGAGAGTAGACCAGAATCAGCTGCAAGATCTACAAGAAATCCAGTGGCGAGTGATTGACTATTATGCTGTTAACCAGTCACTTCCAAATTCAATTGATATGGTATTTGAGTCTGGCGTACCAACTGCTCCAGAGAATCGTGACCAGTACAGCTACACCGCTACTGAAGAAGGTTTTGAGTTGTGCGCTAGCTTTAGTCAGGCCAGTAGTCCGAGCGACAGTTGGCCATCACGACCCGCCGACAAAGATGAATTTTTCGGAAGCACCAATAACTGGGATCATGGTATAGGGTATCACTGTTTTGTAAGACCACTCCTTTCATCTGATGTGAGCGGGTAGTGCATTCTCTACATAACTTTACGCTTCTAGGTTGTCGTGGCAGACTAAGAGCTCATGCATAAACGTTTTGATAGCGCCGCCATTGAGAAGAAGTGGCAAGAAATTTGGGCTGAACAAAAGCTCTATGAAGTAGGAGAGCGAGATACTAGTAAGGAAAAAGAATACGTACTCGTCGAACTACCGTATCCATCAGGCAATTTACACATTGGTCACTGGCACGCCTTTGCAGTACCAGACATTTACGTGCGCTTTCTGCGCATGAGTGGGAAACAAGTGATCTACCCAATGGGGTTTGATGCCTTTGGCTTACCAGCCGAAAACGCTGCTATCAAACGCAACATCAACCCACGCGAATGGACCGAAAGTAATATTGAGTTCATGAAAGGCCAGCTCCAAAGCATGGGCGCTAGTTTTTCTTGGGATAAAACTGCCAGCACGATTGATCCTAACTACTACAAATGGACACAATGGATGTTCACAAAGTTTTTTGAAAACGACTTAGCTTATCGGGGTGAAGCGATTGTTAATTGGGATCCAGTAGACAATACGGTGATTGCAAACGAACAGGTGTTAGCAGACGGCACCTCGGAGCGCTCGGGAGCAGTAGTGGAGAAAAAGGTGATGCCGCAATGGATGCTTCGGATCACGAAATACGCAGACCGCCTCATTGACGACCTCGACAACCTCGACTGGCCAGAACCAATCAAAGAGGCTCAACGACGGTGGATTGGTCGCTCTGAGGGAGCGGAGATTGATTTTAAGCTATCAACTGGAGACACTGTAACTGTCTTTACCACTCGTCCAGATACGCTTTTTGGTGCCACGTATATGGTGTTAGCGCCAGAGCATGCGTTGGTTAAACAAAACAAGGATAAGATTACGAACTGGGATACGGTTGAGTCATACGTAAAGGAAGCGGCTAAAAAAGATGAGCAGGACCGCCTTAATGACACCAAAGAAAAGACTGGTGTAAAACTTGAAGGCATTACTGCCACCAACCCAGCCAACAACGAAGAAATCCCTGTCTACATTGCTGATTATGTCCTCGCTTCCTACGGTACAGGGGCAATTATGGCTGTACCGGCACATGATGAGCGTGATGGTGCATTCGCTAATAAATACAATATTAAAACAGTATCTGTGGTATACCCTGTTACTGGTATACCACAAGAAAATCCTGAGTTTAGAGAAAGTATCGTCGCTATTGTTCATAATCCAAAAAACGATCTATACGCAACCATTAACTGGAAAGATCCACAAAAAACTTTATTTGTTGGCGGCGGCATTGATAGCGGAGAGAGTCCTGAGCAGGCAGCAGTGCGAGAGATTCGCGAAGAAACCCCCTGTGAGCATCTTGAACTTGTTTCAAAAACTACCACAATAGAACACTCTTACTTTGCCCACTCAAAAAACGTTGCTCGAAAGATAAGCGCCATAGGTTTATTGTTTACATTAACTTCTAGTGAGGAGACGGCTCAAGCCCTTGAGGTTGATGAAGCTGACCAGTTCCATTTCGAATGGAAAGACGCTCAAACTATCGAGCGAGAACTTGATGACGAACTTCATAAAACAGTTTGGAACATGTTGGTGAAGAAAGAGGTCTTCACTAGTACTGGAAAGCTAATGAATTCAGGTGAATTTAATGGCATGGACTCAGAAGAGGCTAAGGAAGCCATTACCAAGAAAGTTGGTGGGCGAATGACCAGTACGTACCGAATGCGTGACTGGTCGGTTGGTCGGCAGCGCTATTGGGGAGTGCCGATTCCAATTGTCTATGATCCGGAAGGTAAGGCACATGTAGTGCCTGAAGAACATCTCCCATGGCTCTTGCCGGAAGATGTCGACCACAAGCCTACCGGAGAAGCACCACTGGCAAAATCTAAAGAGCTAAAAGAGCGGACCGAAAAAATCTTTGGTAAAGGGTGGACTCCTGAAGTGGAGACGATGGATGCCTTTGTCGATTCTTCGTGGTACTTCCTTCGTTACATCGATAATCAAAACGACTCGGCTCCAGTCTCAACAGAAGCTCAAAAGGACTGGATGCCAATAGATCTTTATTTCGGTGGCGCTGAGCACACTACCATGCACCTCTTATATTCTCGTTTCTGGCAAAAAGCGCTTTACGACTTAAAACTAGTAGCGCATGAAGAGCCATACCAGAGGCGTATCAACCGTGGGCTCATTCTTGGCCCTGATGGCAACAAAATGAGTAAGTCTAAAGGGAATGTTATCGACCCAGACGAGCAGGTGAAACTGGTTGGCGGAGACTCGGTGAAGATGTACCTAGCGTTCATGGGTCCATATGGCGAAACCGCTAATTACCCATGGGATATGGGTGGGATTGCTGGCATTCGCCGTTTTTTGGAGAAGGTGAATGGTTTGCATGAACATCTTGCAGACACTGAACCCGAGTCAGTGACCAAACAACTTCATAAAACCATTGCCAAGCTCAATGACGACATTCCAGTTTTCAAGTTCAATACCGCTATCTCAGCTATGATGGTCTTTGTAAATCTAGCGGAAAAGGAGGGTCTTAGTAAAGAATCATATCGGACATTCCTCACACTACTGGCTCCATTCGCTACTCATTTGAGTGAAGAATTGTGGGAGCAGGCTGGAAATACCACTTCTATACATAGAGAACCTTTTCCGGAGGCAAACAAAGAATTAGTTAAAGATGATGAAGTGACCATCGGCGTACAAATTAACGGTAAGCATCGTGGTGAAATCACCATCGCTCCCGATGCCAGCGAAACTATAGCGCTCGTGGCAGCAAAAGCCGACGCACAACTAGCAGAAAAGCTAGGGGCGAGTGAACCAAAAAAAGTCATCTACGTACCAGGCCGGATTCTTAATATTATTATCTAGGCACAATGGGTGTTGACGTTTGTCAAATAGCATGATAAAAATACCGGCACGTCTAAATTCTACGGGCTAAACGGCCCAGCAGATTTATTAGAGAATGAGGAACTATGATTACATTTAAACCAAAAAACGTAACGAAGAAGCTGTTGGCAGTACTGCCAGACCGGGCTTGTGATGTGCTGGAGAAGCGCTATGGACTCGGTAAAGACGGCGAAACATATACTCTGGAATCGATCGGTCAGTCATACGGTATTACCCGTGAGCGCGTCCGTCAGATTGAAAACTACGGTATTCAGAGCATTCAAAAAGCCGATGTATACGGTGAGTTTGAAGAGGTATTTGCTGAGCTGCATAAGCTGATTGATGAACTTGGCGGCGGTCTCATAGCTGAGCATGTACTCCTTGACGAGCTTACCAACGATCCAATCCTTCGTAATCATATTTATTTCCTCCTCGTTCTTGGTGACCCCTTCTATCGATCAAAAGAGAACCCCCAGTACGCTCACCGTTGGTACACGGAAAAGAAAATTGCTGAGCTAGTTGAAAAAGCCCTCAAAAGTGTTCATGGCACCATCAAACGAGACGAGCTTATCTCTGAGCAAGAAGTACTCAATCGCTTCCGAAACGAGCTGATTGAAATTGCTGATAAGTATGATGAACAGGTGATGAAGCGCTGGCTCATGATTTCAAAGCAAATCAGTAACAATCCACTTGGTGACTGGGGACACGCAGATAGTCCAAATGTCCGCGTTAAAGGTATTCGTGATTATGCGTACCTAGCGGTAAAGCGTCACGGTTCACCAATGCACTTCCGTGAAGTAGCAGAAGCAATTGACGAATTGTTTAATCGCAAAGCACACACTGCTACCACACACAACGAACTCATCAAGGACGACCGGTTTGTGCTCGTCGGCCGTGGACTCTACGCTCTCTCAGAATGGGGCTACTCAGCTGGTGTCGTAAAAGAAGTGCTCCGCGATATTCTTGAAAAAGAAGGACCGCTATCTCGTGAGGAACTTATTGATAAGGTACGCAAAGAACGATACGTCAAAGACAACACGATTGTTGTTAATCTTCAGGATGGCGCCCTCTTCAAGCGCCTCGCCAACGGTACGTACGCTGTTGTTGAATAAGAAACGTATCGTTTTACACAATGCCCGGCGACTGTTCAGCAGTCGCCGGGCATTGTTGTACAATAGTCGTATCAATGTCTGATGCAGTTAAAGCTTTGTTCGGCACACTTGGCGGCCCACTTTTGGTACTAGTGGGTCTCTATTTCATGAATCTTTCACTGCGGATCATGGGTATTGACGCTGAGCCAGTGTTTGCTTTAGTGATCGCCCTAACCCCTCTATGGCTGCCATTTGTGCT
This sequence comes from Patescibacteria group bacterium, assembly GCA_039188945.1. Taxonomy (GTDB): domain Bacteria; phylum Patescibacteriota; class Minisyncoccia; order Phycocordibacterales; family UBA918; genus OLB19. The sequence goes on from JBCCYW010000001.1 coordinate 67,806, forward strand.
CTTTTACTTGTTTTATGACAATTGGATGGATTTTGTGCGCCTGCAGTTTGCTGTAGAAAACGGTCGAACAACGCTGCGTATTAAATTACCGCAAGAGGTATTCAAATCACCGGAGGCGATGGAAACAGTCTTTAATCAAATCCATAATCTCAATGGTCCTGACAATCTTTGGCAAGCGTACATCGATGGCAAAGTACCGCTGATGTTCAGCTTTGAATTAGTTTCGATTGGTGGTGACGTACGGTTTTACGCCAACGTGCCAACTAAAAAAATTAAAAATCTACTCGAAGCACAGCTCTACGCTCAGTACCCAGGTATTGAAATAGTTGAAGAAACACTCGACTACACAGCTGAAATCGACAAGATCGGGGAAGACTTTGGCTGTATGTCGTTTCACTTGGTTAAAAAGGAAGATCAGGAGTTTCCTATCAAAACCTACATTGATTTTGGCCTAGATAAAATGCCGAAGGAAGAAGAGAAGGTCGAGCCAATGGCGCCAATGTTAGAAGCGCTTGGTGCTGCCTCGCCAAACGAACGGTTATGGATTCAATTCCTAGTCAAACCGCACGGCAAGAAAAACTTTAATAATGGTCACCTTTCAGCTAGTCCTACCTGGGAAAAGAAAGTGTTTGCTAAGATTGACCAGTTACTTGGACGTGAAGGAGGTTCAAAGCTTGGCCCAGCTGAGCTGGAGCAACAGCCCCGACTCACGACTGGTGAGCGAGACACCATCACTGCCATGGAGCGCAATGCTGGAAAGTACGCTTACGATACTGCTGTGCGCTGGATGTACATTGCTCGAGAAGGACATTTCAATGGAGATACAATTGGGCTCATTAATCGCAGCTTTAGTAATTACGACATCCTCAACCGCAACGGTATTGGCATTCGTTGGCGGACAGACTTTGATTATAATTGGTTTTCTGATTTTAGCGGCAAACGAAAGTTAAAAATGAAAAATGACGAACTGAAACAGTATAAGCTGCGCAAATATAGCAACGGCGGTCGTTCGGTAGATAAAACAAAAATAATGACTTCTGAAGAGCTCGCTACGGTATGGCATATTCCTGGGCGGTCAGTAGTCACTCCAGGACTAGCTCGCATTCCTTCTTCGCGCAGTGAAGCTCCAGCTAACTTGCCAATTAATGCTACGTAGATGCACGTTCACTATACCGACAACGTCACTTTGGTGACGCCTAAGAGAAGCTTACTGCACCGTAGTTTTCGGATCTTTGGTGTTTTGCTCGTGATTACTATTCCACTAGCGCTACTGGCAGCAGGCTATGGCTACGCACAACTGCAGCCGCCAGATTCGTTTCCCAGCGGCGAACGCATTACGATTGAGGAGGGAAGTACTGTGCCAGAAATTGTCGCTCTATTTAAAGAAAATAATCTAATTCGTTCACGAGATATCTTTTATCTTGCTCTCGTTTTAGCAACCGATCCAACTACAATTAAAGCGAGCACCTATCGCTTTCCAGAACCACTTAACGCAATTGAGTTAGCGCAGCGATTGGCAGAAGGTGAGTTTGGGATCGATCTGGAACGGTTTGTGCACTACGAAGGGGAGCGAGTCGAGCAAATTGCCGAACGAGCAGAGATTGTACTGGAAGACTTTGATGCTGAACGTTTTATCCAATTAGCTTTACCAGGAGAAGGAAGATTATTTCCTGATACCTACCTAATCCCTGAGAATTTTTCGGCTGATGAACTCTACGAACTCATGATTGAGAATTTCGAAGCTCGGGTCGGCCCATTGCGACCAGCCATTGAAGCTAGCAACTTCACTGAAGAAGAGGTGCTTATTCTGGCTTCAATTCTAGAACGTGAGGCAAATTCACGTGAATCAAAGCGCATTGTATCCGGCATTCTTCAAAATCGGCTGGATATTGATATGGCGCTACAAGCTGACGCTACTATTGAATACGCACTCGAGGGCCCTCTTAATGAATTAGCGCCGGGTGAATTAGCTCGCAACTTGCAAGAACTTGAAAGTCCGTACAACACCTACAAAAATACGGGGTTACCACCAACACCAATTGGCAATCCTGGCTTAACTGCAATTGAAGCGGTGCTTGAACCAGATGCATCTTCATACCTCTTCTATATCACCGGGCGCGACGGCAATTTCTACTACGCTAACAACTTTACTGAGCACCAGGCAAATGTGAACGCTTATTTACGTTAGACATTTTTATGGTAAATTGTTGATGTGTTCGCTAGCGGCGCGCTCTTCTGTGGGAAGCCGGGATCGAGCGCGGCGTGGACCCGCTAGTGGACACACCTACCAGGCAACCACAAGTCCTGGTGTTTTTTATGAAAACTGTATTTGTAGGACTTTCAGGCGGTGTCGATTCTTCAGTGGCAGCACTCAGGCTCAAAAACCAGGGCTTTAACGTCGTCGGAGTGTTTATTAAAGTCTGGCATCCAGATTGGATGGTGTGCAATTGGGAAGAGGAGCGACTCGATGCGATGCGAGTTGCTGCTCACCTCGATATTCCATTTTTAACCTGCGATGCTGAAGAAGCCTACAAGCAAGAGGTGGCTGATTATTTTATCGCCGCCTACCAAGCCGGCAAGACACCCAATCCAGATGTCATGTGCAACCAGTCAGTGAAATTTGGTGCCTTTCTAAGATTTGCTAAAGAAAAGGGAGCTGATTATGTAGCTACCGGACACTATACTCGCAAGACCGTTGCCGAAGATGGTACGCAGCAGCTCTGGCGTGGCGTCGATACGAACAAAGACCAGAGTTATTTTCTCTGGACCCTTACTCAAGAGCAACTCAAACAAGTGCTGCTTCCAGTAGGCGACACAACTAAGGACAAGATCAGAGAAGAAGCTGAGGCAGCTGGTGTTCCTACTGCTAGTAAGAAAGATAGTCAGGGAATCTGCTTCCTCGGACATATCGATATTCCCGAATTCCTCAGTCATTACACTGAGCTAGTTCCAGGAGACGTTCGCAATGAAGCAGGCGAGACGATCGGACAACACGAAGGCGCCTTGGTGTATACCATCGGACAACGACATGGTTTTACGATAACTAATACAGATACTGAACCAAAACCACACTTTGTCATCGCTAAAGACACAACCCAAAACAGCATTACCGTCTCAACTGAACGCCCATTCTTAGAAAGTAGTGCACTAGTTACGTTGCTGACTCCGAATCTTATTGCTGAAATACAACCTGGAGATAGGATTGAAGCTCAATTCCGCTATCGGCAAACACCGTTTGCAGTCACCGTAAAAGAAACTGGTAATGAAGTTGTCCTGGCGGTTGTAGAAACTACTGATACACCCGCTGCAGGGCAATCATGTGTACTGTATCGAGGTGAGGAGTGTCTTGGTGGTGGTATTATTGGGTGATGTCAGTTCTCATTACTAAAGCCGACGGCAACCAAGAACCTTTCAAGGAGGAGAAACTGAAGCATTCATTGCGTCGAGCTGGAGCACACAAAGATGAGATAGACTCGATTCTCGCTCAAGTAACCTCTGAACTTCATAACGGAATAACAACCCAAGAGATTTATCGTCGCGCCTTTGCTTTGTTACGTGAAAGCTCCGCTCCAGTACGAGCCCGTTATTCACTGCGCCGCGCTTTGTTTGGCTTAGGGCCAACCGGCTTTCCGTTTGAGACTTTTTTAGCTCGCCTGTTCGAGGCTGAGGGCTACACCACCAGTAACAGTAATATTCTGCAGGGCAAATGCGCTGAGCATGAAATTGATCTAGCGGCCTACCAGCCAGAGCATAGTTTCGTAGCCGAAGCCAAGTTCCATGCTCGGCCAGGCATTAAGTCTGATCTACAAGTGGCAATGTATTCGTATGCTCGATTGCTAGATCTTCAGGAGCAGAAAATATGTAACGAAGATATTTGTGGTATTCAAGAGTTCTGGATCATTACCAATACTAAATTTACCAGTGCAGCGCGCAAGTATGGTGAATGTGTTGGACTTAATATGTTGAGTTGGGACTACCCTAAGACAGGAAATCTTCACGATCTGATCCAAAAGCATGGCGTATACCCAATTACCGTTCTCCAAAGCCTTTCTTCAGCGCAAGCAGCGACCTTAATTGCACGAGATATTATTCTTTGTAGTGAGCTCATTCAAAACCACAAAATACTTCGGCATCTCCACATCAGTAAGCGAAAAACAGAGTCAATTTTGAATGAAGCGACTGCACTATGTCGAAAAACTGAACAATAAGCTTTTCTGACTGCTTTTTGTCAATAGATTCTTAAAAAACCCTTGTGATATAATCCCCGCATAGTAGATTATTCGAGTTTTTTGTATGTCAGAAGTAGAAAATCAAGAAAAGCAAGAAGGACAAAAGACTGTTGTGGCCTTTGTGGTCGGTCTTCTCGTCGGTGGACTCCTCGTCTGGGTATTCTCAGCTCCGGGAGATATGCACAAGCACGATGATGATCGCAATAAAGACGAAGCAGCAGAAACAGGGGAAACTGTCGGGGAAGAAGTGGACTCTACTAACGAAACTGCAGAGGATCAGGTTGCCGAACCAGAAACTCCAGCGGTAGCAGCCTTACCAGTAGGCGACGGCAGTGTTGAAGTCGCTGACCAACCAGCCGGTACGAGCGTAGCATTGAGCGGTGCAACCTATCCGACCAGTGAAGGCTGGATCGGTGTGCGTGACTACGCAAATGGACAGCTCGCAGGATTGCTTGGTGTGGTTCGCTACAGTGAGGAGCAAGGTCTTGTACCACAGGAAATTATCCTCCAACGAGCGACTGAAGCTGGCAATGAGTACGCTGTAGTCTTCTACACAGAGAGCGGCGATCGACAGTTCAGTCTGGCAGACGATGTACAGATTGATGAAGTGTTCGCAACCTTCACGGCTCGATAATCACCAATTCTTGTTCAAAAAGCGCTCGTATATGGGCGTTTTTTGTGTGGTGTATACTGGTGCCATGGCAGAATTTGTAAAGCGCTATAACCCTAACCGTAGTGCTGAATGGAACTATGGTGGCAGTAAGTGGAAATTGTCTCGCTCCAAGATTGATTTGTTTGTTGAGTGCCCACGTTGTTTTTATCTTGATAACAAACTAGGTACGAAACGACCTGGCTTTCCAGCATTTAATCTCAACATCGCCGTCGACGAGTTATTTAAAAAGGAGTTCGATGAACATCGGAAAGCCGGAACACCACACCCCATAATGGAAGAGTATGGTATTGAGGCAGTGCCGTTTGCCCACAACGATCTTGATGCCTGGCGAGACAACTTTACGGGCATCACCTATACCGAACCAGAAACTGGACTTACGGTAAGTGGGGCGGTGGATGATATTTGGGTGACTCCACAAGAGACGCTCATTATTGTTGATTATAAATCAACGTCTAAAGAGGGTCGTATTGAAGCCCTGGGCGACAGTCCTTGGGAGCAGCAATACACCAGACAGCTTGGTGTCTACCGTTGGCTCTTAGAACAAAATGGCTTCACTGTTGAAACGACTGGTTATTTGATATATGCAAACGCTAGTAAGGCTGAGGTTGGCTTCAATAATCAGCTCACATTCGAAACCACCTTGGTATCAGTTGAAACGACGACGGACTGGATACGAGACACGCTAGTAGAAATTAAAGATAGCTTAGAAAAAGAGCATATCCCGGCATCCGGACCGACGTGTGAATATTGTCCGTATCGCGAAGCCGCCGGTAAAAAGCTGTTAACCATCCACAATAAACTAAAATAATATGAGTAATTTTTCTGATCAGGTAAAACAAGTGGTTGCAAAGATTCCTAAGGGCCAGGTTATGACCTATAGTGAAGTAGCTAAGCGAGCTGGTTCACCAAAAGCCGCGCGGGCTGTCGCTAACCTCATGGCCAAAAACTATGATCCAGCAATTCCTTGTCACCGAGTGATTAGAACAGATGGTTCCCTAGGAGGCTATAACCGCGGCGGGGTAGAGAAAAAGCGTGCTATATTACAAGCTGAAGGAGCTGTCTTATGGAAGTAAATCAAGCCAAACAAGCACTTGAGAGAGCTCGAGAAAAGTTACAAGACGCAGATACAGAAAAAAATGCGTTAGCTACGAAGTTACGAGAACTACAACAAGATCGTACGCATAAAGTAGCCGAGTTAACTGATAAGCATCGAATTGAGATGGATCGATTGACTGACCGCTTTGATAATGAGGTTCGCCGCCTCGACGGTGAGGTTAGACAAGCAGAGACTAAAGTTCGTCGTACGCAGGGCGAAGTAGAATCTCGTGAGCGTGATGTGCAGGACGCCGAACGACATGCTGCCTAAAAAATAACTATGTATACCTACAGAATTGAACAAGCTATTCGCGCTGCGGCTGTCTTGCATAAAGATCAGTTGCGAAAAGGATCAATGCCCTTTCCGTTTATTACACACATCATGTCGACCGTCATGATCCTGCGTGATTATACTGACGACGAAGATACACTGGTAGCTGCTTTACTGCATGATACTCTCGAAGATACCGACTACACAGCCGAGGAACTACAGGAAGACTTCGGCGGGAAAGTACTGGATATTGTTCTTGCGCTATCCGAACCACGCACAGACAGTGAGAACAAAGTTTCGTTTAAAGACAGGAAAAAACAGTACGCTAAGCAGCTTAAAAAAGCTCCTCAAGAGGCTCTCTTAATTGCTGCTGCAGATAAAAGCCATAATTTTAGAACAATTGTTGAAGAGTACTATGAAGATCCGCTTCGCTTTACCAAAGATTTTGGCAACATTATTGAAGATCGCCTAGAGGCATATCAAGAAATCGCTAACGTTATCAATTCACGTCTAAAAAGTGATATAGTAGCGGAGTTTAATCACGTCTTTGAGGAATATAAAAACTTTATCTACGATGTCAAAAAAGCAACCGAGCAACAGTTTTAAATACACTCCAACTCAGAAACTATCAAAATTAGGTAAGGTGAAAACTGAATGGGATCTTAAGAATTTGTTCTATACAAGACCGAACGATACCCGAATCAAAACAATTGTTAATGCCCTTGAAAAAAAATATATTGCATTTGCGAAGAAGCATCAGAAACTTGCTTTTACAAAGAGCGATAAAGCTTTGCTTGCCAGCTTGCGTGAATATAAACGATTGGCTAATTCAGACATGCATAAAGTGTTTATTTATCTATTTCTGGCTCGCGAAAAGAATGCTAGCGACACAGTAGCTGAACAAATCATCAATGTGCTCGAGCAACGGGTTACAAAATTCACAAACCATATAATCTTTTACACTTTAGCGATTGGAAAACTGCCAAAACAAAGACAGAAATCAATTTTGGCTAACAGTGACTTTAGAGAATACCGCTTCTTACTACAAGGCATCTTTGAATCTGCAAAGTACAACTTGTCGGAGGCAGAAGAGAAAATTCTCAGTCTCAAGGCAATGACGTCACGCGGCCTCTGGATCGCAGGAACCGAAAAAATACTCAACAAGGCTACCGTCTTGGTTGATAAACAAGACATTCCACTTAACGGAGCACTGATGGAAATGATTGATGCTCCACAACCTCGTCGTGGCAAACTCTGGAAAGCATGTAGTGCAAAATTGAAAGAAATTGGACCTATTGCCGAGAACGAATTGACTGCATTAATTTTAGATAAGAAGATTTCGGATGAGTTACGAGGTTACGAAAAACCGTATTCAGCGACCGTTCGATCTTTTGATACAACCGAAAAGAGTCTCGAGGCTCTTACAGACTCTGTTGTACATAGAGGATATGCTGCAGCCAAAAAGTACTACACTCTCAAGAAAAAAATTTACGGGAAACAATTGGATTACATTGATCGTGATGATTTTCCAAAGCGATTACCGCCGGTTGATTTCAAACAAGCAGTTACTATCTGTCGCGATGGCTTCTATGGTTTTAACCCGATATACGGTGAGATTTTTGATGAAATGCTAGAAGGTGGACATATCGATGTATACCCTAAAAAAGGTAAGGGTGGCGGGGCATTTTGCATCAGTGCAACAAACAGTCCAACTATGGTTATGCTCAATCATTCCAGTGATTTCGGTTCTGTTCGTACGTTAGCACATGAGATGGGACATGCTATTCATGGCTACCGAAGCAAAAAACAAGGTGTACTTTACGACGATCATTCCGTTCTTACCGCAGAAACTGCTAGTACATTCTTTGAAGCAGTCATCGGTGAGTCGCTGATGAAGCAAATGACTGATACAGAACGTACAATTTATCTTAATTCACTTATCAGCGACAAAATCGCTACGATGGTTCTCTGTATTGCTCGCTATCGAGCTGAACTAGAAATGCATGAAACGATTCGACTGAAAGGATCAATGACATGGCAAGAGATGTCACAGGTACTAGCAAAACACTTGAAAGCACACTGTGGTTCTGCAATCAAAATCACTGATGACGATGGCTTATCAGTTATTGCAAAAACTCATTATCGACGCAATTTCTATCAGTTCAGCTATTCTTTTGGTGTCATTGTCAGCTCAATAATGTTTAAACGCTGTCTTGAGGATGCAACTTACAAAGATCAGGTTGATACGTTCCTCTGCGCTGGTGAAAAAGATACGGTTGAAAACATTTTTAAGGAAATCGGTATCGACACTACTAAACCTGCTGTGTTCAATGAAGGTATTGAAATGTTAGAAAATGAGATAGCTCAATTAGAGAAACTCACAAAGTAATATCTATACATTAAACTAACGTGGCATAATACACATGTATGAACTTACTCTTTTGGGGACTGACAATTAGCGTAATTGGCAAGGTACTCTTGGCAATCGGTGTTTTGTGGGCGCATCGAGAATTAGCGATTGAGGGCAAAATCGACAAGGAAGTGATTCGCTCTTTTACCCTTGAGCGTTGGTTAACTATCATTGGGCTTCTACTGATTGTGTTGGGATACGCAATGGAGATCTACTTCTACGGCTTTACACCATTTCTCACCTGTGAAGGTTTTGATTGTATGAGCGCAGTCTCTGGCTCTATTTCACAATAAAATCTAATTTGCTATAGTGGCTGACGTTAGCAACTGCTTTTATGACTGGAAACGAAATCCGAAAGAAATACCTAGCTTTTATGGCTGCTCGTGAGCACGCAGTAGTTCCGTCTGCAGCACTTGTGCCAGAAAATGACCCAACCACCCTCTTTACCGGAAGTGGTATGCAACCTCTCGTACCGTATCTATTAGGAGAAATCCATCCAAAAGGTACGCGAATTGTCGACTCACAAAAATGTTTTCGAGCCGAAGATATTGAAGAAGTCGGGGACACGAGTCATACGACATTCTTTGAAATGCTCGGTAACTGGTCGTTAGGTGACTATTTCAAAAAAGAACAGATTCCTTGGATCGCTAGTTTTTACCTTGATGAAGTTCGTCTTGACCCTGAGCGCTTCTACGTAACTGTCTTTGCTGGAGACGAAGCCGCTGGCGTACCAAAAGATGAAGAAGCGGCGCTTATTTGGCAAGAGGAGTTTAAAAAACGTGGTTTGAGTCACGGTATTGCATATATGGGAAGTGCTGTGGAGGCAGCCAAACGAGGTATGAAAGAAGGGGAGCGGATTTTCTACTACGATGCTAAAGAGAACTGGTGGAGCCGCGCTGGTGTACCAGAGAATATGCCGGTAGGAGAAATTGGTGGGGGAGATAGTGAGATGTTTTTTGATTTTGGCGTGACCCCAAACCCAGACGCCCTTGAGCCGTGCCAGCACGACCACCCAGCTAGTGATACGGGCCGCTTTATGGAAATCGGCAACTCAGTCTTCATGGAATACATCAAGACCGAAAATGGTTTTGAACCACTGCCGGCTCAGAACGTGGACTTTGGTGGTGGGCTAGAACGCATCGCTGCAGCTTCTATCAATTCTCCTGATGTGTATAAAGTAGATTTGCTCTGGAATGTTATTGAACAAATCCAGAAGCTTTCAGGTAAGCAGTATGAAGACGACTTAGAAGCGTTTCGAGTGATTACGGATCATATTCGGGGCGCAGTGTTTATGATTGGTGATGGCGTCCTGCCCAGTAATACCGAACAAGGCTACTTTGTACGTCGCTTACTTCGTCGTAGTGTTCGTTATGCCGATAAGCTAGGTATTCCAGCGGGAGAATTCAAGAATCTGGCAGAAAGTGTGATTACCACCTACGAAGGCCACTACACAAACCTGGGCGAAAAGAGAAACGTAATCAAAGACGCTATTCAGGGCGAAGAAGAACAGTTCCGAAAAACACTCGAGAAAGGCCTCAAACAATTCAATAAAATTGGTCTTCAACTCCATATCACTTCTGAACAAATCAAACAAGCTCAAGAAACCAAAGAGAAAATTACGCCAGATGTAACCAAAGCAATTACGGCAGAAAATGCATTTGAACTTTTTGCGACCTATGGGTTTCCGATTGAACTCACTGAAGAAATTGCTACCGAAAAAGGTCTGGTGGTTGACCGACCAGGCTTCAAGAAACTCATGGAAGAGCATCGTGAGAAGTCGCGGGCCGGAGCCGAGCAGAAGTTTAAAGGTGGTTTGGCTGATCAATCGGAAAAGGTGGTGCAGTATCATACCGCGACCCATCTCATGCTAGCTGGATTACGGAAGTATGTGGGCGATCATGTTCACCAAGCTGGCTCAAACATTACAGGAGAGCGATTACGCTTTGACTTCACAAATGGAGAAAAAGTGGAGCGAGAAACCCTTGATAAAATCGAAGGCTTCGTAAATGATGCGCTACAAACTGGTGGAGAAGTGACCATTGAAACTATGCCTAAAACCGATGCTGAGAATGACCCAACGGTTGAAGGTAGTTTCTGGGATCGATATCCTGACGAGGTAAAGGTCTACACCATGACAGGCTCCGACGGCACCGTGTACTCTCGTGAGCTCTGCGGCGGCCCACATGTCGAAAACCTCTCTGAAGTCGAAGGAACCTTCAAAATCACTAAAGAAGAATCGTCTTCAGCAGGAGTACGGCGTATTAAAGCTATCTTGCAGTAACTATCCCCGGAGTCAGAATTACTGGCCTGTAAGTAAAGATATACTAATAGGAATATGGGACTCTTTTCCTCTGGCACTTCTGATGTGCGCTATGGAGCGATTGTTGATGTTGGCTCTGGCAGTGTGTTGGTATCAATCATTAAATCTGACATAGCAAGTGATCATCCTGAAGTTGTGTGGTCAAAGCGTGAGTATGTGCTCCTAAAAGATACCGTTACCGTTCAACAAGGAGCCAAGAATATTCTGACAGCACTTATGAACGGTATTTTGGCACTAGGTAAGGAGGGAATCGCAACCCTGAAGCAAACTGAAGGAACTACAAAAATCGGGCAGATTCAATTCAGCATCTCTGCTCCTTGGTCATACACTATTTCAAAAACAGTCAATTTTACTGATGATGCTGAATTTGAGATTACCAAAACTCTCATTGCTGAACTCACTGAAGCAGCTCAAAAGAAAACCCTTGAGGAACTCAAGGGAAATGAGATCACTGAGCTTCTGGGGCTCGAAATTATCGCCCGCACCACTACCGACCTTATAGCTAACGGTTACCGTACTGAGCAGCCGTATGGCCAGCAAACCAAGAAATTATCCTTAGCTCATGTGAGCGCTGTTGCACAACAAGATCTGATTGAGGCGCTGGGCCAGGCGCAAGAAAAGATTATGCCTCGTGCCCAGGTTGAGAAGTTTTCATTCATGCTGGTGTACTACTGTGTCATGCGTGAACTGTATCCAACCGCAACTGAGTTTTGTTTGGTGGATGTAACGTTTGAAGCAACTGAAATCGCTATCATCAGAGATGGAATTTTCAAATACAGCACACATGCGCCATACGGATCGTACACACTGGCACGAGAACTCTCAGAAGCACTGCAAATACCAAAAGAAGAAGCGTTTTCACTGCTGAAAAAACCACACGAGCAGTGTGTTGAAGAGCTGCCAGCAAGCAAACGAGAAGCATTTCAGAAAGTCATACGCGGGTATCAGCAACTGATAACTGACCTTTTCAAGCAAACTGGAGATGCACTGACTATTCCGAAAACAATTTACCTGCACGCTGACCTATATACAGAAATGTTTTTCCACAACAGTATAGATCTCGCAGCCCAAGAAGCGACTCGCGGCTCGCATATTATTCATGAAGTAACCAGTGAACTACTCACCAAAAACTATCGGCCAGAAGAGAAAAAGGCCCTTAAAAAAGACCTCGTTGACACGGCTTTGCTCATTTCGGCCCAATTTTTCCACAAACAACACCATTGTAAGGATTTTGAACAACTTTAAGAGCTATACTACAATAACAACGTTATGGCGCAGAAGTGGAATTTGCAAGATATTAAACCGGCCGGGAAGCGAAAGCGCCTTGAGCCAACTAAACAGGGTGGGCTTGTACATACACCAACCCACACGGCTCCGGTCCGTGAAGAAATTCCTAATATTAGGATTGAAGACGGTAATCAAAAGAAGCGATCAAAAGGCTGGTTGGCAGCCATTACCTTCATAGTTATTATCGTTGGTGGCATTGTCGCCAGCGCATTCATGAGCGGTGCTGAACTGACTGTACATCCACGGTTTCGCGAGCCAAATTTAAACGCTACTTTTACTTCGTACCCAGAGCCTCGTGCCAACGAACTCTCCTACGAAATCATGTCTCTTGAGGCCACCGGCGAGCGTCAAGTTACGGCTTCTGGCGAAGAAACAGTAACCGAACAAGCAACGGGAGAAATCGAAATCATCAAAACTACTGCTGGTTCTGAACGCCTTATAAAAAATACCCGCTTCGAGTCACCAAACGGTCTGATTTTTAGGATAGAAGAATCAGTAGTGGTTCCAGGGGCGGTTGATTCTGTGCCGGGAACAATCAGAGCCAGGGTGTTTGCTGAGTCACCAGGCGATGAATACAACCTACTTTCAGGGACAACTCTCACTATTCCTGGCTTCGCTGAAAACGGTTTTGATGACCTTTTCCAAAGCATCACAGCAGTAAACAGAGCCGACATAACTGGCGGTTTTGATGGGCCACGGTTTATTATCGACGACGACGAGCTAGCCACCGCCCGGCAATCATTGCAGATGGAACTGCGTGACTCACTTCTCGAACGAGTCCCTACCGAACGCCCGGCTGGCTTTACCACCTTTGATTCTGCAGTTGCATTCACATATGTTGAATTGCCAGCCGTAGAATATGGCAACAACCTTGTGACTATTCGTGAACAAGCGATACTGCAGCTACCTCTATATCAAGAGCGAGACTTTGCAAACTACATTGCAGCCGCTACTGTACCAGGGTATGAAGGAAACCCAGTTCGCATTGATAATCTGAGTGATCTTACATTCACGTATACCTCAGCTACAACCAGCGCAACCAATATTGCAAATGAGACTTCTATTGAATTCAATTTGGCTGGCCGCCCGCTTCTCGTTTGGGTGTATGACCCAGACAAACTAAAGGCTGATCTACTTGGAGTGCCAAAAACTGCACTTTCCAATATCTTAAGTTCGTACCCAGCTATAGAGAGCGCCAGTGCCGTTGTGAGACCGTTCTGGAAACGCTCATTCCCAACTGACATGAGCGACATAGATGTGATTGAGATGTTGAAAGAGGAGTAATTAACATAATCTCACAGCTACAGTATTGACGTTTTTACACTGTTTTGATAGACTCATGCTCGTTTAATGGATCAAGAGGAGCACAAGCAAGACGACCTCGTCTACGGCGTAGTTGAGGAGGCGCTTCCAAACGCGCTTTTTCGCGTTACGCTGGACGGGCAAGATGAGTCTGTGATTGTCTACCTCGCCGGGAAAATGCGGAAATTCCGTATCCGGGTTCTGGTTGGCGATCGGGTTGGCATTGTGCCAGACCAGTACGGAGGCCGGGGCAGAATCACTAAACGACTTTAACCTGTTGATTATGAAAGTACGATCATCTGTAAAAAAGCGAAGTGCTGATGATATTATCGTCCGACGACGAGGTCGTATTTACGTAATCAACAAGAAAAAGCCACGCCACAAGCAACGTCAGGGTTAATATATGCGAATTTCAGGTATCACAATTCCAGACACGAAACATCTCGAATACGGTCTCACAGCAGTATATGGGATCGGTCTTTCACGTTCACAAGATATTCTTGATGAACTTAAAATTGAGCGCACAGCTAAACCAGATTCACTCTCAACTGAGCAGGAGAACGCCATTCGAGAAGCAATTGAAAGCTTCACTATCGAAGGTGAGCTTAAGCGCCAAACTGCGGCAAACATTAAGCGCCTGAAAGATGTTGGTTCATATCGCGGAAGCCGACACACCAAGCGTCTACCAGCCCGTGGACAACGAACCAAAACAAATGCTCGCAGTCTTAAGGGAGCTAAGAAGACCATGGGTTCAGGTCGTCGTAAGCTTGAGAAGACGTAGAATTCTTTTGCATATTTTTCAATTTTCCTATGGGTAAGAAACGAATAATTAAAAAAGGTGGAGGATCAGATGTTGCGGGGACTTCTCGCGCTCTGAACCGCATTCCAAAGAAAAAGTTAGCTGCAGGTGTACTTAATGTTATGGCGACTTTTAATAACACACTGGTTACACTATGTGACCAAAAAGGTAACGCGGTTATGAGTGCCTCTTCAGGAGCTCTTGGTTTTAAAGGATCACGAAAGAGCACGCCATTTGCAGCTGCAAAAGTTGGTGAGATTATTGGCGAAAAAGCACAACAGATGGGCATGAAAGAAGCTGAAGTAGTGGTGCGTGGTGTAGGGGCAGGACGCGAGTCAGCCCTACGAGCGTTTGCCGGTAAAGGTATTTCTATTAGCCGCATCACTGACATGACTCCAGTGCCATTTAATGGTCCACGAGCACCTAAAGCTCGTCGCGTATAGTTATTGCTTATGAAAATCGGTCCTAAGTTTAAAATTGCCAAACGTCTCGGAGCACCAATCTTCGAGAAGACGCAGACCCAGAAATTTCAACTTTCTGAAGCCCGCGGTGGTCGTACGCGCCAGCGTCGTCCCGGTGCTATGAGTGATTACAAGCGCCAATTGCTTGAGAAGCAGAAAATGCGCTTCACCTACGGTATTTCTGAGAAGCAACTACGTCGCTATGTTGATGAAGCGGTTGCTAAAAGTCATCAGCCGATCTCACTTTTAATGGAACGCCTCGAATCACGACTTGATAATGTAATTTACCGTATGGGCCTAGCCAAGACCCGACGTTTAGCGCGCCAGATCGTCTCACATGGTCATATCATGGTAAATGGCAAGAAATTTACTATTCCTTCGCATCGAGTGAAGCCTGATGACGTTATTTCAATCCGCGAGGGTAGTCGCCAGACCGGACTCTTCCAAGACCTAGGAGAAAAGCACGAAGCAGCTGCTGTACCGACCTGGGTTACATTTGATGTAAAGAAGCACGAAGGAACGATGAAATCAGCTCCGGTACACGATCCGTCCGAAACTCTGTTTGACCCAGCCCAAGTCCTTGAGTACTACAGTCGATAGGAAATTATTTATTCGCTTAGTCACTAACCACCTTGTTATGTTAGAAACAAATGTTACGTTGCCAAGTAAGCCTCGCGTTGTAAACGAAGAGGACTTTCGTGGTGTTTACGAGATCGACGGCCTGTACCCAGGCTATGGTCACACCCTTGGTAACTCACTACGCCGCATTATCCTCTCATCATTGCCGGGAGCTGCTGTTACGCAGGTAAAAATTGATGGTGTAGAACACGAGTTTTCTACCATGTCAGGCGTTAAAGAGGATGTAATCACCATCCTGCTTAACATCAAGCGAATCCGCATGGCACTTCATAGCGACGAACCAATGACCATTACGCTCAAGAAATCAGGTAATGGCGTAGTAACTGCTGGCGATATTGAAGTACCATCACAAGTAGAAATTCTTAACCCAGAGCAGCCGATTGCTGAAATCACTACCAAGAGCACAACCCTAGAGATTGAGATGACGGTTGAGAAGGGTCTTGGTTATGTTGCTCGTGAAATTCACCAAAAAGACAAGGTAGAAATTGGTACCATCGCCCTTGATGCAGTGTTCACACCAATTCGTCGCGCTAACTACGAAGTAGAGAATATGCGTGTTGGTGACCGAACCGACTACAACCGACTACGGTTTATGGTCGAGACTGACGGAACTCTTTCTCCGCGAGAAGCAATGGAGAACGCTATTGAAATCATGATTCACCAGCTTAAAGCGGTGATTGGTTTCCAGGAAGAGCAGCCAGAGGTTGAAGAAGCTCCAGAAGAAGCTGCAGAAGAAGCGGTTGAAGCTGAGGAAGTGGATCCTGATGTACTCAAGACTCGTATCGAAACCCTTGATCTTTCGCCACGAACCTTGCAGGCACTTGAGGAAGCGAGTATCCGCACCGTCGGAGGACTTGTCCGAAAGAAAAAAGATGATATTCTGTCGCTCGACGGATTGGGCCCTAAAGCATTAGAGGAAATTGAAGTCCTTTTGAAGGATATGGGTGTAACCCTCAGTGAATAACGATATATGCAACACGCAAAAGCCAACCGAACACTTGGACGAAAGCGCGATCAGCGAACTGCTCTTTTGCGTGGCTTAGCGGTTTCTCTTATTCGAGACGGAAAGATTAAAACTACTGAAGCGAAAGCAAAAGAATTGCGTCCATTTGTCGAGCGACTTGTAACATACGGTAAGAAAAATACCGTAGCGTCACGTCGACTCGCTTCAAGCACTCTTGGTGCACCGCAGCAGCAGACACTTACCAAGTTATTTGGTGAAATCGCAGAAAACTACAAAGAACGTTCTGGTGGCTACACTCGTATCATCAAGATGGGACGCACTCCAGCTGGTCGTGATGAAGCGGTAATTGAATTTGTATAAATCATATGGCAACTGAAAGCACAACCCGTATTCATGAAATTGACGCTACTGGAAAGCGCCTTGGTATTGTGGCGACCGAAGCAGCGACCGTTTTGATGGGGAAGGATCAACCAGACTTTGCACCTAATGTCGTAGCAGACGTGCAGGTAAAGATTTCAAATGCTAGCAAGCTTGATATCACTGAGAAGCGAGGGCAAGAGATCTACCAATCATACTCAGGTTACCCAGGAGGTCGCAGTACTGAAACCCTCGAACATTTGGCTGGTCGTCTTGGCTACCACGAAGCAGTCCGCCGCACTATCGCTGGCATGCTGCCGAAGAACAAGCTACAGAAGCCAATGCTTAAGAATTTAGAAATTACTGATTAATTATGGCAACTACAAACTACATCGAAGGAATTGGTCGCCGTAAGACAGCTACTGCGCGCGTACGACTTACTCCGGCTAAAGAAACAAAAATCACCGTTAACGATCGTCCATTTGAAGAGTACTTCCCACACGAATCACTCCGTCAGGTAGTGATGTCTGTACTCGGTACCGAAGAAGCAGGGATTGAACACTACGAAGTCTCAGTGCATATTTCAGGTAGCGGTATTGCAGCTCAAGCTGACGCTGTGCGACTCGGCATTGCACGAGCTCTTGTTAAGGAAAAAGCCGATCGTCGTACCACCCTCAAGAAAGCGGGTTATCTCAAACGAGACCCGCGTTCTGTTGAACGAAAGAAGTTTGGTCTCAAGAAAGCCCGCAAACGCCCAGCTTGGTCGAAGCGTTAGAAAAAATCCGCCAGCGCGGCTTTTTTCACGCTTCGACAGCCGCAGCGATGTGAGTGGTGCAATACTAGCACCACGAACCGCGAGGCGGGCTCGCGAGCACTTAGTAGAATTACATGAAGTGTAATTATACTTAGTGACTTGTGAGGTAAGCGATAAACCACAACACAAAAGCCTCCATTGTGGAGGTTTTTGTTTTTCTCACTTGGTGGTAGTCTCAAAAACAGAGCCAGTTGGAGAAAACAATGAAATATATAATTTTTGTCGCTTCTCTTTTTGCAGCATATTCACCTGCTTTAAGTGACGATAGGGTTCAGAAGAGTGTTGATGTCCATGGATATATTCACTTTGACATAAATGGTGAACCAGACGCTTGTTGCTCTTGTGTCAAAGCAAGTGAAGTTGAGACTGCCAGTAAAACCATGCGAGCCTTTAAGAGTTCTTTGGGTGTAAGTCATGTCGAACACAACCAAATTTATGACTCTCCAGATGGCAATACATGGTACTGTCCACCAGGAATCAGCTCTCCGCCTTGCGCTTTGCTCCAAGCGGTAGGGTGAGTAATGTTAGAAAGGCGCCTACGGGCGCCTTTTTCAGTTTCCAGACAAAGAGAAAGACCGGGCAAGCCCGGTCTTTCTCTTGGAGATGGCGACCCGGAGGTCTCCACCAGCCGTACCTTAAACGTAGAGCTTAAGGTTCAACTATTTTACTTAAAAATTAAAAAGTGCGATCTAGACAAAACAATAATTAGTTATGTAGTTCAAAATATGTGAATGAATACTGAAAACAAAAGTCATTCTACATCTTTACATGAAAACGATTGGCCGGTATAATGCGCTCGCTATGGATGAACGAGATGAACATCAGGTACCAGAAGATATTGAAATTGAAACTGAATCAGTACCAGAAGAAGATATTAGCATCGAAGATGCTGAAGCAATGAGTAACGATAAACTCAAAGATCTGCGCACGAAGCTAAAGCAGTGTGAGGCAGAGAAGAGTGATCATCTAGAAGAATTACAGCGTGCAAAAGCAGATTTCCTTAACGCTCGAAAACGATTAGACGAGGAACGAGTCGCTGATCGCACTAGAAACAAGATCGCTCACGTTGAAGAACTGTTACCGCTTTGTGACAGCTTCACCATGGCAATGGGAGATACAGCAGCCTGGGAAGAAGCTCCAGAGAAATGGCGGAAAGGGGTGGAGGGTATTCATGCTCAGCTACATAACCTACTCCAGCAGTACGGTGTGAAAGAAGTAGCCCCAACCGGAGAGCAGTTTGATCCACAACATCACGAAGCAATGGGTAGCGAAGCGGTTGAGGACAGCAAACTTGTAGATACGGTCGTCAAAGTAATTCAGCCGGGCTACACCATGATTGTTGACGGTACAGAACGACAGATACGACCGGCTCGCGTCATTGTTGGAGTATCAGCATAGAAAGAGAAACTTTTTTGTAAACTAATCGTATTAGAACATACTATGGCAAAGATAATTGGAATTGACTTGGGAACCACAAACTCTGCAGTTGCAGTAGTTGAAGGTGGCGAACCAACCGTCATTGAGAATAGCGAGGGTAATCGAACCACCCCTTCAGTGGTAGCGATTTCAAAGACCGGCGAACGGCTCGTTGGTCAAATCGCTAAGCGACAAGCGGTCACGAACCCAGAAAATACTATTTATGGCATCAAGCGCTTCATGGGGCACGACTATGAAGACGAAGCAGTGCAGAGCGATAAGAAAATTGTCCCGTATGAAGTAAAGAAAGGAGACGACAATGGTGTCATCGTCCATATGGGTGAGAAGGATTATCGACCGGAAGAAGTCTCTGCCATGATCCTTTCAAAGCTCAAGGCAGATGCAGAAGCAAAGCTAGGCGAGAAAGTAACCGAGGCAGTTATTACCGTGCCAGCGTACTTTGATGACACCCAACGAAAAGCTACTCAAGATGCTGGTAAGATTGCTGGTCTCGATGTAAAGCGAATCATTAACGAACCAACTGCTGCTGCGCTGGCTTATGGTTTTAATAAAAAGAACGAAGAGAAAATTGTTGTCTATGACTTTGGTGGCGGAACGTTTGACGTTACCGTACTTGAGGTGGGTGACGATGTGGTTGAGGTTCGATCAACCGATGGTGATGCTCACATGGGTGGGCGCGACATTGACCAAGGAATTGTGAAGTTCTTGATTGATGAATTTAAGAGCAACGAAGGCATAGATCTTGGACAAGACAAGCTCGCGCTCCAGCGTCTAGACGAAGCGGCTGAGAAAGCCAAGCTGGAGCTCTCTTCAACTGCCGAAACTGAGATTAATATTCCGTTTATCTCTTCAGATGCTGCCGGGCCGAAACACATGCTGGTGAAGCTCTCTCGCACCAAACTAGAAGAACTCGCAGCTGAGTATATTGATCGTTCAGTTGAGATCACGAAGCGTGCGCTTGAAGCTTCTGGTTTCCAGAAAGGGGATATCAACGAAATTATTATGGTTGGTGGGCAGACTCGTATGCCAGCAGTAGTAAACGCTGTAAAAGAACTCTTTGGCAAAGAACCAAACAAAACCATCAATCCAGACGAAGTGGTGGCAATGGGCGCAGCCATTCAAGCTGGTATTTTCCAGGGTGACGTACAAGACATTACACTCGTAGACGTCATCCCACTATCGCTTTCAATTGAAACCATGGGTGGTGTAGCAACCAAATTGATTGAGAAGAACACACACATTCCGACCAGTAAGTCGCAAATTTTCTCAACCGCTGCTGACAACCAAACTTCTACAGAAATTCACATCACACAGGGAGAACGTCCGATGTCTAACGACAACAAGTCACTCGGGAAGTTTGTACTCGATGGTATTCCGCCAGCTCCACGTGGCGTACCGCAAGTTGAAGTAACCTTTGACGTTGACTCTAATGGTGTCTTGAACGTAACCGCTAAGGATAAGGCTACCAACAAGGAACAATCTATCCGTATTGAAGCAACCTCTGGTCTCACTGAAGAAGATATTGAGCGCATGAAGCAAGAAGCTGAAGAGCACGCTGGTGAGGACGAAAAGAAGAAAGAACTCATCGACGCTCGTAATCTAGCTGAACAAGCTGTCTACACAGCTGAGAAGGCTCTTAAAGATCACGGTGAGCAAGTGCCAGCTGAGGTAAAGACTGACATTGAGGATAAGGTTAAAGCAGTAAATGAAGTAAAGGATAAAGACGACAAAACTGCTATTGAAGAGACCACCGCACAACTTACTGAGGCTATGCAGAAAATCGGTGAGATCATGCAGCAAGCAGCTGCAGCTGCTGAGCAAGGCAGTGAGGCTGGAGAAGAAAAAGCTTCAGAATCAGACGAGCCAATGCGTGATGCTGAAGTGACTGAAGAAGAGAAGCAAGACGAAGATAAAAAGAAGTAATCCGAAATAAGTGTATTTTGATCAAATCTCGACTCGCACACTCCTTGTGCGCCCCAGCCAAACCCTCCCGCACATAGTCGTTACTCGCTGAGATTTGACACAAAACACACATTAGCAACCTGAACACATGAAAGACTACTATAAAATTCTTGGACTAGAACGAGGCGCTAGTCGCGACGAAGTGAAAAAGGCTTTTCGAAAGTTGTCTTCGCAGTACCATCCAGACAAGAAAACCGGCGATGAGGCTAAGTTCAAAGAAATCACAGAAGCGTACGCTGTCCTTGGTGACGAGAAGAAGAAGGCTGAGTACGATACCTACGGACACGCCTTTAACCAAGCTGGTGGGGGAGCCGGTGGCTTTGGCGGCTTCAACTGGGCTGACTTTCAACAAGGCGGTGGCTTTCAAGGCAATGGTCAATCCTTTGAATTTGATCTTAACGACATCTTTGAAGGGTTTGGTTTTGGTGGACAACGTACCCAGCGCGGCCGCGACATTTCAATCGATATTGAACTACAGTTTCAGGATGCTGTTTTTGGTATCGAGCGTAAAGTACTCCTAACTAAAAATAATACCTGTACCTACTGTAATGGTACTGGTGCCAAAGAGGGAACCGAGATGATCACCTGTACTACCTGCGGAGGAAACGGCAAGATCCGCGAAACTCGTCAAAGTGTTATGGGTAGTTTCTCAACGGTACGAGAGTGTAATGTCTGTCATGGTCGCGGGAAGGTGCCAAAAGAAAAATGTCCGCATTGTGCTGGAACTGGTGTTCGGCGTAGTGAAGAAGAAATCGCTATCAAAATCCCGAGCGGTATCCAGGACGGGGAAGTGATTCGGATGACAGGCCGAGGCGAAGCAATTCCTAATGGCGAGCCAGGCGATCTCTATGTAAAAATTCATGTTAAAGCACATGAGAAAATTCGCCGCGAGGGCACGACACTTTCTGTCGAACTGCCAGTCAAACTCACTGACGCACTTCTGGGAGCAAAATACAACGTAGAGACTCTAGACGGCAACGTAGAAATTACTGTTCCTGCTGGTGTGCGACACAACGAACTGTTACGAATCAAAGATAAGGGTGTACCAATTGATAATCGTCGGGGCGATTTCATGGTTCGCATCAAAATCGAAACTCCACAAAAGTTATCCCGAAAGGCCCGAAAAATTGTTGAAGAATTACGAGAAGAGGGAATATAATAAAAAGTGAGGGTATACCCTCACTTTTTATTATATGGACCTCGGCTTCTTTACCACAGTGCTTAGCGAATCGATGTATTTGATTCTCGTCTTTTTGTTCTTTTTTTTCTATGCCACCTTTAAAGGTCGTCAGGCACTGATCGACCTTATTTTTGGTTTGTACTTAGCTCTACTGATCTCAATTGAATTTCCGTACTACGAAGCAATCTTTGGCGGGGGAGCAGGTAGTGAGTCACTTATTCGTCTGGTGCTATTTGCCGTGTTCACCATTCTCGCCACGCTCTTGTTTCACCGCATCATGCCTGATGAGTTTGAGGAGAAGAAACTGGAAAGTTTAGGCAAGAAAATCCTTCTTGCTGCCTCTGCCACCATTTTGGTAATGATCTTTAGTTTCCATGTTCTTCCAGTAACAGAATTTATCACCCCCGGATCACCGCTCAACACTTTGTTTGGTAACGCCGAATACTTCTTCTGGTGGCTCATTGCACCGCTCGTGCTACTGTATTTGGTGTGATTGAGATTTTTGACATAGGCACCATAGCTGGCCTGGTTCTGTTTGCTGGATATGTTATCTATATCTGGCTCGATGTCGTATATGACATGATTGACCCCAATCCGACCACCTGGTTCATGTTTGCCTATGGCACTTTAATACTTACCGTTTTAGAGTGGGACGGAGAGGCGACACTAAGCTTATTGATACTACCAACCCTCTGCTCGCTGGGTGGTGTAATTGTCGCCCTGCGGCTTTGGTACAAAGCTTTTAAAAAAGATCCTACGCAATGGTGGCCAGCTGATTGGTGGCCGGAGGACCCATGGGAAAGGTGGTCGTTTATTGGAGATATTGTGATCACCGTAGCGTATATCGGAGTCTGGATTTTTGCTTACTCTGCACTGGTAGATGAAGCTTCTCGCGAATGGTGGGTCTTGGTATTTCTATTTCTTTCTAACCTCTCGACCTTCCCGCAATTTTATCCGCTTATTAGCACAACTTGGAAAGACCCAGAAACAGAGCATTGGCTACCTTGGACTGTCTGGACCATTTCCTACGCACTGCTCATTGTTGCCACCCTCGACGCAACTAACGGAGTTTGGTGGCATGCACTCATGTTCTATCCTGCGTCGAATGTTTTGATGCATGGGATCGTCGCGCTCATTGCTCTGCGAAGAAACCCACAGTACTAACTATCAACAACATCGCTAACGAAAAACATATTCTCGTATATAGTTAGGTTTCATGAGACGTTTTAAAGTCACCAAAAGCACTATCGATGGAAATGGTCTTTTCTCTACTGAATCAATCAAAAAAGATAGTTTTGTAGCCTATATTCACGGTCCGATCCATGTCTTCAGAACCTTTACTCCAGAGATATCCGAGAAGATGTTGGACTGGATTGGAGTTGGTCGCTTTAGTTGGATTGATACGACGAATTCACCATTTCGATACATCAACCATTCTTGTGAACCAAACGTAGCCCAAATCTCAAAACGTAAAGTGATAGCAATAAAAGATATTTCTGAAGGTGAGGAGCTTACCATGGACTACTCGCTTACCGAAGCTGAACCAGGGTGGGGATTTCCCTGTAACTGCAAAACGAAAACGTGCAGGAAGAATATTGGACCAATATTTGATTTGCCTATAGCCCACGTAAGAAAAATGAAGCCCTATATACCAAAACCATTTTTAAAAATATACGAAATTGAAACTGGCCACAAAATATAACTTTATACACACAATTTACAAGCACAGATTATTTCTACTCGTTCAGTCGCTATACTTAAGTAAATGAACAAAGCACATCACATATCGTTAGCCATTAGATCTGTAACGGTTCTTTTAATTTTCTTTTCGATTGTGACAACGTACTACGTTATGGTAATTCAGCGTGATTATGTCATTGAAGTTAACGAAGACGGTGGTCCAGATACGTCAGATTATTTTGAAGAATTAGGCGTGTTAGAAGCATAGTATGCAACCGATCATTGACAATCTTGCCAATCCTGCAGTTTGCCTTTGGGAGCCAGCTCCTTACTTAATTGTTTCAGGAAACATTTGGGGTAATTTTATTTACTACTCACACTTGTTTCCATCTATTTCCGTATTGGTTATTGCCATCTTTGTGTTTTGGCACAACCCGAGAGGAAAGGCAGCTCAAGCGCTACTCTTACTAGCTACCGCATTCACCGCCTGGAGTCTGATCGATCTTGTTCTGTGGGCATCTGAACGATCAGATCTGATTATGTTTTTCTGGTCAATCCTCATTCATTTTGACCTACTCATCTACGTTTCGGCTTTCTATTTTGTTCACGCCTTTATGACCAACCGATGGCCGAATTGGCAGAGTGAATTACTGATCGCGCTTCTTTTTGTCCCCTTAGTATTATTTGCTCACACCAGCCTCAATCTGACCGCTTTCGATTTCACCAATTGCTGGCGCGAAGCTCTAGAAGGACCATTATGGCAATTTTACGTATATAATGCCGAACTATTCATAGCAGCCTGGATCTTAGTCTTTGCTATCCTCCAAATCAGAAAACAAGAAGACCAAATCAAGAAACAAGAATTTGTCTTAACCACTGTCGGTATTCTTGCATTCCTGTTTTCTTTCTCACTAGGAAATATCCTCGGGAGCTTAGGAACAGACTGGGAGCTTGGTCAGTATGGACTATTTGGAATGCCAATTTTCGTTGCTTTTCTTACGTACTTAATGGTGCGATATCAGGCCTTCAGAGCAAAAATTCTTGCTACTGAAGCTCTCATTGCCGGCTTGGGTATTCTCATTATTTCATTAATGTTCGTGAGGAAGATCGAAAACGTACAAGCAATTGCTCTTGTAACTTTGCTACTTACAATTGCGCTGGGAATATTGCTAGTACGAAGTGTCAGAAAAGAAATCCAGCAGCGTGAAGAAATTGAAGGTTTAGCATTGCGCCTAGATAAGGCTAATTCAAAACTAAAAGCGCTTGATAAGTTGAAGTCAGAATTTGTCTCAATTGCCTCGCACCAACTACGTAGTCCACTTACGGCAATCCGGGGCTATGCAGCTATGCTTGTCGAGGGTTCATACGGAAAAGTACCTGAAAAAGCTGCTGAACCATTGCGACGAATCGAAGCTTCAGCTCACAATATGGCTCTCTCAGTAGAAGACTACTTGAATGTCTCTCGGATTGAGTCGGGCAACATGAAATACAGCTACACTGACTTCAATTTGAAAGACTTGGCTGAGACTATTACTGATGACATCCGCCCGCAAGCCATGAAGAAAACCCTAGTAATGTCTTTCAAGTCTGATATGAACGGTAAGGGGGTAGTGCATGCTGACCAAGGAAAAGTGCAGCAGATTCTTCACAATCTTATTAATAACGCACTCAAGTACACACCAAAAGGTACCATTACCGTCTTCGCTCATGATGATAAGAAGAAAAAGAAGATGTACATCGAAATTATTGACACGGGTGTTGGTATGGAACCAGACACGATCGAACATCTCTTCGATAAATTTGAACGAGCGAAAGACGCCAGTCAGGTAAATCAGGGTGGGGCCGGACTTGGGCTTTTTGTCGCTCGCAAGATGGCACAAGCGATGAAAGGTGATGTGACTGCCCATTCTAAAGGAAAAGGAGAGGGCTCTCACTTTATCCTCGAACTCCCACTGGCAATGTAGTCATTTCGCGTTGAAAAGAAAGTGTTTTCTGATACTATTAGCTGGTTATGAGTAGCGAAAAGAAACGACTGCTTTCTGGTGTCAAACCAACTGGCAAGCTCCATGTGGGGAACTATTTTGGTGCTATGAAGCAGTTTGTAGACCTGCAGGACGAGTTTGAGTCGTTTATTTTCGTTGCCGACATTCACTCCTTAAACCGCCTCCAACATCTTGGTGCAGACAACAACGCTCGCCAGGAGCAGCTCGATAATACCTTTCATGTCATTTGTGGCTACCTAGCAATTGGCATCGACCCAGAGAAGACCGTGCTCTTTAAGCAATCAGATGTTTTGGCTCATCCGTACGTTGGTTGGATCTTCAATGCACTCACCAGCATGCCGTACCTCATGCGCGCACACGCCTTTAAAGATGCTGAAGCCAAGAGTAAAGAAATCTCAGTCGGAACCTTTGTGTACCCAATGCTCATGGCTTCAGACATTCTGCTTTATGACCCAGATGTGGTGCCAGTCGGAAAAGATCAAAAACAGCACATTGAGTACGCTCGTGATACCGCACAAAAGTTCAATCGTATCTTTGGCGATACCTTTAAGCTACCAGAAGAGAAAATCATTGATTCGGTAGAGTCAGTCCCTGGCTTGGACGGCCAGAAGATGTCGAAATCGTACTTTAATACCCTGCCGCTCTTTGCTGACAAAGAAGATACCAAGAAATTAATCATGTCGGCTGCAATGGATAGCAAAGACATCAACGAAACCAAGAATCCAGACGACTATCCAATCTATAAAATCTATAAGTTATTTGCTTCAGAGGAGGAAAATAATGCCATGCGGGCGAATTTTGAAAATGGTGGAGTAGGGTATGGCGAGATCAAACAAGAAATTGCTGAGAAGATAAACAACGAGCTCCAACCAATGCGCGATCGCTACAATGAATTCAGTAATAATCCCGACCTCGTGACAAAGATTCTCAAGGACGGTGCTGACAAGGCCAATGCAGTAGCAAATCAAAAACTAGAAATTATTAAAGATAGAGTAGGACTGCAATAGCTATGACATACTCGTTGAAAATTTTTATTGGTGGACAACCTGGTTACTATCAATACGAAATAGGTAAAGACAAAGACCAGGCACTGGAACACTTTAGTAATGTGATCAGGGATAGATACCGCAGAGTGAACGAGCGCGGACAACTCGTACACCACATGCCTCGGACTATCGATAAAGTAGTATTGGATGGGCCAGATATTTCAACCGATTATCCAGATCAGAATGTAACAACATAGCCATGGAACGAACACTAATACAAAACCTCAAAACAGAAACCGGTAAAGAAGTAACCATTAACGCTTGGGTGGATGTAGCACGTAACCAAGGCAAGGTGGCGTTCTTTGATTTTCGAGATCGCTCTGGGAAGGTGCAGGGAGTGGTGTTTGGTAAACCCGAAGTGCTGGAAGTAGCAAAAACCCTTCGTCCCGAGTGGGCAGTGGCGGTGGCAGGGATCGTGAAAGAACGTGACGCTAAGCAGGTAAATGAAAAGATCCAAAACGGTGATATAGAACTCGAGATCACTGGTATTACAGTACTCAACCAAGCGATGGAATTGCCGTTTGCCATGGACGCCGACCTCAACCTCGAAACCATTCTCGACAACCGCCCGCTCACTATCAAAACCACCCGAGCCAATGCCATCTTCACGATCCAGGCTGCAATCACAAAATGCTACGGGGATTTCCTGCGATCAGAAGGTTTTATTGAATTCCAAGCTCCAAAGCTCGTTGGTGGTGACGCTGAAGGGGGTGCTGACGTCTTTAAGCTTGAATACTTTAAAGACCGAGTGGCTTATTTGGCTTCAAGTCCACAACTGTACAAGCAAATCATGGTGGGTGGTTTTGAGAGAGTGTTCTCATTTGCAACCGCCTTCCGCGCTGAGAAGAGTGCCACTAGTCGTCATCTCAGTGAATACACCTCGCTCGATATGGAGATGGGCTTTATCACTGACCATCTCGATGTGATGCGAGTTGAGACCGCTCTCATGCGCCACATTACCGAATACATTAAGGAACATCATCAAGTTGAGCTCGACATCCTTGGCACCGAAGTGCCGCTCGTACCAGAAGGTGACTTGTTCCCACACATGAAACTACATGAAGCCCAGGAATTAATTAAAGAAAAAACTGGCCAAGATAAGGTTGGTGATCCTGATCTTGAACCAGAAGATGAGCGCTGGTTGTGCGATTACGCAAAGGAAGAACTCGGTAGTGACTTTATCTTTATTACGCACTACCCAGTCAGCAAGCGGCCCTTCTACACCTACGAAGACGAGAATGATCCTGGCTTCACAAAAAGTTTTGACCTCTTGTTCCGTGGGGTCGAAATCACCACTGGCGGACAGCGCGTTCATGATATTGAAGTTCTAAAGCAAAACGCCGAAAAGAAAGGACTTGATCCGGAGAAGTTCTCGTTCTACCTCCAAGCGTTTCAATACGGTATTCCACCACACGGTGGATGGGGGATGGGCTTAGAACGCCTTACCCAAAAATTCTGTGGCGTCCAGAACGTGAAAGAAGCCACTCTCTTCCCACGAGACATTAACCGTATTGACTCTTTGCTTTCTAGAGGAGAAACAAAAGCAGAAGAAGGCTCTGAGTAGACGGAACAAGGGGTGTCATTTCTCAGCGCGCTCCAGGCCGCTAGGCCAAGTCTAACCCTTCAAAATGACACCCCTCATTCCAGACTAAATCCATAATTGATGAAATTAAGCACAACCACAAAAAGCCTCGATCAAGTAGCGAAAAAGTACTGTCGACTGATCGTCACTGAAGACGCGCCGAACGTACATCGATTGGTTGAGACCAAAGACGGCACACTGGAATATCGCCTAGGAGCAGGGAAGTGGAAACAAATGACTCCACGTAAATTCAGGTTATTTTTGCGCAGCATTGTGCAAGCTGCCAAAAGCCACCAGATTGAGTACCTAGCAATACAAATTCAATGGCCATTGTTTCCAAAACTCGAGAAAACATATGGTTTGGAATGGGTATATGCAACTGTAGCTGAAAATCTTTTACTGGCAGCGTATGAATTCACTGCTTACAAAAGCAAAAAAACTGACAAAAAACAACTTAAAGAAATCCTCATCTGTGGTGGCCTCAACAAAGAAGCTGAGGCTGGTTTTAAGCGAGGGCAAGTTGTGGGCCATTACACAAACCTCACTCGAGACATTGCCAATACTCCGGGTGAAGACATGACCCCAAACAAGCTGGCAGCTGCTGCCAAGAAAGCCGTGACTGGCACCAAAGCAAAAGTAACAGTGCTCGATCATAAGAAAATAAAATCCCTTAAAATGGGTCTGCTTGATGCAGTAGGGAAGGGAGCAAGTGATAAACCGCGCCTGATCCGTATCGACTACTCAGGTGGAATGAAGTCTGAGCAACCGATTGTGCTGATTGGTAAGGGTATTACTTACGACACTGGTGGAATTAATCTGAAACCAACCGGAGCTCTCCATGAGATGCACATGGATATGTCAGGTGGAGCAGCTGTAATTGGTGCCATTGCTGCAATTGCCAAACTTGGACTCAAGAAAAATGTCATCGCTCTTATTCCTGCAGCAGAGAACTCAATCTCAGATAAAGCTATGCGTACTGGAGATATTCTTACTTCAATGTCTGGAAAGACAGTTGAGGTTCTAAACACTGATGCAGAAGGACGTCTTGTGCTAGCAGATGCTTTGACCTACACCGAAAAACACCTGAATCCCAAAGCAATCGTTGATTGCGCTACGCTTACTGGCGCTGCTCTGGTAGCCCTAGGTCAGCGCGCGAATGCCGTGATGACGCCCAATAAAAAACTACAATCAGATCTCGAGAGACTGGGCGAAGAAAGTGGTGATCTAACTTGGCCATTGCCTTTATGGGACGAATATAAAGAAGGACTTACCAGCAGCAGAGCTGATCACACAAATATGTCTGGTCCAGCTGACCGCCTAGGAGGTTCCGTGGTAGCTGGAGCGTTTTTAGCACTCTTCGCTCCCAAGAACATCCCATGGGCTCACATCGATATAGCCCCACGCATGGTAAGCATTCCAAGCGACAAATTAGCCAAAGGAGCAGCCGGTGAACCGGTTCGCTTATTGGTGAAGTTTGTTGAAAGCCACTAGACACCATGACAGTTGAGCAGATCCAAAAGCAAATACTCACTTCAGACGAATTTGTATTAGAGGAAGTTGCTAAATTGCAATACCTTTATGGTTTAAAAAACGAAATCAGGTGGGACAGCTCAAGGACTGAAGAAGTGAACACTGAATCTGTAGGTGAGCACATTTACGGGATGATCGTCATCGCAAATTATTTTCTGCTTCTAGAAAACCCTCAGGGGGACTGGGATATAAAGCGCATCTACGACATGATTGCTTGGCATGATATTGATGAGATTGAGACTGGAGATACACTTGGTTGGAAAAAAACACAGAAAGTTCGTGACGAGGAAATTAATGCCATGAAGCGAGTTATCGCAAATGCTCCACATCATCTGCAAAATAGTATGGTAACCGCAATTGAAGAGTATGAAGCACAGGTTACACCAGAATCTCGCTTTACCAGAGCAATTGATAAAATTGAATCAACGATTGAAATTTTTAATGAAAACGGGAAATTTGTACTACTACGAAATCAAACCAAGCTGGAGCACCATCGTGCCTGCAAAGATAAGTATTTTGTTGATTTTCCTATTATCCATCACGTAAACGAAGTAATTACACAGCAGATGATCAAGAACGGATACTTCTTTGATTAGCGTGCTACCATGGACAGGTGAGCACCGCTACTAACCTAAATTTCTCCATTAAAACCGAGGTGTTTGAAGGACCGCTTGAGCTGTTGTTGGAGCTCGTGGAGCGGCGAAAATTTCTGATTAACGACATCTCGCTCGCTTCGGTTACTGACGAGTACATGCAGTACGTTAGTGATATGCAAGAGGAATCGCTGCCGAACACCTCTCGCTTTGTCGCTTTAGCCGCCACGTTACTGCTCCTCAAGTCAAAATCACTGCTGCCAGTGCTTGAGCTAACCCAAGACGAAGAGGAAAGTATTGATAACCTTGAAGAACGATTACGGCTGTATCAAATCTACCGCGATGCCGCCAAAAATTTAATGAATCAATTTGGGCAAACCATGCTGTATGAGCCTCTATTTGCTCCACCGAAAGAACCGCTCTTTCTGCCTGATAGTTTGTGCACCGTGGAGGTACTCCATGCAGCCATTGGTGAAGTGGTTGTCCAATTACCTAAAACCGAAGAAAAGCCAAAAGCTCGAGTGCGACCAACCATTTCGCTCGAAGAAATGATCGATAAGTTGCAACACCGAATTGAGCAGCAAATGAAAACACGTTTCTCAGAGCTGAAACAAGAGGTAACCGAGCACAAAGAAGTAATTGTCGGCTTTTTAGCGATTTTAGAGCTCGTGAAGCAGGGGAATGTGCTGGTAAAGCAAATCAGTCGCTTTGATGATATTGAAATCGAGGTCGAGCAGACCGGAGTACCAAACTACCATTAGTGTCGATAATTTGACTGAAAAATAAGGCTATTTCTGCTAAAATGCTGGCATGGGACTCGATGTCTATATCGAAGGGCTACTTTTTTATAAAGCCGTACCAATGAAAAAAGCTGCCGTAGCGAAAGCTTTGGGAGTGAAGTTGGAGGAGGTTAGCGCCGGTGTTGCGGCGCTGAAAGCGCGTCTCAACACCGGCGCTCTCCGACTCCTTGAAACCGACGACACTCTACAGCTCGTGACCGCACCCGAATTGAGTCATTTTATGGAAGGAGTACAGAAAGATGAGATCCGCGGTGATATCGGTAAAGCAGGAGCTGAAACACTAGCAATCATTTTATATCGCGGTCCGGTTACTCGAGCAGAGATTGATTCTATTCGTGGCGTGAATTCATCCTACATCTTACGCAACCTGCTTATCCGCGGCTTGATCGAGCGCAGCAGCACCAAGAGCGGGGGAGGATATGCCTTTTCAGTCTCGCCACCACTCTTGCAACATCTTGGTGTCACTGAGAAACAACACTTACCTGATTACGCTAGAATTCTAGATCAACTTGAAGCTTTTGAGACTGCACAGCAAGCAGAAACATAATTATGGCCAAACCAGAAGACAGCGTAGACATTATAGATCCAGTTACCACGCCAGCGTATGAAGAGCGCAAATTTCCTGTGTTCCAACAACTCTTTCTCCTCTTGCTTGTGCTCGGCCTTGTATTTGGTGGAGCCTATGTGCCACAACTACTTCGTGACGTTTCTGATGAGCAAACGGCAACACCAATTAAGCCATTACCTCCGATAGAAAATGTAGAGGCTATTTCTGAGCTACCTGAGCTACCAATTCAGGCACGTATGGCCTATGTGTGGGATGTTCGAGAACAACGGGCTTTGTATAGTAAAAATCCAGATGACGTGTGGCCACTAGCTTCGATTACCAAACTCATGACCGCTCTGGTTGCTTACGAACTCATCGAGAGTGAGAAAGATGTTGCTTTAAGTCTTGAAGCCATCAGGCAAGATGGTAATAGTGGCCTTATTGATGGCGAGCGATTTAGCTTGAGTACCCTAAGCGACTTTGCCCTCGTCACCTCATCGAACGATGCTGCCTATGCAATGGCACAGACCGCAGGCGCACTTCTGAGTAACGGTAATCATACTGAAGCGTTTGTGGCTGGGATGAACATCCGGGCTGATGAGCTCGGGTTGATGAATACTAACTTCCGTAACCCAACTGGTTTGGATGTTAATGAAACCGAGGCGGGCGCTATGGGTACCGCGCGTGACGTCACGTTTCTTATGGAATATATCTTAAAAGAGCATCCAGAAATCCTTGAAGCCACCCAGAAGACGTATGATCGAGTCTACAACCAGGATGGGGCGTACCATGGTTCAGAGAACACCAATGCCTTGGCTGCTGATATTCCTAACTTAATTGGCTCCAAAACCGGCTATACCGACCTGGCTGGTGGTAATTTGGTGGTTGCTTATGATACCGGGCTCAATCGCCCGATTATCGTTACCGTACTGGGTTCTTCTCGTAATGGTCGCTTCCAGGATGTAAAAACAATCATCGATGCCGTGAGCGACGGCTACAGCCTTAAAGAGTAGTTATGGAAACCGAAATCATCAAATTGCTTGTACCCGCCATCTTGGCGTTTATCGTCGGGATCGCAATTACACCAGCCATCACACACTTCCTCTACAAGCATGAGATGTGGAAGAAGAAAGCTGGCAAAGGCACTGGGTATGGTGGCGGGGGAACTCCAATCTTTGATCAACTCCATAAAGAAAAAGATACCAATACACCCCGGATGGGAGGATTGGTGATCTGGGTTGCGTTATTAATTACGATCGTGCTCTTAGCAGGTCTGGACTTCCTATTTCCAAATTCTCTAGTTGGCCAACTCGATTTCTTGAGTCGCTCGCAAACTTGGATCCCACTCTTTACTCTCCTGGTCGGCGCAGTGGTTGGGTTTCTTGACGATTACTTAGAAGTGAAAGGTCTCGGCAAACACTTCGCTGGTGGGTTACCGCTATCACAGCGGATGCTGGTGGTTCTGCTCACCTCAAGTTTTATTGCTTGGTGGTTTTACGAAAAACTTGAGGTGTCGAGCATTAGCTTCTTTATGGAGACGATTGAACTCGGGGTCTGGTTTATTCCGTTCTTCTTACTTGTTTCGGTCTGTATCTACATGAGTAGTGTGATTGATGGTATAGACGGTCTCTCCGGAGGGGTCTTTGTATTTATCTTTGGCGCTTATACGTTTATTGCTTTCTCTCAGAGCCAATTCGATCTGGCAGCTTTTTGTGCCGCTCTCGTTGGCGCTACTTTGGCGTTCTTGTGGTTCAACGTACCACCGGCTCGGTTTTACATGACCGAGACTGGTGTTATGGCGCTTACCATGACGATTACGGTAGTTGCGTTCATGACTGACACGCTGGGTGATGGGGAAGGACTGACAGTCTTGCCTATTATCGGTTTCTTACTAGTAGCAACTGTAGCTGGTAATACTATCCAGATTCTCTCGAAGAAATTGTTGGGGCGAAAGGTCTTCTTAGTAGCACCGATTCACCATCACTTTGAAGCACTAGGCTGGCCGGGGCATAAAGTTACGATGCGATACTGGATCATTGGGCTGATTTGCGCGGTTATTGGGATTGTTATTGCAGCCGCCATCTAGGCTATGTTTCATAACGTCGACAAGATACTCCTCCTCTTAACTGGGCTCTTGGTGATTGTTGGGTATTTTATTTTCTCCTCTGCTTCACTTGGACTGCTGGCTCGTGATGGCGCCTCTTTCTCTTCGGTGGCGTTCTCACAATTTATCTTTGGCATTGTTGGTGGGGGAGCAGCGCTTTTGATCACTAGTCATATCCACTATCGGCATTGGCGTAAGTACGCGTTTTATATTTTTATTATCGGCCTCATACTTACGCTAGCGGTATTTATTCCTGGTCTTGGCTTTAGCTACGGTGGAGCGACTCGCTGGATTAGCTTAGGATCCTTCACCTTTCAACCAGCCGAGATTCTGAAGATTGCGTTTGTGATCTACATGGCGACCTGGCTATCTGGCACCTATCGTTCAATCGAAACCTATAAGAAAGGGTTATTTCCGTTTATTGGGTTACTTGGATTAGTGGGAGTCGTGATGCTCCTCCAGCCTGATACCGACACCTACGCCATTATGGTCATGGCAGCGGTGGCGATGTTTTTAACTGCTGGCGGTAGCTGGCGACACATCGCTATGATGGGAGTTGGTGGACTGATCTTGATTGCTATTCTGGCTTTCTCACGGCCATACATTATGGATCGACTAACTACGTTTATCGACCCTTCACTCGATCCGCTTGGCAAGAGTTATCAGGTACAACAATCACTTATTGCGGTTGGCTCTGGTGGAGTTTCAGGGCGCGGGTTTGGACAGAGTATTCAAAAGTTTGAATACTTACCGGAACCAACTGGTGACTCTATTTTTGCTGTCTACGCCGAGGAGTTTGGATTTATTGGTACAAGTGTATTGATTTTGCTCCTCACGTTCTTTGTCTTTCGAGGGTACAAGATTGCTGCCCAAGCTAAAGACTTATTCGGCATGTTACTAGTAGTTGGATTTATGACCGTCATAATTGCTCAGGCTTTTCTCAATATTGCTGCCATGTTGAGCTTGGCTCCATTGTCGGGATTACCACTACCGTTTATCAGTCACGGTGGTACGGCCCTGTTGGCCTTATTAGCTTCGATTGGTATCGTTCTCAATGTATCGAAATTTAAAAAACCCGTTCGTGGTGCGTGATAAACTTCTGATATGAGTCCCGTTAGAGTCTGCGGCGGCGCACTTATAAGTATTTATATTTCTATACCATGGTCGAAAAAAATAATCTTTCAGGCATAAAGCTTCTGAACGACAGCCTGCCTCTAACGGGATGAGAATTGGGTTTGTTGGTGGAGGCAGTGGGGGACATTTTTACCCTTTAATTGCTGTGGCTGAGAGTCTTAATCAAGCTCCAGAAAAACCCGAGCTATATTACTTTGGGCCAACTGCTTACAACCAAGACATCCTCGACCAGCACAGCATTACCTTCATAAGAATCCCGGCCGGAAAGTTACGACGATACTTCTCAATTCAGAATTTTATCGACATCTTTCGTAACTTCGTCGGCCTTTTGGTTGCGTTCTATCAATTATTTAGGGTTTATCCCGACGTGATTTTTAGTAAAGGTGGCTATACCAGTGTGCCAGTACTCCTCATTGCTCGCTGGTACCGAATCCCAGTAGTCATTCACGAATCTGATGCCGTACCAGGGAAAGCCAATAAACTAGCCGCTCCGTTTGCAAGATATATTGCTATTTCATACGACGACGCTGCGCAGTTTTTTCCTCCGGAAAAAACTGCGCTTACCGGTATTCCCATGCGCTTTGGCATTATCCAGCCACACCAAAACCCATTCACAGCTCTCGGGCTCGATCCAGCTATACCGGTTATTTATGTGACGGGCGGCTCTCTGGGAGCAGAGCGAATCAATAATCTCGTTCTTTCTTCGCTCACCAATCTCTTACCGCACTATCAAATCCTGCATCAAACCGGCCCCGTGCAAGAAGGTCTCGTAAAAGAATCAGTTGCTGCCTTAATTAACGACCAGACATTGCGTAACCGTTACCACGTAATTGGGACAGGTTCGGTTGATTTTGTCTCCGCCGCCCTTGCAGCTGCGTCACTAGTGATTTCGCGCGCTGGTAGTACCACTATGTTTGAGATTGCTATCCACGGAAAACCATCCATCATCATCCCAATCCCAGAGGTAGTTAGTCACGATCAGCGCACCAACGCCTACGCCTACGCCCGCACTGGCGCTGCCTCCGTGCTTGAGGAAGACAACCTCACCCCAAACTTGCTCACCGGAGAAATTAACTCTATTATGACTGACCAAACCAAGTATCAAGAAATGGCAGGAGCAGCCAAACGCTTCACTGTAACGGATGCAGCACCAAAAATTGCTGCTCAATTAATACAGATTGGAAACGAACATGGATCATAAAGTAGTTACACGATTTGCCCCATCACCAACGGGTTATATGCATATTGGCGGAGTCCGTACCGCGCTGTTTGCCTTCCTTTATGCCAAGCAACAGGGTGGTGAATTTATTTTGCGCATTGAGGATACTGACAAAGAACGAGAAGTACCTGGCTCAATTGAGCATATTCAACAATCATTGCGTTGGCTTGGCATAGAATGGGAATATGGCCCAGACAAAGCTCATCCTGAGTGGGGGAGCGCGATTCAATCTGAGCGACTCGACACGTACAAACAATATGTTGATGTACTACTTGAAAAAGGGTTAGCGTATTGTGATAAAACCGCTCCAGAAGAAATGGCCCGATTTCGCGAAGCTGATAAAGCTGCTGGGCGGCCATTCCTATTCAGAAACCACCGACGGGAATGGCCATATGATGAAGGGTATCCCATTCGCCTCAAAGTGACTGATATCAAGCGATATGAATGGACTGACACGGTTCGTGGCCAGCTTTCTGCCGGTGAGGAGGCCTTGGATGATTTTATTATTATGAAAGCAGATGGGTATCCAACCTATAATTTTGCCCACATTATCGACGATCTTCAGATGGGTGTAACCCACGTTATGCGCGGGGAGGAGTTTATTAGTAGTATGCCGAAGTTTTTGAGCTTATATGATGCTCTGGAAATTCCTTGGCCAACATTTGTCACCTTGCCACCGATCATGGGTCCAGATGGAAAGAAGAAACTCAGTAAGCGAGACGGCGCGAAAGACTTACTCGAGTATCGTGATGATGGTTACTTGCCCGAGGCAATGGCTAACTTCCTAGCTCTCATTGGGTGGAACCCAGGTAGTGAGCAAGAGTACTTTAACGCTGAAGAGTTGCTGCAAGCGTTTTCACTAGAACGAATTCAAAAGTCAGGTGGAGTTTTTAATGAAGAAAAGCTGCAGTGGCTCAACAAACAACACATAGAGCATCTGCCAGAGCCAGAAAAGATCGACTATGTACTTGAGGCGTTACCGACGTATGACAAACTCATTCTCACGCGCTTCGCACCCACCATACTAGAACGTGTACACACACAGACCGAAATCAGGCAGGCTGCTGAAGCAGGGGAGTATGCCTGGGCATTTGGCGACATCGAATACGATGCCAGCTTATTACAGTGGAAAAACGATGAATCAGAAGCAGCCAGCTTGCCGCGCCTGCAACAGGTGATTGTATTACTAGAAGCAGCTGACTTTACTTCGCCAGAAACAATCAAAACTAGTGTTTGGGCCTATGCCGAAGAGGTTGGGAAGGGAGAGGTCTTGTGGCCGACCCGAGTGGCCCTTACTGGACGAGAACAATCGCCTGATCCATTCACCTCAGCGTATATTTTAGGAAAAGATGAAGCTCTGCAACGCCTAACAGCAGCTTGTGCTAAAATAGAAGGGTGAAAAAGCCACCACCATTTCTGGCCTTTTTCTGTGGGCTCGTACTGCTTCCGAGCTTGTTTTGGGTGGCGGAACAAGTTGAAGCCAACTCCGAAATAGAGCGCCTGCAAGATCAAATCAGTGAACGCAGCGACCGTTTATCGGAGATTGAAGCAGAAATCACACGTTTTGAGTTGGCGCTCCTAGAAGTAGGTGCAGAACGAGAAACCTTGCAAAAAGCCATCAATCAACTTGAGCTGGAACGAAAAAAAGTTGTCGCTGACATTGCTTTTACAGAAAACAAAATTAGCTCAACCGACCTTGAGCTCAATAAACTGATTCTGGAGATTTCTCGCACAGAAGCTGACATTGAACAAAATCAAACTGCCATAGCAGAGATTATACGTCAGATAGACGTGGTGGATGACGACACGCTCGTTGAAGTACTCTTGCAGCACGAACGTCTTTCAGACTTCTGGAGTACGGTTGAACGATATCAAACTGTGCGTAATGAAATTGTAATTAAAGTAGAGGAACTAGAATCGCTGCAAGAATTACTAGTAAACAAGCGAGACGAAACAACCGAGCAGCGTGATCAGCTCGTTGCGCTTAAAGAACAATATGATGACCAGAGTCAGGTGCTATTAAATAATCGTGCCGAGCAAGCAGATTTACTGCAAGCAACCAGAAACGAGGAGAGTGAATACCAACGTCTCTTGGACGAAAAACAGTCAGCTAGGGAGCAGATTTTGGCTGAATTACGATCATTTGAAGCAGAATTACAATTTATTCTTGACCCAACCACCATTCCAACTCCTGGCACCCAAGTGTTTCAGTGGCCACTCAAGAACATTATAATTACGCAGTACTTTGGTGGTACTGAATTCGCAAGACGCAACCCTGGTATTTATGGTGGGAGAGCGTATCATCCTGGTGTCGATTTTGGCGCACCACGAGGCACCCAGTTATTTGCTCCCTTAAGCGGAGTTGTCCGCGCGACTGGTAATACCGATGCAGTTCCGGGTTGTTATTCTTGGGGTAAATGGACACTTATCGATCATGCTAATGGCCTTTCGACGCTGTATGCTCACCAGGACCTTATTTCTGTGACCCCAGGACAGACTGTCTCTACCGGCGAAATTATCGGCTACATCGGCAATACCGGCTTCTCAACTGGTCCGCACTTGCACTTTAGTGTCTACGCTACCGATGGTGTCTCAGTACGCCAATTTAATGAAATTAAGACAGTCACGAGCTGTGGGCCAGCTTCGACTCCAGTAGCAGCGACCGAGGCGTACCTCGACCCGATGGACTATCTGCCACCAGCATAAGCTGTGGATAAGTAGCCTTAAAATAGTGGATAAGTTGGGGAAGAGAGTGGTACTATAAAAGTGCGATGTATTGTGCATCGTAGGAACTTACCCACACAAAAACCCGTCCACCACACGGGTTTTTGTGATCAAGGGTGTGAATTACTACGTGCTATACTTATCCCCATATGATCAATGAAGTTGGGCCGACTCACATCATTATTCTTGGTGGAAGCGGAGATCTAAGTAAGCGAAAACTCTTGCCAGCTTTAATTGACCTCTATTGTCGTGGAAAACTACCCAACGAATTTAAAATTACTGGTGTCGCTAGGACACCTCGTTCAGATGAAGAGTACAGAGCGCTTGTAACTGAGGCAATTCATAGTCATAATCACGATCATAGTGACGAAGAAATACATAAATTCTGTCAGCACATAAGCTACGTATCAGGTTCGTTTGATCAACCAGACACATTTGCAGTGCTGCAAGATTTGTTTTCACAATTTGAAACAGAATTAGGCGCTCCAGCTAATCGATTGTTTTATCTTGCCGTGCCACCGAGCCAATACGGGACGATCTTTAGAGCACTACATAATTCAGGATTTGCTCCAGAAGATCATCATGGTTGTTGGAGTAGGATTTTAGTTGAAAAACCCTTTGGCAGAGATCTCGAAACAGCCAAGACCTTGGATGAGGAAATGAGTCAGCTATTTTCAGAATCACAAATCTTTCGCATCGATCACTACCTAGCTAAAGAAGCGGTGCAAAACATTCTTTCATTTCGCTTCGCTAACACGCTCTTACAGGCTGCTTGGGACAACGAACAAGTAGCGTCTGTGCATATAACCATGAAAGAGACAGTGGATGTGGGTCATCGAGTTGGTTTTTATGAGGATGTTGGTGCGTTACGAGACGTTGGCCAAAACCATCTTTTACAACTGTTAGCCCTAGTGGCCATGGACCAACCCAGCTCACTTACTCCAGAGGCTATTCGAAACAACCGAGCGAGAATTCTCAGTGCGTTACGCATTTACGATGAATCGTCCTTATCTGGAAATGTGATTCGAGGTCAATATGAAGGATACTTAGAAGCTGAAGGGGTTGAGCATGACTCGAACACCGAAACCTACTTTGAACTAAAAGCGTTTGTCGATACCGAGCGCTGGCAAGATGTGCCGTTCTACATTAAAGCTGGTAAAGCACTGGATGAAGCTTTGGTTGAGATTAGAGTAGTGTTTAAAGACGTCGCCACCGGACCATTTGAAACAGATAGCTGTATCACAGCCAATAACGAGGTCCGGTTAACTATTCAGCCCAACCAAGAAATGGGTATCACCTTAAACGCCAAAGCCCCAGGTCTTGGTTTTCAGCTTGAATCTCGCGAACTGGCTTTTACCTGTCAGAAAGGGGAGGAAGAGATCAAGAACTCCTACGAAAAAGTATTGTACGACTGCATCTTGGGTGACCAGACATTGTTTACTAAAACTGAAGAAGTGCTGGCATCCTGGAAATTTATCTCACCAATTCTAGAGCACTGGCAGAAAGAAGAGTTACATACGTATCCAAAAGGTAGTGACGGACCGGCTCGTCAATTAACATAATTTACTATGAAAAAAGAACTTACATTTATTGGTTTAGGTCGAATGGGCGCTGCGATGACGAAACATCTCGTTGAGGACGGTTATAGTGTGCACGGCTTTGATGTCAGTGAACCAACCAGACGGGCCCTTGTCGAGTGCGGTGTTTCAGTTCACGACTCAATAGAAGCAGCAATTCATGCTCAGTCAGTAGCACCAAAACTGATCTGGCTCATGGTTCCGGCAAAGTTTGTTGACGATGTTATCGCAGAAGTCACGCCACACCTCTCGGCTGGCGACACGATTGTTGATGGTGGCAACAGTTTCTTTAAGGACAGCGTTCGTCGACACCACGACGTCCACGAGAAAGGTATTCATTTTATTGACTGTGGAACTTCTGGCGGCGTTGATGGCGCACGCTTTGGTGCCTCACTGATGGCTGGTGGAGAGAAGGAGGTGGTGGAGCAGTATCGAGAATTATTTGAGTCATTAGCGATTACCGACGGCTTTGGTCATGTCGGTGGACCAGGTGCCGGCCACTTTGTAAAAATGATTCATAACGGCATTGAATACGGGATGATGGGTGCGATTGCAGAAGGGATGAACGTTTTGCATGAGCATAAAAGCGCTCTTACACTCGATATGAGCCAGGTACTGAAGCCATACGAGCATGGCAGCATCATCCAAAGTAATTTGATGAGCTGGTTGGCAGACGCGTACCAAACTGACGGATATCTAGATCGAATTGCGGGCGAGGTACCGCGGGGTGAGACTGAAATGGAAATGGAGTATGTAATCGAACACCAAGATGTCTGGGTCTTAGAAGCGGCGCTTAATCAGCGTAAACATACTCGTGAAAACCCATCCTTTATTGGTACACTCATTTCGGCAATGCGAAATCAGTTTGGTGGACATAAGACGATAGAGAAGTAATATGGAAATCAATACGGCTGGTAATCCAGCTCAAGAAACTGGTGAATACCTCACCAAACAAATTACCAATGCCCCTGGAGCAGTGTTATGCCTACTGTCAGGCGGTTCAGCGCTGAGCGCTATTGAACACATTCAACTCGATGAACAAACTAAGCGTCGCACAATATTCATGATGGGGGACGAGCGGTGGAGTAGGGAGGAGAGTGAAAACAACTACTTACAGTTGAAACAGCTGTACCCAGATTTTGTGACTGCACACACTGTCGTAGACACTTCAGTTCAAGAGAGCGAGTCGCAAGATAATTTTGCTGCTAGGATTCACAGTACCATTGAAGTCACACTAAGCGAGCATCCAAACATCTTTGTCATTTCTTTAGTAGGTATTGGGGAAG
Source organism: Patescibacteria group bacterium (assembly GCA_039188945.1). Classification (GTDB taxonomy): domain Bacteria; phylum Patescibacteriota; class Minisyncoccia; order Phycocordibacterales; family UBA918; genus OLB19. Next base: position 109,831 of record JBCCYW010000001.1, read on the forward strand.
ATGGACACACGAACGGAATCTTTCCAATGGATAAAGAATTATTCCGAGAAACGTATCCAACCGACACAAACTACACCTCAGTCATCACGAGTGGCTTATCGCTCAATTTTAGAGCTTCGGTAACACCGACCTGGATCGCGAATAATGTTGATGAGATCGTTTTGTACGCAGTTGGAGAAAATAAAAAAACAGTCTTAAAATCGCTGATATACGAAACAAAAGAGTTATACGAAATGCCAGCGCAACTTATTAAACTGCACCCGAACGCAACCGTCTTTACTGACCAAGAGATTGCAGTCTAAGTGCTCAATAATTACAACCTTGGGTAGGGCTTGCAAACAGAGCCCATAATAAGCACTTTATGTATGTCGCGAAAGATATATTGTGCGACGTATATATACTTTGTACCTGTAGCTCTTCTGCGCTCTTCCCTAAGTTTGGAGTTGGTGGATGAGGTTAAGCGCTAGCGATGCTGCTACAGCAATCACAAACGAATAATTGATTGGTAGTACAAATGTCAGTCCTATGATGAGCACCAAACTTATTACCCGCCCTAAATGATCGGCCATTTCTCGGATGACAGTCATTTCGTCTACATAGCGACTTTGGTCCCCCGACATGTCGTACAACAGTGCTGTAAATGGTGTCTTGGTGAAAATTCTAGTCACATTGTGATACAGGCCGACCAAAAATACCTGTACGGTTGAGAGCACAAAAATCTTAAGTAACCACCCTATCGCATAAAATACACTGCCGTACTGCAAGGTCTTAATTGAATTCCCCTTCGCTTTGTCTAAATGTCTTCCTACAAAGAACTGCAGCGCGATAGTGACTCCGACGATCACGGTTGATAGCGCGCCAATCTCAAGCACATTCCCATCGAGCAGTTCAAAAAGAAAAATTGGCCACGCCACCATCGTCACCGCGATTTCTGCCCCATTTGCAAACGCACCAGTGGTAAGACCGCGAAATTTTTTAGAAAAGAGATGGGTGAAAGTCTCATACCAGCGCCACTCAAAAAACGCGTCTGTTTCAGGTACAAATGAGTACGAGATTGTTGAAACTACAAGCAACACAGTGACTACCCCAAACAAAACCTCGTAACTCGAATTAGCAATAATAAACCCAGCCAAAATCGGCCCGACGACACCCATAAAGGCAATTGTGGCGAAGGTAAGGCTCACATCCCTTCCCCGCTCTCCTTCTTTGGTAAACAATGTGAAATCAACATGAAATGGAACCCAGTGGAAGAGACGGAACAAGATAAACACAAGCAGGATAGCTGGTAAGAAATACCAGATTAGTTCTTGTTGAGCATAGTAAAGCAACGCATATTGAGCAATCGAAAACACTCCCCCTAAGACAAGGGTTCGACTAAAACCTATCTTGTTTGTCAGATGCATAGCCAAAGGAAGTAGTAAGGCATAGCAAAGCGAAGCTACTGCATAAAAGCCTCCTACTACCCAGAACTGATTATCAGTTGCCGTATAGATATAGATTGGGAGAAAAATCCCCACTAAAGCTGCAGCCGCGCCTTGTAACAAACGTTTACTAATAAAGAGCTGCAAAAAACCACTGTCACCCTTTCCGGTTCGTAATACATTTCGTCGTAAGATGACAGTGATTCGCTCCATAGTTACTTTTGTGACAGCTTTACAACGTGCTCATAATGCTTTTTATCAATTGGCATCACCGAAAGTCGATTCCCCTTTTTCAAAACTGTCATCCCTTCTAGTTTTGGGTCGAGTTTCATTTCTTTGAGAGCAATTGGACGCTTGAACTTACTTTTGAAGCGGATATCCACACATAGCCAGCGTGGGTTTTCTGGGTCAGACTTGGGGTCCGGGTGGTCAGACTTGGGGTCAAACTGAGTTGGATCGGGGTACGCTTCTTTAACCACCTTCATCTCCCCCACCGCACCAGTCTCATCACCCGCATTAGAGTGATAAAACAAGGCTACATCACCGATTTTCATTTGATCTCGCATCATATTGCGCACCTGATAATTGCGCGTCCCATCCCACATTTCTACCTTATCTCGCTTCAAATCGTCGATTGAGTAGCAATCAGGCTCACTTTTCATTAACCAATAGTTCATATCCCTATTTTACCGTATTCAGTGCTCAGAATTGGTACAATATTTGGTAAGCCGTTTATTTAATAGTTAATAATCTTCCTATGATGATGGATGACGCACACCGCGCCATGTTGCGCAAAAACGGAACCCTCGTGGGCCGTATCTTGATGGGTCTTCTATTCTTTGGTTCTGGACTAAGTATCCTCCTCATGACAGGCGTGAGCGGTACCGCAAGTTATTTCAGCTCAATCGGTATTCCAATGGCCGGCATTGTTGCCTGGCTGGTTGTCGTGCTTAAAATTGTAGCAGGTGGAGCGCTGATTGCTGGATTTCGATCTGGCTTAGCAGCTGCCTCGCTTATTCTCTTTACTGCCGCTGCTACGGTAATTGCGCACCTTGACCTCAATGATCCAGGTCTCTTTAAGAACCTCGCTATCATTGGTGGCCTTCTTTACGTCATGGCCTATGGTCCAGGCGAAGGCTGGAACGTTGGTGCCATGAAGCACGAAACTCCTACCCCAACTCCAGAACCCCAACCAGAGAATCCTCCGATGTCTCACATGTAAGTTCTTCCGATACACACAAAAAATCGCCTCATAGAGAGGCGATTTTTCGTGTGGAGAGAGTTAGATGTTCATAGCCAGCGTCTGACCCCAACAAGGTCGAGAGGCATTCCACGGCTGGGTTCCCTGCTTTTCGTAGAGATACCGAGCATAGGCCATGTTGTCATAGATATCATGAATATCGAGACCAAGTTCAATTGATCGTGCTTCGTGATATCGCTTGTTGATCTGCATCACGCCGGTGTCGTCGTTATCGACATGTCCCTGGAGAATAGAACCATCCTCAAGCTCGTGTCGAAAGGTAGACTCACAACGTGCGACTTGAATCATAACGGGGATATCCTGGAAATAGTGGCGGACAATCGTTTCCGTGTCCTCCCCTACCAGCCGAATTTCCGTCCGGTCATCCGTCGTCGTAATGTGACCATATGCAGTTTCTGATGGAACAAGCGCTCCCGCGTTCGTAACTGCGAGCATGGTCGCAATAACGGTGGATATAATAAGCCAAGTGTCTTAACTAACAATGTCGCACGATTTGTGCGACAACCGGAGAATCATAGCACGACTCTAGGTTGTTTTTAACAATAGCATATTATTAGTAATTTGTCAAAGTTTTGGCTCTCTTTTTCTGCTTACTAAGGCGCAAAAAATGGCTCAATGGAGCCATTTTTTGTGCCTCTTGTCTTACCTGAGCTTTTATTGCTAACTTTCTTCCTGCTTCGTTTTCGTACTGGCTTTTACCCACTCACTCATCCCCTCTACTGCTCGCAATACTTCAATAGGAGTAGCGAATACGACCGTGTTTGATTGGTCTGAAGAGAGGTCGTTAAGGCTCTGCAAGGTACGCAAATGGAGCGCTCCTGGAGCTTCTGAGAGCATCTTGGCAGCCTTGCTCATATTCTCGGCGGCTGCCACCTCTCCTTCGGCTTTAATGATTACCGAGCGTCGTTCACGCTCTGCTTCGGCCTGCTTAGCGATCGTGCGCTCCATATCATCTGGCAAAAAGAAGTCTTTGAGTTCCACATTTTCTACCCGAATCCCCCACTCATCAGTTTCGGCATCAATAATCTCTTGGATCCGCTCCGAGAGTTTGTCGCGTTCAGCCAGCACCTCATCAAGCTCAGCCCCACCCACAATGTTGCGCATTGTGGTTTGTGCGAGCTGCGAGACAGCAAATTGAAAATTCTCTACTTCCAAAATCGCTCTAGCAGCATCAGATACTTTGTAATAAATCACGGCGTTGATACTGGCCGACACGTTATCACGAGTGATTACTTTCTGGTCTGGTACGTCTACCGCCTTCACACGTAAGTCCACTTTTTCCATCTTCTGGAAAATCGGCACAAGCACGCTCCAGCCTGGGCCGCGCAAACTGCTGAACTTACCCATCGTGAGCACCACACCCCGTTCGTACTGCTTCACCTCACGCAGAAATGAAACGAGGAGTACAGCAACAACTAAAAGAATCCACCACATAGTGAGTATATTTATTGATTAGTAGTGGTATTGTAGCAAAAAGCCTAATCCTGGCCTAGACGATGTTGCAAAAGCACCATCGCACCATACAGACCCCCATCGTCACCCAACTTAGCATCAACAATTAGTGGTGTCGGCACGAAGCCATCAAGCGCTTCGTTGGTGTGTTTTCGAATGTCGTCAAGTAATATCCTCGGATCTCCCACAATCATTGAGCCGCCCAGCACGATCACTTCTGGCGACCAATACATAATCGTATTGCGCAAACCTTGAGCTAAATAGCCAGCCAGCTCATCCCAGATCAGATCTGATTGAGGAATCTCGTATGGTTCAGTGCCCATACGACGCTTTACGGCAGCTCCTGATACTAAGTTTTCCAGTGTTGGTGGAACATCCTCACCTAACACGGTTCGGTCAATATCTAAAATTTGGTGCCCTGGCTCGAAACCAAAAGCTGCTACATCAACCTCACCCGATTCTATCTTTGCCCCACCAACACCTGTACTAACTGTGTGATACACCATAATGTCAGCGTGCTCACCTGCACCGAAGTGATACTCTCCGAGACCGATAATCGCAGTATCATTCTCCAGATACACCCCATCTTTGCACTTCAGACCTTTACAAAGATCATCAGCCAATGGCTTTTCAGCCCAACTATCTAGGATCGAATCTTTATCTAATCCAGTCTTATCTTCATTCAAGATTCCGCGAATTCCTCCAGCGGCCCCTTCAACCGGCTTACCATCGAGCAGCTCATGGGCTGCATCAACAATCGCTTTCACGCCTTTTTTATAATCGCCTGAGGTTTTAAATTTCTTGATCTCACCAAACTTTGTGAGATCTTCAGAAACCGTTACTCGAGTATTCGTGCCACCAATATCAAAGAGAACGTACGTCATAGTTTTATTCTACAATTGGTTTAAGTTCTTGGCCAAATAGTTCGGTCGCTTCTTGCATATATGCAGCAATTCGCTCTTTAAAGTATGGCGGGTGTTGCTTTTGAATTTGTCCGACAAACCAGTAGCCAATCGCCATCATCGCCGCTGGACCAACCTGCTCCGGCAATGGAATATGGAGTCGCTGCTCTGGCTTACCAAACAAATTGTTCTCTTCACCAAAACTTACAAACAACTCAGATTCTGAAGGCACTACTGTCTTAGCATGCTTGGTTTGCTCAAACGTGAACACCCGACCAGATACTCTAGGGCCAAACAGTTCATCAAACTTCGTCAGGAGCATTTCGCGTACTCCCGAGAGATGTGGCGGAATAATGAAGTAAAAGGAATCATAGGAAGCCAGATTATCTGGCACTACCGGCGCTACGTGTTCATGAATAAATTGGTGAATCATCTCAGGACTTTCACCTGTCTTACCCATGATCATGCTCATGTAGGTTGAGGTGTTGTAGGTATATGGCTCGCGGTTACGTGGAAATACCTTGATATGCTCTAGGTCAACAAACTCAGTCGCTGGTGCTTCTGGGTTATTTGTATAGAGCCAGACGGTCAGCCCTCGCTCCTTAAGATCTCTAGCCATTTCTACCGCATGCTTTGAACCTGAAGCCGAGATAATAATAGCGTTTTCAATCCCTGCTCGCGCGCTATCGAGTTTTGCTCGATAACTGCTTTCGTCTTCATACAAAGCATCTTGATCACGAAATAAGATTCTACCGGTCACTTCAGCATTACCACTACCAAGCACAATTGGATGAGCGCAATGACTCACATTAATGGTTGGCAATTCAATTTCTGAGAAGAGCTCTAAAGCTCCCAATACCACCACATCTAAGTCTGGCAAATTTGCCTCGTCAAACTGCCGTAGTGCCTCTAGATTTAGCTTTTCCATACTGACTTATACTTGCCGAGTACACTTATCTTTCGTCTCTTTGACAATGTACTTGTAGGCTTCATCAACTGAATCTACGACCTTAATAAGATCAAGGTCTTCCTTGCTGATAGTTTTGTATTTCTTCAACAAGTCAGTCTCAAACCACTTAAGCAGCGGGGTCCAAAATTCTTTTCCATACAGGACAATCGGAATACGCTCAATTTTATGCGTCTGGATGAGTGTGAGCATCTCGAAGAATTCATCCATCGTGCCGAAGCCTCCCGGGAAATAGATGTAGGCTTCAGAGGCAAACGCCAGCATTACTTTGCGAGAGAAAAAGAAATCAAAATCAAGTGAGTCAGTGGTATATGGATTGAGCTTCTGCTCAAATGGCAGTTCGATATTGAGACCAATTGACTTCCCGCCGACTTTAAAAGCACCGACATTGGCAGCTTCCATAATTCCTGGCCCACCTCCCGTAATCACCGCAAACCCTTTCTTGGCGAGTTTGGCAGAGAGATCTTCAGCCGCTTTATAATTCTCTGCTCCAGCACCACAACGAGCGCTCCCGTAAACTGTTACCGCCAGACCTTGTTTGCGAAGTAATTCAAACCCTTCCACGAACTCCGCCATGATGCGGAACACGCGCCAGCTCTCGACGGCATCTCCAGTCGGATCGAGTAAATCAGTGACCACCCGACATGCGTCCGGGTACATTTTTTGCGGCTTCTTGGCTAACTGTTTTTTATTGGCTTTCTTTAAGATAGGCATACAGCCTCAGTTTAGCACGCTAGTTTAGCCACGGGATCTCAAATTGCTCAAATTCGGGGAGTAGTTTTTTATCGTACAGTAAGCGAGAAATAACCTCTGCGTGCGAAAGAGCGCCGGTAAGGGCATTGTGTGGCTCTGGTTCGTCAGGAATACCACAGTAGTTGAGTACCGCATCAAGATTGAGCGCGCTGCGACGATGTTGTACGTCAATTGGTGGCTGATTACCACTTTTAACAATATGCATCCAGCAGAGCGTGTGAGTGTCAATGGTGCGGTACGCCAAGTCCCAGGCCAGGCCGGCGCGTTCCGCGCCGGCCTTCAACATATCCCGATCATACGACACATTTTGTCCGGCCAGTGTTCGGTCGGCAAAATGTTGGCTCCACTCGAGAAATTCAGTCACTAATTCGCCCTCACTTTGTTTACTTGGATCAGTAATTTCAGCTTCGGTAAAACCATTTACCTCCAGTGCGCCATCTGAAATGTGTGCCCCTTCCCAAATCCGACATTCACCATAAAAACGCTCAGTAGGATTAGCTAAATCAACCGCCCCAATCGAAACAATTGAATGTTTGTCATACTCTGTCCCAGATCCCTCAATATCTAAAATCAACATTGACACCACTCTACCACAGGATTATAGTCCAAGCAGAACACAACTAATGAGGTATCTTATGAAAAGTGTTGTAAATGAAGCCCCTCAACTAAGTGACGATGACTGGGAAAAGCTACAGGAAGCAACCTTGTATCGCCCTCATTATGCAGTGATCTTATTTTTCAGGGAGCACGACAACCAGCCGCAGCGAGCGGGAGACGTTCCGTTTAAAAGCGGCAGGTGTGAGGCAGATGCAACCAATGGCTTCCTTAGATCGCGCCAACTACCTTTCCGTATCCGTATTATTGGCAGGTGGCGCAAAGAACAAGGCAGGGAGGATCGTCCATTAGCGATTGTCAGATGGGATCATTCAAAAGGCATCTGTCCCGATCAACCAGGCACGAGTGCCTTGCGTTATACCTAAAAAAGGCGTATAAAAGTCCCCAGATGGGCCGGTACTTTACCGGCCCTTTCTCGTCTTTATAGCTGGGTCGCCCGTAGTGGGGATCGATTCACCATAGTCAGCTTCGGCTGGCTCATTCCCCTGGTGTGATCGATCCCCACTCCTGACGACTGTGCACTTCGTGATTGACTGATTTTCCTCCCCCGTTACCATGATTATACGTTCGTTGGAGGGGGAACCATTCACACCTTAACGAACAAATCCCACACGCAAAACGCCCGTTTCTCGGGCGTTTTGTATTTGCTACAATCTCACTTATGAATGTCACGATCGAGCCTTCCTGGAAAGCGGTCTTGAAAACAGAATTTGAAAAAGACTATTTTAAAAGTCTCACGAAAACGATTCGAGAAAAATATCTCTCCACCACTGTCTATCCTCCCCCACAACTCATCTTTAACGCTTTTGCTCACTGCCCATTTACTAAAGTAAAAGTAGTGATTCTCGGACAAGACCCCTACCACGGCCCGGGTCAAGCGATAGGCTTATCGTTCTCTGTCCCTGACGGTGTCCGTCCTCCTCCATCACTTAAAAATATCTATAAAGAAATTGACGCCGATCTTGGGATTGGAATTCCTGCGAGCGGTAATCTCGAGCGTTGGGCTGAGCAAGGTGTCTTACTTCTCAATGCCACCCTCTCGGTTGAGCAAAGTAAGCCAGGCTCCCATCAGGGTCTTGGTTGGGAGCAATTTACCGACGCGGTTATTCAAACAATTTCCGAACAAAAAGAACATGTCGTATTTATGCTCTGGGGCCGCTACGCCCAAGAGAAAGGTAAGACTATCGATCGTACGAAGCACTTAGTGTTAGAAGCGCCTCACCCCTCTCCTTTCTCAGCTCATAGTGGCTTTTTTGGCTGCAAACATTTTTCCAAAACGAATGAATATTTATCAAAACATAATCTACTATCTATTGATTGGTGATAAAAGTGATTGACCGTTCAACTTTTTCTCTGTATAAGTTGAAGACAGAATATCGTTCTACTTCAACAGAGGTCACAAATGACAAAATCACCTTCAAGACAGGGCGATCTTTTTGAGAACTTGGAAATCTCTAGGGCGCCCGAACAAGTAATCTTTCCCATTTCTGAGACCGATGAACCCGACAATCAGTCGGGTGACTTGGAGCAACAGGGTCAACTACAGTTAGACGACCTTCAAACTATAACCCTGCGCAGTTAGACGCAGGCTCGTATCCGGCCGCTTTTGCGGCCGTTTCGCTTTCAAAAAATACTTTATTTTCTTCGCTCATTTGTTGCGCTCCCGGGCACCAGGGCAAGTGATATTTGGAGCCTTTTTGGGAGGCGACGTAATAGATTTCTGCTTTGTCTTCAGCTTCCGTGAGCGTGACGGCCGCAGACTGCTCTGGAGGCAAAATTTGGCGTTCTGAGAGCTTCCCGAGGCCAAATGAAGTGACACCAACCAAGAGCACCAAAAGGCTATAAAAGACTGTATCGTCGCTTAAAAAACGCTTGACCCCGTCACTAACATTCATGTTGTATAGTGTAGCAATGTTTTATGTGTATGTTCTTCAAAATCAGGATAATGAACTCTATTATGGCTGCACTCATGACTTAAAACGTCGGCTTATTGAGCATAACGAAGGAAAAAACAGAAGTACAAAGAATAGTCTTTGGAAATTGGTATATTACGAAGCGTATCGATCGAAAATTGATGCCGTCAAGCGAGAACAACGGATTAAAGACTATAGTCAGGCGTGGGCTCAGCTCAAGAAACGAATCGCCAATAGCCGACGACATGAATGTTAGTGCGGGGTTGAAAAAACTGAACATATGTCGTATACTCTTCCCCGTTAAATTAATTGTAACGTATGTCAACCAAAAAGGCCGGTGGCTCAAGTAAAAACCTACGTGACTCAAATGCCAAGTATCTTGGTGTCAAAAGTGCGGATGGTCAGACCGTGAAAACCGGTGAGATCATTGTCCGACAACGCGGCACCAAGATTGAGGCTGGCAAGAACGTTAAGGTTGGTAAAGACCACACTCTCTTTGCAGCAACAACCGGAAAGGTCGCTTTCCGCACTGCGCGCAAGACTCGCTTTGATGGCAAGACAGTCGCCAAGAAAACTGTCGACGTTGTCCCAGCGTAAATAGAGAACTAAGAAAACAGAAAGGCCGGCGCCCAAGGCGCCCGCCGTTGGGGGGTTGTTTTTGTGGGGTTAAACGGGGGCCACATCGCAAAAGTTATTTGAGGCAGGAATGGCCACAAAACCCCGCGTTGGCGCCGGGCGGTACGACACACTTCCCGCTG
>JBCCYW010000002.1:0-104497 GCA_039188945.1 Patescibacteria group bacterium
CAAGTACCCGCAGATCAGCATGCGGATTTTCTTTAAGCACCACCTCAGGATCATCAAGCCAACGCTTAGCGAGCAAGGCACAAAAGTAGTCACCATGCGCCCCATGATCGTTACGGATGAAATCTCGAGCCAACAGAATCAGTTGATTGATTGGTAGTTTTTGAAGAACTTGATTTTGATCATTCATTAGCACCGCTCCCTTTCCTTTCAGGATCGATCCCCACACAAGTATTCCAGACTGATGTGGGGTTGGCACCATTGCCAAACACACCATACAAAATTTTTTATTTAAATGTCAATCTATTTTTGCAAGTGACGTTTACGCTCAGATTCTTTGAGTTTTTGTTTTCGAAGACGAACTGATTCGGGACACACCTCAAGATATTCATCTTCCTGCATGATCTCCAAGCCAAGCTCGATACTAAGTGGTCGGTGCGGGGTGAGGTTAATAGCGTCGTCGCTACCAGATGCCCGGACGTTGGTGAGCTGCTTGCCCTTGGTTGGGTTGGCGATCATCTCTTCACCCTTACTGGTGTTACCAATCACCATTCCTTCGTAGACTTCAGTACCTGGGCCGATGTACAGCTCACCCCGGTCCTGCAAACCAAAGAGGGCAAACCCAAGAGCCTTGCCGGTCGCCATTGAAGTCATAGAGCCAACCTTGCGCTTCTTGATTTCACCGAAGTGTGGGCGGAATTCGAGAAAGCGTGAAGCCAAAATTCCTTCTCCTTTCGTATCAATAATAAATTGGTTTTTGTAACCCAAGAGACCACGGGTTGGACCTTCAAACAGTAGTCGCACCTGATTCTCATGCGGAATCATGTTTTGCATAATAAAACCGCGATTAGAAAGACGCTCAATCACCGCTCCTTGGTATTCGCTCGGAATATCTACGGTCACCTCTTCGTACGGTTCACTCTTTACCTCATCAACCTCTTTAATGATCACCTGTGGCTGACTAACCGACATTTCGTAGCCTTCTCGGCGCATATTCTCCAAGAGAATCGCAATATGCATCTCCCCTCTGCCGCTCACGATAAAACTATCGCCTTGTGGCTCTACCTGCAGTCCCACATTAATCTCGAGCTCTTTCTCCAGTCGCTCGCCAATCTGACGACTCGTGACATACTTGCCTTCACGTCCGGCAAACGGTGAGGAGTTTACCAAAAACTGCATCGACACCGTTGGTTCATCAATGGCAATTTCTGGGAGCAATTCAGCCCCTTCACTGTCGGTAATGGTTTCGCCGATATTAATATCCTCGAGGCCAGCGATCAGTACAATATCGCCCGCAAACGCTTCTTCAAGCTCTACCTGCTGCACCCCCTGGTACCCAGACACTTTCACGATCTTCCCTTTCTTGGTTGCACCTTGGTGTGAGCGAACCAACACCTGCTGACCTTTCGTGAGCTTTCCGTCATAAATACGCGCTACCGCTAGGCGGCCGAGGAAATTGTCGTAGCCGAGGTTAAATACCTGCGCCCGGAGTGATTGTCCTTCTTCGTATCCCTTAGCGGCCGGGACATGCTCGAGGATCGTGTCGAGAATTGGCGAGAGATCTTTCATCTCATCAGTCATGTTTTTCTTGGCGAGCTTGTCCCGGCCGATAGCGTACACCACCGGAAAATCGGACTGCTCATCACTTGCTCCCAACTCAAGAAAGAGCTCCAACACTTGTTCTTCCGTACGGTCAGTATCAGCGGCTGGTTTGTCGATTTTGTTAATGACGACAATTGGCTTCAAACCAAGCTCGAGTGACTTCTTTAATACAAACCGCGTCTGCGGCATTGGTCCTTCCTGGGCGTCTACTACCAATAGCACCGAGTCGATACTGCGCAACACTCGCTCTACCTCAGAACCAAAATCGGCGTGACCAGGAGTGTCGACAATATTGATCTTCGTCCCTTGATACTCCACCGAGGTGTTCTTAGCGTAAATAGTAATACCACGCTCTTGCTCAAGTGCGTTATTGTCCATGGAAGCATCGCCTTCTCGGGCACCGGTAAATTCCATCAGACCATCAGTGAGAGTGGTCTTGCAGTGGTCGACGTGCGCGATAATAGCGATGTTACGAATATCTTGACTCATACGTTGAAAATAAAAAGCGAGCCGCCTGCCGGCTCAAAACGTGGCTAGTATGCGCTTTTCTGCCAACTTTATCAAGAGCGCTTTAAAGCTTGTATATATAACTGCATATGCTATTGATGTAAGCAGACAAAAGAAAGGAAATTGAAATGACAGTAACTCGCCTCAAAACTGGCAGAGGATTAATCAGCGACACAAAGTTCACCCTCGATAGCATCTTTCTAGACGGTGAATGTTATGCTTTCGCAATCGCTCTTCACCAAGGGCTGGGCTGGCCTTTGATTGGAATAATGGAAGGAGATGTCATCAGACATGCACTGGTGAAAATACCAAATGATTCCCCAGTCTTTAGAGACTCTAAAATCCCCCATGGTCAAGAGCTCTTGTTTGACGCTCGAGGGTGTGTGTCTGAAGATGAGATCGGTTTACCATTTGGTCTCACTCCTCCTTGGAACAGCACATCAATCACAATTGAACAGCTCTATGCTGTTCGGGAAATTCAAGAAGCCAGCATCACACTCGCTCGTCAAATGGCCGAGATCGTCTGGCCTCACCTTCCATGGAAAGAAAACTTCGACGATCAGGTCGTCAACTTTTTGACTGCGATTGAAGCAGTCTGTAGAGAACACGGCTTTATGATTCGGTCTCACTACCCTACCGCCAAACCAATTATCAGCCCGTGCACAGGTGACGAAGACGGTTTTCGGGTAGAACGAATCTCGCGTGATCAAGCTGTGTTTGATCGAAAACTTAAGTGATTCCCATCGCCACCCTTGCGACAGCTTGGGCGGCGATTCTTTTATTCTGTACTTAATTTGCTACGATGAGTTCTTATGAAACAGTTTTTAATACTCCAGTTACGTCCTGAAGACGAAACGTCAGATAACGAATATGAAGCGTTTTTAAAATTTGGCGGTCTAAAGCCAGAAGAAACCAAACGAATTCGTATTGAGAAGGCAGGTATTCCAGACGACATTGATCCTCATGACTACGCCGCTATTTTGGTGGGTGGTAGCCCCTTTGATATCAGTACACCAGCGGCAGAAAAAAGTGAGATTCAAAATAAAATCGAAGCTGATTTTAAGAAGTTATTTGATGTTGTCGTAGCCGAAGACATTCCTTTCTTAGGAGCTTGTTCAGGCAACGGACTCCTGGGCAATTACTTAGGCGCCACTATCAGTAAACAATACGGTGAACCGGTTGGCGGTATTGATGGCAATATTACCGAGGAAGGAAAAAACGACCCGCTTCTTAAAGACTTCCCTGGCACCATTCGAGTGCTGGTTGGTCACAAAGAAGCTTGTGACGATGTACCACCGCAAGCCACTCTTTTAGTGCGTGGTGACTCTTGCCCTGTACAAATGTTCCGGGTGGGAGAGAATGTGTATGCTACGCAGTTTCATCCGGAAGCAGACGCTGCCGGTTTTACCGTCCGTATCAATACCTACAAGCACCATGGCTATTTCAAACCAGAAGAAGCTGATGACTTGATTGCGTCAGTAGAGCAAGAAGCTACTCCCTACGCGCAAGAAATCCTCAAGCGCTTCGTCGAGCGCTATCGAGCTGGCTAATCAATTTTAATTTCTCAGAGCGAGACAGTTTCTTGAGCGCCGCCTCCTTGGAGGCGGCGCTGCTGCGATCTTTGCAGCGCTTCTGATACACCAACTCTACCGGCTGACGAGCCCGGGTGTACTTTGCTGCCTTATCAGATGAATTATGTTCTTCCACCCGGCGCTTAACATCGGTGGTAATACCGCTATACAAGGTATCATCAGCGCACCGCACCATGTACACGTAGTAGCTAGTCATTCAAATGTTCGCGGAAGAAATGCTCAACCGCCTCGATATCCGAATCTTCAAGAGAATGTTTTTCTTTATTCTCCTTAAGCCAGGCCAAACCTCGCTCAAACTCAGCCTGAGAAACCCCCTCTTCTTTACCCTCTTCGAAGAGATCAGCTCGAAACAACATTTCTACATCATTGAGCTCTTCCGGATAGAGCTTGCTGCGAATTTCCCTCATTTCACTTTTGGTCACTCGCTTTGGCTTTTGATTGAAGCCGAGTAGATCATTGATAAAATTCATATTCCTATTATAGGCTCTTATTGCTGTATGTATAACCGGGTTTGTGGTAACTTCTTGGTATGAAACTACACGCAGCAACAACCAACCTATTTTTACTAGCAATTATCGGTGGTTTAGTTGGGGGATTAACAGTCCTTCACCTGACTCAAGGTACAACAACAAACCCAATTGCTACCTACTACCAATCAGCGGCGGCGACCCTAGTGAGCCCACACCACTTGCGCAAAGAAATGGATCTTGGTCACGATCACTTTATTTTGGTTGATCTGCGCACCCAAGCAGAGTACGAGGAAGAACATATTGTAGGCGCTATCAACATCGACGCCTCGCAACCCAAAGAAGACTTAGTGGCCGCTTTTGCTGAACTTGAAACCCTAGATAAGCAAATTATCATCTACTGCTACTCAGCAGCCTGTATGACAGGGCGTAAGGTCGGAGCGGCACTATCAGAAGAAGGTATCTACGTACAAGAACTGACCATTGGCTGGAACGAATGGCGTTACGATTTCAATTCATGGAATTACCCAAACGAGTGGGATCAACTCGATCCAAACCGCTATATCGTCAGCGGTTCTGAACCAGGAGAGCTGGCTCCTATCGCCGAGGGAGAGCTGCCGCCGCCCTGCCGGATCGATGGAGAGCTTGGGTGCTAGATAAGCTGAAAAAATAGTCTATTTGTGATAGTCTATGGCGCACAAACATTGGCGGATCGTCTAATGGTAAGCAAAGCTTGCTTCCAGCGCTCGCTCAAACATGTACAAACACTCGTTTGTCCACGTTGTTCGCTCGCTCGGAAGTAGGACTACGCCCTCTCGTTATCCTCTCCGCCATAGTACAGTAGACATATTTGGCGGATCGTCTAACGGTAGGACGTTTGGTTTTGGTCCAAAAAATCGGGGTTCGATTCCCTGTCCGCCAGCTTGAGAGAAAGCTCCCTGTAAGGGAGTTTTCTCATTTCAAGCTGGCGTACAAGTAAAGTGCTTGCGCACTTTACGTGGGAATCGAACCACCGGAGCGATGTGAGGAAGAATGACGAACGAGCGAGGTGTGTCCCGCGGCACCAGCTAGTTTGTGAGTAAAGCGAAACAAAATAGCTTGGTGACCATCAGGATCTTCCCTGTCCGCCAGTGATTTTTCACTTATCTGCTATACTCCTTACATGATCAAGGCTATATTTTTTGATTTCTTTGAAGTTATCACCTATGGAGATTTTGGAGATGTCTATCAAAATTTTGCAGATCGGGTAGATATTTCAGTCGATACTGTGAGCGAGTATCATGCTAAAAATCTAGGCGGACTTTTAACTGGCTCAGTCACATCACACGATATGCTCACAGCTTTTAAATTAGAGGGGCACATGAATGTTGAAGAAATGCTCACAGTATGGGCAGAGGAGACCCAAAAGTTGATGAGTGCTGATCCTGACATGATTTCACTGCTCGTCAAACTCAAAGAAAACTATATATTGGGTGCACTTACCAATCTCACTGAACAAAGGTTTGGTGGAGATATTCAAATGGGTCTCTATGATTATTTTGATTTCAATGTTCTCTCATTCAAGGTAGGAATGAAAAAGCCTGATAAACGATTTTATGAAACAGCTCTTAGACTCGCTGAGTGTCAGCCAGAAGAAACAGTCTTTATTGATGACCAAGTACAAAACACTGATGCAGCAGCTGCTTTAGGAATCCATTCAATACAATACACAGATACAAAATTACTAACTAAACAACTTCAAGATCTGGATATTAAAGTCTAAAATGATTGACAAATAGCTTGCCATAAACCCTTACTCGTGTAAGCTTGGTTCAGACATTGTAGGAGTATGAAATGGAACCGATACCCTTCTCAGCGTTTAAACAACGCCTTCGAGGCAACTGTGAACTGCCTTCTATAGGTCAACCAAGCTTGGTGGTCGGGCTGCGTGATCTTGCGAAAATCGAATGTATCATTGCCATGCCTGTACCTTATCTAAATACACTCATGTATTCGGTAACCTTGGTGGGTGATTCGACTATTCGTCCATATGCCGGCAAAAAGATTTCGATCCGTCGAATGGATCCTCGCGGTATGCGCGTGTCGCAAACTTTCGTGGAACGTAAAAAACTACTTGGCTTCCTAGAAAGATTTGGCAATACTTTCGAGAATCATCACATCACTGGAGGTGTAGCAAAACTGATGCCGTTTATTGCCTACGGAGAGACTAAAGAGAGAGAAACGGCAATTGCTCACTATTTGCCACCAATTCTCGAATTGCGCGACGGACGAGTTCTCCTTGATGGAACACATCGAAATCTACTGGCAATGCAAACCGGCACGACCATTGAAGCGGTTCACATTTATCATGTTGAGACTCCACTTCCATGTGAACCCGTAGGTTGGGAAGAAGTCAAACCAGTTGATGAGAAACCCGAGAAAGAATATCGTTTCCGCTCGCTGAATAGACACTTCTTTCGCAACTTGGATGCGATCGGGGTCGATGGCTAGAGAGGTCTAGCGCCGCCTTTGATTGGCGGCGCTTTCTTTTTTAAAATTGAACTCCATTCTTAAAGCACCAAAAACCTTTAGCTACGCGTTTACCCGATCCTTCCCGACCTGCTCAGCGTAGTCTTTGAGTTGATGAAGAAGGGTGTGGTAGTACTCTGCGCCAGCTTCGGCGGTAGTTTGAAAATCACTATTGTCCATTTCTTTGGCGGCGCCCACGATAAGCTGCCAGTGAATCACCGCGCCTCCAATGAAAAAACTCATCCATTCCAAGACCTCGGCCACATCGTCCCAATCGTCACCGACATACATTTCCCCCATCTTGGTAATCTTCTCGCCAGTCTTACCTGACTTGGTGGTAACCACCTCGTCCATGCCAGCAGCGGTTGCTACTGCCTCAAGACCTTTCTGTTGCTCAATCGCGGTATTGGTAATTCCTTCAGCATGAGTACCAAATAGCTCACCCATAACAGCTGAATGATCAGTAAAAGTCTTATTGAGTACGGCGGCAAACGCATGAGCCTCGCCGACTTTTTTCGCAATTTTTTCGTTCATAGTAGATCTATAGTACCAAACCCCAACTGGCCAGCAACATTACTGCTTTGACTGTTTTACGGCAGCTTTTATGAAAGCGGTAAATAGCGGATGTGGATCAAGTGGCCTGGCCTGCAATTCTGGATGAAACTGGGTGGCTAGGAAAAAAGGATGTTCCGACTTCGGTAACTCCATAATCTCCATCAATCTACCGTCTGGTGACGTGCCGGAAAAGACAACTCCTTTTTCTTGTAGTCGATCGACGTAGTCAGGATTAACTTCATAGCGATGGCGATGGCGCTCTAATGTTGAGCTGGCGCCATACGCAGCTTCGGCGATACTTCCCTGCTTGAGCTTTGCTTTATAGTGACCCAAACGCATACTGCCACCCATGTCTTTCTGAGCAATTTTCTCACGCTGCTCTGACATAACGCCAATAACCAAATGTTTAGCGGTCGGGTCAATTTCTTCGGTACTGGCTGAACGCAACTTCAGGACATTGCGGGCAAACTCAAGGACCGCTAGCTGCATGCCGTAGCAGAGACCGAAGTAAGGGATTTTGTTTTTGCGGGCAAACTCAATGACATTGAGTTTGCCCGCAATACCAGTCGTACCAAAGCCACCAGGCACCAAAATGCCGTCAAACTCTTTTAGTGCTTTACACTGCTTCTTATCTTCAAAATCGAGCGAGGAGACATAGTGAATGTCTGGCTTTGCACCCACCTGGTAGGCTGAATACTTAATTGCCTCCAGTACTGAGAGATACACATCAGAGAGAATAAAATCGCCCGAATTAAAGTACTTACCGACCACCGAAATACGTACACTCTTCTTGGGTGATTTTGATCGTTTTACAAACGAACGCCAGTCATTAAGCGCGGCTTTACCGGTGCACGGTAAGCCAAGTAAGTCGCAGAGCTGCTTAGAGAAATTATCTCGTTCAAAGTCGAGAGGAATGTCATAAATACTATCAACATCCGGGGCTGAGATGACATTCTCAGCCCGAACGTTACAGAACTTAGCGATCTTCTCTTTGCGCTTTTTATCGACTGGCAGCGGGCCACGAGCAATGATCATATCAGCAAACACACCCGTGTTGTTGAGGGTACGGACAGCAGTTTGAGTTGGTTTGGTCTTCATTTCACCGATACTACCTGGCACCGGCAGGTAGCTCACCATAACCACCGCCACATCGTCTGGCGCTTCTTGCTTCATCATACGAACCGCTTCGAGAAACAGAACGTTTTGATACTCACCCACGGTTCCGCCAATCTCAGTGAGCGTCACATCTGCCCGAGCTGTCTTAGCCGCTTTTTTGATGCGCCCAATAACCTCCAACGGAATGTCTGGTACTACCTCAACATTCTTGCCACCGTACTCGAGATTGCGTTCTTTTTGAATAACCGACTGGTACACGCTACCGGTTGTCATGTAATTGATGCCAGGGATATCAATATTTAAAAATCGCTCATAGTTGCCCATATCTTGGTCAGTTTCGAGGCCATCTTTAAGGACAAACACCTCGCCGTGCTCGGTCGGGTTCATTGTGCCTGCGTCGACATTGATATAAGGATCGATTTTAAGCGCCGTTACTGTCAGACCTCTGGCTTGCAACAACTTGGCCATAGCAGAAGAAGCGACTCCTTTACCCACACCACTCATGACACCACCCACCACGAAGATGTATTTTGGCGGTCGCTTGGAGAGGGTGTTTCGCTTGGTTTGTTTTGTGACCGCCATACTATTGGTTCTAGATTTAGACTCGTAAATATCTCGCTATCGCGAACAGACTCGAAATGATACCGAGTACAACGCCAATACCAACTAATACCAGGAATATATAGCCAAAGTTAGCCACAAAGTAATCAAAAATATTGAATTGGAAGAATTCCTCAGTACCCGGCCCAATCCACAGCAAAATTGGATACATAATGAGGAGAGCCAAAATACCTGATACCAGTCCGTACATTATCCCTTGCAGTACAAATGGACCGCGGATAAACGTATTCCCCGCTCCCACTAAGCGCATCACTGAAATCTCTTCCCTGGCCGTATAGATCGCCAGACGAATAGTGTTGAGGGTAATCAAAACAGCGGCTACCACCAGCACGATCATCACCGTAAAGCTAGCCTGCTCGACCACTCCGATAATTGACGAAAGTGTATCAATTGATTCTTTCTTTTCCAGATAGTTGTAATTATCGATGACCGGGTTTTGCGGTGACTGCTGCACTATCTGCTCGTCAATGTACTGAGCAATATTTTCATACTGATCAGTCTCAACCGCCTGGATAGCTAGTTTAGCCCGCAGTGGATTATCATCAAGCTCTTCCAAAGACTGCATCATTATTTCGTCGTTTTGGTACTGAGCCCGAAACTCTTCAAGCGCTTGCTCGCGAGTGGTATAGGTGACCGCCAACACATTTGGCAACGCCTCAAGTGAGGTACGTAGTGCATCAATATCTTCCTCCTGAGCTGACGTAACGAAATAGAGGTTGATATCAACCTTCTCCTGCAATTGTTGTAGTGAGACCGTAAGCAACTGGTCTACCATCATCGTGGCGCCGATCACAAACAGGGCGATGGTCATCACAAAAATTGATGCCAGTGACACATAGGCGTTGCGCCAGAAACCAATGAACCCGGCCCGAACTATTCGTTTAAATCCCGTCCACATATCTTAATTAAAGCACGTAGCGACCACTCTCGTCATCGCGAACTATCCTCCCCTCGTCCATGGTAATTACTCGACGACCTAGCTCATCGATCACACCTTTATTATGGGTGGTCATGACAACTGTCGTGCCAAGGTCGTTAATCTTCTTGAGGATCTGTACTACTTCATACGTAGCAATTGGATCCAAATTTCCGGTTGGCTCATCAGCGATAATAATATCTGGCTGATTCACAATCGCACGAGCGATCGCCACGCGCTGCTTCTCTCCCCCCGAGAGTTCTCCTGGGAAGTTCCAAGCTTTGTCCTCAAGATCAACGAGCGCCAAGGCCTGTGGGACATTTTCCTGAATTTCTTCATCACCACGACCGTTTGCCTCCATGGCAAAGGCGATATTTTCAAAAGCAGTTTTGTTCGATAGCAGTTTAAAGTCTTGGAAAACCGTGCCAATCTTCCGACGGTACTGCGGCAAGCGTGAGCGCGGGATTTTATGAATATCTAATGACTCAAAAAAGACCTGGCCGTGAGACGGCGCGTCTTCAGCGATTATCATCTTGAGCAAGGTAGTTTTGCCAGCGCCGGAATGCCCGACAACAGAAACAAACTCCTTTGGAGCAATTTGAAAGGTGATCTCTTCAAGTGCGGCTGATCGCCCATCGTTGTACAGTTTCGATACGTTATCGAAGTAAATCATACGGTAACCTCACTATTTTAGCTTAGTTCCTAACGGGTGTCCAAATGTAAACTGGATTTAAGAATCTGGCTGTAATCGTGGTGTGATAATCTCTTCGGAAAACTGAGTAAGGATTGTTTCTTTAGCTGCGGTACCAATCTCAGCCTTTTCTTCAGGAGATACCTGGGTCTTGGCGTATTCAAGAATGTGTTGGATTTTCGCTTCAAGTTCGAGCCGTGACCACGCTTCTTGCTGTTCTTGTGGTGCCCGCTCTTCGAGCATCATGACCATCTTTCCAGTCAAGGCTTCTGCGAGTTTTTGTAGCAAGGCATGCTTTTCTGCTTCAGAAAATCCGGCTTCTTCGATCAGGTCCTCAATAGTTTTTTTATCCATATACTATTTCACTGCACTCGAGGCAATCATACCAACTGCAGCAGTTTGCTCAGCAAGCGTCCACCACGATCCAGTGCCAGAAAAAGCTTCAGTGAAACTCTCACCCAGAATACCTGGGCCATAATAAATCGTTGCTCCATAAAGAGCTGGCGTGGTCATTGCTTCAGCGAGATAATTAATTGCTCCATCGAGCGAACTAGGAATTTTTTCTGCCATATAATTTTATACTAGCGTTCATCTGCCTCTAACTCAACTGCCGCATCAAGAAAGGTTTGTATATCACCGTCGAGTACCGCATCTACATTACGAACTTCGGTATTGTTTCGATGATCCTTGACCATCTGGTACGGGTGCAGGACATACGAACGGATTTGGTTACCCCACTCAATCTTGACCGATTTCTCCACAGACAATCCTTTGAGTTCACGTTTTCGTTGTTCTTCCTGAAAGGCAAACACCTTTCCGGCCAACAGTGACTCAGCTCGTTCACGGTTTTGTTGTTGCGAACGTTCGCTACTGACATGCACTGAAATATTCGTCGGTGTATGGGTAAGCCGGACCGCGGTCTCGCGTTTGTTGACGTTTTGTCCGCCCGCTCCACCTGAGCGAGCAAACGAGACCTCGAGCTCTTCTTCAGGAAGATCAACCTCTTTAAGATCTTTTAATTTTGGTGAGACTTCTACTAAAACAAATGAGGTCTGACGCTTTCCGTTAGCATTAAACGGCGAGATACGTACGAGCCGATGAATTCCTGATTCTGTAGCCAGTGTGCCATATGCCTCCTTCCCGTTGATTTCAAAGGTGATATTACGGTAGCCGTTATTATCATTGGCATTGCTATCGATAAGCGTCACACTCCATCCTTTCCCTTCAGCGTACTTTTGATACATCTCCACGAGCATCCGAGCGAAGTCTTCTGCGTCATCGCCACCCGCACCCGCCACAATCGTGAACACAGCATCGCTGCGGTCATATTTTCCCTTTCCTTCAGCAGCGTCTTTAAGTTCCTGGAGTTCCTTAATAAGCTGCTGGGCTTTTTGTGGATCATTCCAAAAATCAGGCAGGAGCATGGCTGCTTCGATTTCATCGATCCTCATTTGCCCTTCTGACATACTGGTGAGTATAGCATGTTTATTATTTGGATATGCTAAACTAACTTATGATCAACAAAAAGTTCCTTGCGGGTGAGTACTTAGTTAAAAGAAAATCTGTTTCTGTAATCGCTAATGAGCTTGGTTGTTCTCAAAACAAAATTAACTACTGGTTGCATAAACACAGCATACCGAAGCGAACTATATCTGAAGCAATTTACCTTAAAAGTAATCCATGTGGTGATCCGTTCAAATTTAAAAAACCCCATACTACTGAAGACTGGTTTCTATACGGCCTTGGCATAGGGCTGTTCTGGGGTGAAGGTAATAAAGTAAACAAAAATGCAGTTAGGTTAGGAAACACTGATCCAGCTCTCATCAAAGTGTTTTTAGAATTTCTAGAACATTTCTTTCAGATTGATACAGTAAGGCTGCGTTTTGGACTACAGATTTTTTCAGACACCAACCCAGAACAAGCAAAAAAATTCTGGATACAGCTACTTAAAATAAGAGAAGACCAATTCCAAAAAACGGTTGTGACCCCATCGACAAAACAAGGCACTTACTCAACCAAAAATGAGCACGGGGTCCTTACAATCTATTTCTCAAATACAAAACTTCGTGATAATATCGTTGGCGCAATCAACGCATTGCAAACAATTTCATATGCCAACGTAGCTCAGTCGGTAGAGCGCATCCATGGTAAATCGCAATGATTTTGCCCCTCAACCAGGAAACTGGTTGTTGAATCCTGAATAACGGTTAAAGGCCTGACACAGGTTCAGACCGTGGCACGCAAAAGCGGGCCCGAACGACTGCCAAAGGAAGCTTCGCATAATTATGCATGCTTAAGATACAGTCTAGCCCCTCAATAATTGTCCAAGTAAATGAGGGTGTAAGCGAAGGATGAGGTCCGCGGTTCAATCCCGCGCGTTGGCTCCAAAGTTAAATCGCACCAGCGATTTTTAACTTTGGAGCACGCACTCCTTACAGGATCGGTATACCTTGTCGCTATTTTTTCAAAATAGCAGGCAAGGTCTTGCGAAAGCCTCCCAGGCTTTCTCACCCGCGCTTTGATTCACGTGAATATCACGTTGCAAAGTTTGCTCAAAGTAGCTATACTCGTGCTCACTTACCATATGCAGTTGTAAGAAAATCTTTCCCCTGACTGCGTTCGTAAGTCAAACGCAAACAAGTTTACGCTTGATTACTCACTTGCGGTGGTAGCTCAATTTGGTTAGAGCACTCGCCTGTCACGCGAGAGGTTGCGGGTTCGAGTCCCGTCCACCGCGCATATGAAAACAGCCCCAATATGGGGCTGTTTTCATATGCGCGGTGGAAGCAAGCAAACTTTTTTTGCTTGCGTCGGGACTCGAAAGGCGGAATGATGTGGCTTTACCACGAATGAGCCGGGGTCGCGAGAAATTTCTGTAAGAAATTTACTTGTGACCGAGTCCTGCCCCCCTAGGCACCTTTGCTCCGCCCCCGTAGGGAAAGAGTCTCGTATTTGCTATACTCCACCACATGAACGCTTTTATCGTTGGTTGTGAAATTGAACCCTTAGAAGAAGGACATCACTATGCCTACAAGGACTTCCCTTTACATTGCACTTTAGTTCATTGGTTTAAAACCGAAAGTAATCATGAAGTTGTTGGACAGGTGTTATCTCCTGTCCTTAAGTCGACCGCTCCATTCAGGATCACTTCACTAACACAGGCCTTATTCGGAAAAGACCAAAACATACCAGTGCATAAAATTAAGAAGACCAATGAAATTTTAACTTTACACAAACGTCTAATACAAGCACTAAAAGTTACTGATCCTACATACACTATTCCATGGCTTGGTGACAGCTATGAACCGCACGTAACAGATATTGAAGACCGAGCTCTTAGACAAGGTGAATCTTTTAACGTCACAAGAGTCTATTTAGCCGAAGCAACTGATTCAGAAAATATATCTGCGAGAAAAGTCATTCAGCTTCACCAGTTACGATAACCTGTCGAATCAGAGGAATTGAAACTTACAGCTTCAGTACACCTTTTGGCTATTTCAATTCATGAGTTCTTGAAATAGCGCAAAAGCTTTTCAATTCGCGCAACGCTTTGTTACCACAAAGCTCCGCCTCCCGCCGGCAATCAAAAACCGCCCAGAGGGCGGTTTCCTTTGTGCCGGCGGGAGGAATTGAACCTCCGACCTTAGGTTTATGAGTCCTACGCTCTAACCAACTGAGCTACGCCGACAAATAAGTGCGTTGCAGAATACCATTCAGATCACACCTATTCAAGTCCTTTTTTACGTGCCTCGTCAATTTTTACAATCATAATGAGACCAAAAAGAGATGTCACACCAAGGAAAATATGCCAGAACGCATGTGTGCCAAAATCTGGCAAAATACCGCAGGTAGCTAAGTCGACTGTCCGAACAATTGCCGCAGCGATCGCGCAGCCCAACATACCTACTCCCCACCACGCAATTGTTCCATAGCGCTTCCAGGTGAAATACAAAAGAATCGCGGAAATGATTGCCACCACAAAAAACAGGGCTGAGGGCGGACCGTTTGATTCAACCAAGCGACTAGCAACAGCCGAAAAAAGCCAGGTACCACCAAACACGCCCACCAACGTCGCGTACCCCCACCAGCGGTTTTTTAAGTAATACCCCCAGGCAAACATAAACACCATGAAGGAAATCACACCCGGAATCCAATCGATGGCCAGTGAGAACGGGGTACGCAAGCCATGCCACATGACACTCCCAGTACCCGTCATGGCAGTAGCTACGGCAAAAAAGAGAAACGGGCTGAGCAACTGACCACGCTGAGAAAGCCAGTAGACCAAATAGAGTCCAACCAAGGCTGGAAATACACTCGTAATAGCGTTGATCGGTTCAATAGGAAATACTTCTAGGGTACTAACAACCCCTTCGGGAAGAGACATCGGTGTCTCACAATACAAAGGACCTATCGTTCTAAAATCTGACATACATTTAATCGTTATCGATACCTAGCTGCTTTCGCTCGTATAATCTTACCACCAGGAACGTACCAAGCAGTGCCGACAAACCAAGACTCACATGCCAGATCGCATGAGTCCCAAAGTGGAATAATGAACCACAGGTATCGAGATCAATAGTACGAGCAACTGCCGCTGCCGCTGCCAACAGCACAACTATTACTCCTGTCCATAACAAATCTTTATGTTGTTGCCAGGTTAGAAATACAAGAGCAATTGCCACGGTGGCAACCACAACGAACAACGAAACAGGTGGGCCGTTTGACTCAACGACACTGGCAACAACTGACCAGAACAGTAGCGTGCCACCAAAAATTGCAGCTAGTGTCATGTATCCCCACCAGCGGTTTTTTAGGTATCGAGCCCACATAAACATAAACAACGAGAAGGACACAAAAGCTGATACCCAGTCAATGTACAATGCCACCTCAGTACGCATGCCGTGCCAGAAAGTACTCCCGAGCCCAAGAAGCAGTGTTATAACTGCTAGCCAAACAAATACATTGGGCAGACTGCCTTTCTTTGATATATACCAAAACAAGTAGACTCCAGCGAGAGCGGGAAATATACTTGTCACAACATTAATTGGCTCCATAGGGAAAGAAGCCAACGTACCAAAAACGCCCTCAGATAACGTCAAGGGCGTCTCACAATACAAAGGTCCAATGGCGCGAAAATCAGACATGCTGACTTACCAGGTCGGGTTTTGCAGCAAACAACTTGGTCGCTCGCTCGACATCTTCTGGATAGCCGATCGGAATCCAGAGCTGCTGTTCCACTACAGCAATTGGGAATTCTTTGGCGTACTCAGCAATCACATCGGTGAGATAAAATTCTCCTTTCGTCTCAATCTTGAGCTCGTAATTAAAAATCTTATCGTCAAGCACCATCACACCAGTTGAAGCCAGGTTTGAGGGTGGTTGTTCTGGCTTTTCAACCATCTTTGCCAAAGTACCGTCAGGATGGCGGACGACGATACCAAATCGTTCTGGAGTTTCCGTAGTGAGCGTCAACATAGAACGAGTAAACGAACAAGCGCGCGCTAAGTCAGATTTGCCATGAATATCATCGGCGAACATCAAGAGAAATCGACCCTTGATATGTTCTTTACAAAGCCACAAGGCATGACCGGTTCCTTTTTGTTCTGTCTGGTGAACATACGTTACCTTACGGCCTAAATAAGTATCACCACAGTGCTCTCTGATCTGTTCTTCAAGATAGCCAGTGACTATAATAAATTCAGTCACGGCCGTTGGAATGGCCTCAGCGATATGATCGAGTAAGGCTTTACCGGCTACTTGAACTAATGGTTTAGGAGTAGTTTCCGTGAGTGGACGGAGCCGGGTCCCCTTCCCGGCGGCGAGAATAACACATTGCATATGAGCTATGGTACTACACCCCACCAGTAATTGTCATTATTTATGTTGACTATTGGGAATTGCCTTTATTGCCCCCAACACTTGACGCCGCATCGAGGTGCCTGATCTCACCTTAACTCGAAGAGTGCCCATATGGACACCTTGGTTTGCATACATTTTTAATGATCTAGTTTTTATAAAGCTTGTTTTGGTGAATTGCCTCAACGGAACACCTGTTGTCTTAGACCAAAAACGTAGTACATCCTTTTCACGATAGCTGTGAAGCTGATTAATACTGACGCGCAAGATTAACTTATCCCGCGACACTCCAAACACTGATTCAAGCCAGTGGAGATAAAATATAATCATTTGTGGATCACTATTAGTGAAGCCAAATTCTTGACTCCCCTTTTTATATCCTTCACCCCAATATAACCCAAGACCAATACAGTACACGTCACGCTCAGAGAGAACTCCTAGCTGTCTCATTCCCTGTTCAATATTTTTTATAATATCTTTTTCCTTTTGTTTCTTTCTCTCAGCAAGATATCGTTCTAGGCCAGCGACACTTTTTTGTTTTGTCCGAGCCGCTAAACGTTTTTTTGCCGCGCCTGAAATTTTTATATCTTTGCACCACACACTCGCAGTACTTTTGCTGACACTCAATACCCTAGCAATTTCATTTAAACTTTTACCTTTCGCTCGTAGTTGTAAAGCTTTTTTTCGCTCTGCTTTTTTCATAGTTCGAAAGGTATTTATATAGTAAACTACTAGACTTTTTTACACAATAGTGATAAACTCTTGGCCACGAATAGCAACAGTTATTCACTCCAGCGGGGTGGAGGAGAGGTACCTCGGGAGGCTCATAGGAAACTGTGACCCAGTGCAGTAATGTACTGTGGAAAAATCTTCGAAATTGCTGGAACATCGTTAAGCTTGTTTAGCTACAACGCAATCCGAGAGGATAATCGTGAATGCTATAAAATAAACAAGATTCGACAATCGGCAGCCAAGCCCTTCATTGCAAAATGAACGGAAGGTTCAGAGACTATAATGAAGAGTTCCCACGACCGTAGTTGGTCAGGAACATGGGATAGTCCAGGCTTTAAGGAAACTTAAAGAATAACAGAACCTCCAGACCCCGGTTCGAATCCGGGCCCCGCAACAACATCGAACTGACCGTCCGCAAATCGGTCATTTAGCTCGAATATGGGCGACAAAACACCGGTGCCGTAGGCATTCGTTGTTTTGTTATAGGTAATGCCCTCTGGTAGCACCAATTTCTGGAGACGTTGCTACTACTTTACGTCCATACTCTTCCAGTGTTTAGCCATATTGGCCCCAAACTTCTTGAAGATAGCACATCATTGGATTCTTGTTTATACGTTATTTATTACGATTCTGTGAATACCATAAGTCGCAGATTTTTTGATATACAAAATAACAGCCACGAATCACGACCAACTGAAGGATGTTTAGGTGTGACGGCCAGTAGTCAATACACAGATTTAAATAAGAAAATTTCTGAATTAAAACAATAACAGAAAAGGCCCACCAACACGATGGCTGCTGGGCCAATTCCGTGTTAAGCGGGCCTTAGACAAGTTGGAAAACTTAAGCAGCAGCCTGTTCGTACGCATCAGCGTACATTGCGTAACGAGACGTTACCCGACTAGTGACATGGTCGCTGAGATGAGGGTACTCTGGCCACTTAGTTGGATCATTGGGATGATCTCGCTGAGCCAGCTTTAGCTGGCCTGCGTACCCAAGCCGCGTAAGCTCACTGCGAATGATGTCCTTGCTGAACAGCTCACCATCAGACTGCCGAATAATCCGGTTTTCATCTTGAGTTCCGAATGTATCCGCGATGATCAAACAACCATTATGGAGGCGTCCAAGCTCGAGCTTACCATCCGGCTGATAGAATCCAGCCTGTTCAGCAACTGCTGTTGTTGCTGCAACTGCGCCGGCAATGAGGTTCCAAGCCTCACTCCAATCATCCGTTGTCAGCCGCATCAGCTCACGAGCCTCATCGTCAGACACTTTTCGGTCAATTGGCTCGAACTTGGTCGTACACTCAAGCTTAATGCGCGGGAGTTTCTCACCTTTCTTTGGTATGTACCCTCGGTCAAAACCAAGCTCAAATGGATCGATCTTTTGCGCTTGCACTCGAGCCCACAAAGAGCCCTCAAGGTGCGTCCGCCAGATCCACTCACCGTTCAAAACTTCCCCGTGAGTCTCACGAGAAAGTGATTCATGGGTTGGGACTGATAACTCTTTGACTACAAACGCATCAGCGATCTCCCGCTCAAAATGAGTTGGCAAACCTGCTGCATGAGCAAGTTGAAATGAAACCATCGCCGCTCGATGACGAGCAGCTCCCATGCCAGGGATTAGTTGCGGTGAACGACCCTTATCACCTGCAGACCATCCGTCGTCGAACTTGATTTCCATCAAACCCTTCGCATGTCGCTTCATAACACGTGATGAGCCTTGATATGTTTCTCCTTCAATCATGAGCTCCTCCTTTAGAAGCAAGTGAGCGGGACAGAATCCCGCAAGTTGTCGTGATAGTCCTGTAGTCGTTCGTGAAGCTCACCATCTTCCAATGCGAGAATACTTGCTGCCATCAAGGCAGCATTTGCAGCTCCAGCGTTTTTACCAGGTCCGCTGCCGCCACCCATATAAGCGAGTGGCTTACCTGCAGGCATAGCGATCATGGAACCAACCGCATGCTCGTCGGTCTTCTTCGGCGCCACGCCAAGTGTCGGCAGTAGCGTCTCAGAAGCTACCATACCCGGCAAGTGTGCAGAGCCACCGGCACAGGCAATGATAACGTTCAAACCTCGATTTAATGCGGAGTGCGCATACTGCACCATACGTTCAGGCGTACGATGAGCAGATACCACTCCAAACTCGAACGGAATCTGAAGTTGCTCCAACATGTCGGCGCAGGGCTGCATGAACGGCCAGTCAGACTGACTACCCATGATAACCCCAACCTTGCCCTCTGCTTCGCGTTCAACGAAGTCCGAGGGAAGTGGATGACCAAACGAATAGGTCGGATTGGATGTATCGTTCACGGCGTGTCCTCCTTTAGGTCGTCAGTGTGAATACTTAATCCATGAGTGTTATAGCTTAAAATACGTTTCTTTACTAGTGCTGCAAGGAATTAACTTGCTATTTAAGTAATTTATTCGAAGCTACCTTAAACGACAGTGACAAGACAGTCTGCTTCTAAGCACGTACTATAACTACTCATCACCAACATACTGATGACGGATCCTTTTCTTGTATTTATGTTCAATTTCCGGCATTTTGAATAGGGTACCTAATCTATATGAACAAGGGGTGGGGGTGATTTTTGGTGTACCGGGGGGGGTACTAGACCACCTCTGTATCTATTTCCTTAAATTCTATTAAGTCTCTGGCTATTTGATGCCACTGACGTCCGATCACTGTAACAAGAAAATCAAAGGCCGATACAACTGCGCCAGCCTTTGGTTTAAATAACCCCCAACTCCTCAAATGCTCGGCCAAATTGGGTGATGGTGTCGCGGGCTAAACGTTGCGTTAAGACAAAATCAGAACCCGCGTGAGCAATTTTGTTACGCACAACATGCGCCTCCCACGCATCATTAATTGATTGTAGTTGATTAGGAGTGATGCTCTTTAAACGTTCGCCGAGTGTATTGCCAGCATAGCCTGCTTGACCCAAAGCTTCCTCCAGCATAATGTCAGCTTCAATAATGGCGAGTCGCCAATCGTTTGGGTTCTGGGACTCAATGTGCCCCAACACCTCTTGCCAACGATTGTTTTTCACCTCTTGGCCAAAGTGCTCACGATACAGGCGTTCTTGGGTTTTGATTGATTCTGCCAAAAGTTCATTCAGCGAGCCCGTGCGAATCGCAGCATAGACATACCCATACATAAAGAGCGCAGCGAAAATATAGGCCACAATTACATACACATCCCAGACAGAACTAAACACCCCGAGCACATCTGAAAAACCAAGATCAAGCGAGGTGTCACTATCCCTAAAATACTCAAGAATTGGTCCACTCAAATCAGGAACGCCAGACTGGATGGTCCCCTGAGTGGTTGTGGTTGTTGGTTCTGCCATAGCGCCTTAGCGCTGCTCGTCAAAGACTTTTTTGCCAATATCAAAGAGACGAGCATCGCCACCATGTGGTGCAATATATTGTACACCAACTGGTAACTGCTTATCATCTCGGGTCACCGTGCCACCTGGTACGGAAATAGCTGGAACACCAGTGAGATTGACCGGTACCGTGAAAATGTCTTGTCGATACACCGACAATGGGTCTTCATGTTCACCAAAGGTAAACGCCGGAGTTGGAGCCGTCGGTAACAGAATAGCGTCGACGCTCTCAAACACGGTATTCAGCTCCTCACGCATTTTAATACGCACCACCTCTGCTTTCCCGTAATAGGCATCATAGTAGCCAGAAGAGAGTACGTACGTGCCAAGCAAAATTCGTCGCTTTACCTCAGCTCCGAATCCTGTAGCCCGACTATTTTCGTAGACATCAAGTAACGTCTCCCCTTCCTCACGCAAGCCGTACCTTATACCATCGTAGCGAGCCAGGTTTGATGACACTTCAGCGGGCATCACAATGTAGTACGCAGCTAAACCTTGTTCAAAAAGCGGTAGCTCAATATCGACTACCGTATGTCCAGCCTTTTTTACTGCTGCCACATGCTCTTCAAATACCTGCATGACATCGGGATCGATACCGTCACCGAGAAAGGTCCGGGGAATACCAAAGGTGTAGTGCTCTTTAGTGGGTACCGCTGGGTACGTATCTTCATCGATCGTGGTGGCGTCCATTGGGTCGAGGCCACTCATGGTTTGGTGTAGCAACTCAGCGTCAGCCACGGAGTTGGTGAGCGGTCCAGCCTGATCGAGACTTGAACCCATTGCCATCAAGCCGTAGCGTGAGACTGCGCCGTAGGTCGGTTTAAAACCAACCAAACCACAATAACTTGCCGGCTGGCGAATTGAACCCCCCGTGTCAGTGCCAATCGCTGCTGGGACGGCACCCATCGCAACCGCTGCCGCTGAACCACCAGAAGAACCACCTGGTACTCGGGTTGTATCATGAGGATTTTTGGTTGGACCAAAGGCAGAGTTTTCAGTCGAAGAGCCCATAGCGAACTCGTCGAGATTGGTGGCACCAATAATTATCGCCCCGGCTTCTTTAAGTTTCTGTACAATAGTCGCATCATAGGTAGCGGTATAATTTTCCAGAATCTTCGAAGCTCCCGTGGCTTTTCTACCATTGACCAAGATATTGTTCTTAAGCGCAATTGGTACCCCCAACAGAGCTGGGGTGTTTGCTCCCTCATTTTTATATCGCTCGGTGGCCTGCTCTGCTTCCTTGAGTACATCTTCGTACACCTCTAGGAAGGCATGGATCTCTCCATCTTTTTCCTTTATCACCTTAAAGACATCGGCAACCGCTTGAGTTGGTGTATATGTACCAGTAATAAATTGAGCTCGCAGTTCTGCAATAGTCATCCCATTAGAAAGATGGGGGCTGGACTTTATTGGTATATCTTTTTCTGTATCCATACAGTATCAATTTTCTAACGGACAAATACTAATCATCCTGATTCAAAATCTTCTTAACCTTAAGGTGTCTACCATCTGTCTCCGGCATTTCTCGAAGTAGATCTTCAGTAAACTGCCCTGGTTCGTTGGTGACTTCATCTTGTCTAAAAATGTTGTACCGGGCACCAACTTGCTTGGTGAGAGCCGCGTCACCAGCAATATCATTCACGGTACTTACATACTCCAGTACCGCGGTAATTTCACTATTGAATTGCTCCACCTCCTCTTCAGAAAGCTTGATTCTAGCTAGATTTCCTAGGTGTAATATCTGCTCCTTCGTCATGCGCACCATACTAGCACAAACGATCCTTATGCCACCAGTTTACGGAAAGCTGTTTCATCCAGTATCGTAACCCCTAATTCTTCAGCTTTTTGAGCTTTACTGCCTGGATCAGCACCGACAACCACGTAATCAGTCTTTTGTGAGACTGATGACACAATCCTCGCTCCCGCTGCTCGAGCCATGGCCTTCGCTTCATCGCGACCTAAGTTTGGTAAGGTGCCCGTAAACACAAACGAGGCGCCTCCTAATTTTGCACTAACCACTTTCACAACCCCTTGCTCAAGGGTTATATGCTTCAGTAACTCATCAACCATTGTTTGGTTTTGTGATTCTGCGAGCCAGCTAGTTAAGCTTTCAGCGATTGTCTCACCAATACCATGAATACTGGCAATGCTGGACTGTGAAGCAGCTCGTAGTTCTGTGAAGGTACCGAAGCGGTCAACCAGCAGTCGGGCCGTCTCTTCCCCGATTCCGTCAATGGATAGGCCGATCAAAAATCGATACAGGGGCAACGTAGTAACGTCACGGATAGCCGCTACTGCATTTTGCGCTGACTTTTCTTTGAAACCTTCAAGGGACAAGAAGTCACCTTCTTCTAAGGTAAATAAATCTGCCGGCTCTGAAATAAGATCGGCATCGAGGAGCTGATCAATAATCCGAGGACCGACACCATCAATATTAAGTGCCTGTTTGGAAACAAAGTAGTAGAGACGTTGTCGATTGAGCGTATCGCCAGAACGATCAACACACCGATACGCTGCTTCACCAGGAATTCGCTCGATTGAACCATCCCCTCCACAACCAGTCACCTTTTTTGGAAATGTATACGGCTTAGTGTTTTTTGGTCGAAGTTCAGTGACCACTGACAATACTTTAGGAATCACATCACCGGCTTTCTTGAGAATCACGGTATCTCCCACTCGCACATCAAGTCGTTTAATCTCATCTTCATTATGTAACGTTGCACGGGCTACGGTAGAACCAGCAATCAGTACTGGGCGCAAGTGCGCTACAGGAGTAATAACCCCCGTTCGTCCGACTTGGAGATTGATACCTTCGACAACGGTCGTTGCTTCTTCTGAGGGAAACTTAAACGCAATGCCGTAGCGAGGACTCTTCGCGGTATACCCCAGCGCCTGCTGCAATCGCACGTCATCAACTTTTACCACGACTCCATCAGCATCATAGGCGAGCGAGCCTTGCTTTGTGGTCCACGATTCATAGTAGACGACAACATCCTTGATGCTCTCGCATATCTTATTGTTTTTATTTACGGTGCAGCCAAGTTGCTTCAGTAGCTGCAGCTCTTCTGCTTGGGAAGATGGGGGTGATATATCTGTAGTAGCGGGATCAAAGGCATCAATATCGTACGCATAGAAAGACAGCTTCCTGTTCTTTGTAACTGACGCATCAAGCAGGCGCAGTGACCCGGCCGCCGTATTGCGCGGATTTGCATACAGTGGTTCTCCAGCAGCCTCACGTTCTGTATTGATTCGCTCAAACTCTTTATGAGACAGCCATACCTCACCAACCACTGTTAGATCAACAGGGTGTTGCAGCGTATGTGGTATATCAGCAATTTCTCTAGCCGTATGAGTAACATCCTCTCCAGTCACCCCATCACCGCGAGTAGCCGCGCGATATAATTCACCAGCCCGATATTCAAGTACCAACTTCAGACCATCAATTTTATGCTCTGCTACATACGAAAGTCCATCGTGATTCACATCATTACTCGTAAGATGGCGCACTAACCGATCTTCCCACTCCTGCAACTCGCCGGCGGTAAAGACATTATCAAACGACCACTGGCGCACAGCGTGGGTGACTTTTGAAAACGCTTCACTCACCTTCCCTCCAACCGCCTCGCTTACTTGATCTCCTCCCGTTAGATCACGCAGTTCGTTTACGAGAGAGTCATAGGCTGTATCAGAAATCTCCGGCGCATCTTCTTCGTGATAGCGCTTTTGGTGATAGGCAACTAGTTCTTGCAGCCGCTTAATTCGTTCCTTTGTGGCTTTTTTATCTGTCATTCTTGGCTAGAAGCGCAGTAGCACTTCACGCTGAATGGTACCAAAAGTAGACTTATTAGCACAGCTACTACTAAAACCTTGGACAAAGGCCAGGGTACATCTTCCGCCTGGTGCACAGACAAAATCACTGGTAGTTGGGAACTTAGCTGGTAGATCGGCATTAGCAACCGTAAACGAGCTAATTGGTGAGGATACTGCAACGATTACATCCACTTCAGTACACCGGTCGTTACCAGCACCCCACGTATATTCATATTGATAGCGCTGCGCGTAGGCAGTTCCAGCGTCGTAGTCAACCGAGCTAACCGCAGCAGGAGCGTAGTCACTGATAGCAGCTGAGGAACATTCAGTACCACTAATCGTCACCCCTTCTTCTTCATAATCATTAAGCGCAGCGTCACCACCTGCCACCTGTACATTTCGCCAATAACGAACACATTCTAGTCCGGCATTGGAAGCGTGAAAGGCCTCTTCTGACTCTCGCGTTAGCGAACTGAGCTGGAGCTCCTTAAGACTAATCTCGAGAATACTTAAACCAATCGCTAACACAATACTGACGATGATTACCGTCATCAAGAGTACAAAACCTGATTCTTCGTTTGTGTTACGGGGTGTCATAGATATTAAAGAGCGATGATTCAGCGATCACTTCTTGGGTGGCTCCAAGAGTGCCTGTACGCCAGCGCACAATTGACTGCACACGCATTTCTGGGTTCGTGGGGTCACTTGAACCAATCACCTTAACCTCTCGCGTGTACGGTGTGAGCGTATTACCAGTGGCAACGTGGGTATACCGAGCTCGGACACCAGCCGAATCGTCAAAATAAATTGGACACCCACGGTCGGTGCACTTAGTAGCCACTGATGTTGCTTCACCATCAGTACCAACGTTTTCTGGATACATACCGCAACCTCGTTCTCCGCTGTTATTCACCCGACAAGTGGTTCCAAAATTACCCCCAAAATCAATAAACCACGCCCACGGCTCATCGTCAGCAGGCGGACTCACTAACAACTCCTCAAAGTAGTCTAAGTAGTGATCATCACGCTCTTTCTGAGCTAACTCGAGCCCTTCTTGCGCTAAAAAGGTAGCAACTACTTGCTCACCCGCGAATGCAGAGCTTTGCGCCGTTCGCACCACAATCGTGATCGGGGCGGCAATAGCGATCAGCAAAATAGTGATCGCGACCAGTGTCTCAACAATCGTAAAGCCCTGTGGTTGTGTTGTGTGCTTGCTCATATATCTAAGGTTCGCTGCGTTATAGTCGTCTGAAGACGAACGGTATTTGGAGTGTCACCGGTTACATCCTCAGCTTCAATATAAATAGTAACAATCGGTTGGTTGGTGTCTCCAGCTGTAAGCCGCTCAGCATTTGTCACGATAAACTCCCCATCAATGACGTTAATACCTGAAGAGGTGATGCGCTCGGCGGTCCCGTTACCAACCCGACGGAAGATGGCCTGTTCAGTAAAATCAATCCAATAAGCGATCCGGATTGGATCAGCTGGATCACAACCCGTGATACTACAGCCACCCTCAATGACTGAAATCCCAATATGATTATCCGTACCTGAGATACCATCAGGACAACTGTTTTGACCAGTGATTGACTCTTGATTAGCGAACGCGCTCGTCACCTGCAAGTCAGTGAAACCTTCACAATAGTAATCAAACCCCGTTCTAATTTCGCGAGTCATACTATCCAGTGAGAAAGCAAGGTTCGTCATAATATTTTGGGTGGCTTGCTCACGTTGATTGGCTCCAATCAAAACCAAAAGAGACCCAACACTCACCGTAATCACAACTGAAAATAATCCGAGCGATACAATCAGCTCAATCAGACTAAAGCCGGTATGTGTTTGTGTAGAGTGCTGGATCATAAGGCGGTAATCTGACCAGCGCTAGTAATCTCCACTGTTCGCAGCAGGCGATCGACATTATCATCATCTATCGTATCCCCCGCTAAGACAATTTCAATGTAGACGACATCATTGGTGAGAGCGCCTGCGGAATCTGCAAATTTAGCATCGAAATTTGGTCGTTCAAAAGTAATCGTAAACTCATCACCGCCAGTCAATACACTCGAAGCACTCCCTGTATTATTGTCAGCATCCACAAATCCTCTAATGATAAACCTGCTATCTAGTTCTCCTGGGATACCAATCTCAGAATCACCAGCATCAAAAATACCATCGTTATTGTTATCGCGAAAAATTCGGTACGTTCGATTATTGCCAGCGCTCGAATCAAAATGAATCCCAAACTGGTCTTCAAAATCACCAGCATCTCCTTGAGCGGCAACCGCAAACAGCTGTGCTTGCCTGATTGAAAGTGCTACTTCAAGCGCCTGATTTTTCAGGAGCACTGCACTATTAAACGAACTATAGCGGGCTACAACCACGCCACTGATAATGAGCATGAGACCGATCGTCACCAGCAATTCCGTGATGGTAAATCCAAACGATGGTATGTTGTGTTTTCTAACCAAGAACATACGACATGAGTGCTAACACATCTACAGACCATAGATATGCAGCCAAAAACCCAGCCGCTAGAAATGGTCCGAAGGGTACCTCACTTTTCATTGTAAGCGGTTGGCCAAAAAACCGTAAGGACGATTGTCCCCGTTGTACTACCAACAAACCAATACTAATGACCGCACCGATCACAAACGAGAGCACAACAAACGAATAGACCTGACCAAACCCAACTAGCCACGCGAGCGGGAACACTAACTTTACATCGCCAAAACCAAGCCACTTCCCTCGTGATACATACCACAAAAAGCCAAAGAAAGCGGTAGCGGAAACTGCAGCTAGTACGTTGTAGAGCGCTACACTAGTCGCACCAGTTTGGTACCACTGATAACCATTCGCCATAACAGCAAGTACAAGCAATCCGGCCACCAACTGATTTGGAATAATAAAATGATTGATGTCGTAGACAACAATCACCACCAGCAAACACATCACCAAAGCTGCGATGACGTATTCAGCCAGTGAAGTGACGGCCAAGTAACTCGCCACAAACAATAGTCCAGTACCTACCTCAACCAAGACGTAGCGTGGAGAAATCATTGACCCGCAGCGGGCACACCGCCCCCGCAATCCTATATATGAAACAACTGGAATAAGCTCGAACCACCGAAGCTGCTGACCACAGGAGAGACAGTGTGAACGACCAGCTAGTGAACGACCCGTGTTGAGTCGGTAGATAACCACATTAAGAAAACTACCGATAATACTACCTACAGCGAAGACAAGTATTACTTGATACCAAAATGGAACAAATTCTAACAGCATTGCTTTAGTATACGTCGTTACTCACAAGCCAACGTGCCTGATGCTAACGGAGACGTTGTTGCAATCGCCTTACCCAAGCTATCAACACACCAGTGATCAGTGCCAAGAATCGGAGCAGACGCAGCGTAGGCATCAGGACTACTATTACAAATCACCGAAGAAGAAGCGATACGGTTAATCGACTCAATAATTGCGACGACCTGAGTGGCTTGCGTCTCTCCGTTAGAACCACATACGACGTCATAACTTAAGGCGATACTCTCCTCAATGGTGGCACGTTTTTGTAAGATGCTGAGCTCGCTAATCACTTTCGCTTCAATTCCTCGTTCGCGCGCATCACCAAGCGACGACAGTACAACCGCAGCTAAAATACCGATGATAGCAATCGAAACCAAAAGCTCAATGAGCGTAAAACCACGACCTGGTCGTTTCATGGAAATAATTATACCAGTCGATCTGGACGTGAGTTTTATTTACAAACAAAAAACACCTCGCTCGAGGTGTTTTTTGTTAGACAACACGTGTCTTACGGACAAACAATGTCTCCCGCGGCGAGCGCTGAAGACGTTCCAGCCGCTCCGGTTGAGTCAACACACCAGTGTTGCACCGTACCACCTGAATCTGGAATATTAAGCGGGGCGTGAATCACATACGCTGCATCAGTACTCTGACAGGTAACAGCGGTATCTGCGCCAGCCGTAGATGGCGTTCCATCGTTGTCAAAGGCAAGGCCGGTGGTTTCAGCACGATTATCTCGTGCTGCCTCCATGAGACTGACTACTGGGTTATCAGCAGCGTTCTGACATACATTTGTGTATGAGAAGCCATTTGAGTTGTAGATCAACTCAGCCTGTGAACGAGCGTTACCAATTGACTGCTTAATTGAAGCGTCTTGGCCACCGTCACGTGCATCGTTGAGTGACGCCAACACAACTGCCGCCAAGATACCGATGATGGCGATCACAACGAGGAGCTCGATGAGCGTAAAACCTCGCTTGAATGTTTCTTTCATCATAATGAAATTACGTAATTAATGATTAGTTTCGATCTTGCTTGAGTTACCAGCTGAATAGCTCAAGTGAGATCAAGCTCCACGAAGTCGTGGTTACTACTTATTATACGGCGCGTCAGCGATATAAGGGAGCCTGATGTGGACAAACCTAGAAGGAGTTGGTGAGGTTATAAATTGGCATCAAGACTGAAGCCAGCAACACACCAACCCCCAGACCGAGTAATACAATCATCATCGGTTCAATCAGCCCAATCATGGTATCAACCTGATTATTGACCTCCCGACGATAGAAGAGTGAGAGGGTTTTGAGGATTTCTGGCAAGCTTCCCGTTTCTTCACCCACCTTCGCCATTTGCGAAAGAACTCCTGGAATCTCCGGGTATTCAGAAATTGAATCAGCAAACGACCGTCCACCCTTTACTTCAACCAAGGCGTTTTCCAGAATCTCGCGATACACTTCGTTATCAACCACATCAGCGGTGACCTCAATCGCTTGCACAATAGAAATACCGCTATCGATCATGGTAGCGAGGTTGTCACAAATTCTGGTGAGATAGAGCTTTTTATTCAAATCGCCAACAACCGGGATGGCCAACAGCAGTTCATCAAAGGTGCGCTTCCCTACCGCTGTCTTCTTAAATTGCCACAAACCAATGCCTCCAGCCGCTCCCAATAACAGCAAAATGCCAATGTAATCAACCATGAAATTAGAAATACCAATCACGATTTTGGTGTAAATCGGTAGCTCTTGGCCAGAGTCAGTAAGGATTTTGGCGATCCGTGGAATCACGAGGGTTAACATCAGCCCCATGACAACAATAAACACAGTAATCACAAAGGCAGGGTACGTCAGAGCATTACGCGCTTTTGACACCACTTCGTAGGTGCGGTCGAGATAGTCAGCTAGATAACTAAATGACTTTTCAAGAGAACCTGACTCCTCACCAGCTCGCACTAAGTTAACGTAAAATGGCGAAAAGACATCCGGGTGTGACTCAAGCGCTCGGGAGATCGGACTACCCGCCTGCAGGTCCTCCACAATCGCATCCATCACTCGTTGCAACTGCGGATTATCAACCTCTGACGCCAGAAGACGGAAAATACGCAGCGGCGATACATGAGCTTCAAAGAGGGTTGAGATTTGTCGCGAGAGAATGACAATATCTTTAGTGGAAATACTTTGGAAAAAATTGAACTCAATA
Source organism: Patescibacteria group bacterium (assembly GCA_039188945.1). GTDB lineage: Bacteria > Patescibacteriota > Minisyncoccia > Phycocordibacterales > UBA918 > OLB19. The sequence continues at coordinate 29,858 of JBCCYW010000002.1, forward strand.
TCACCTAAGTTATTGAGTGAAAAGCCAGTTGTCTGTTCTTCAACCGAAACGACGGTGTAACCGCGCTCCTGCACAGCACTAATCGCTGCATCAACGCTGGTAGCTTCAACAGTACCTTCTCGTTCAATATTACTTTGATCAACCGCCGTATATCTGAATAACATAGGTGTATTTAAATAAGGCGCTCAAGTCCTTTTGGATTAACGGCATGCGCAAACGCGTCTTCAACGGTAATAGCGCCTCGCTTTACTAAGTCAGCAAGCGAGCGATTCATGTCGATCATTCCCTGCTCCAGACCAGTTTCGACCACTGCATCAATTTCATGAATTCTCCCTTCTCGAATGAGATTAGCAACTGCACTATTGTTAACCAAAAGTTCGTACGACGGCACCAAGCCACCATTAGCAGCTGGGATTAACCGTTGTGAGAAAATACCGATTAACGACCCGGCTAACTGGGCTCTGATTTGTGACTGCTGCGCACCGGGAAAACTGTCAATAATACGGTTGATAGTTTGTCCAGCGTTATTGGTGTGAAGGGTTGAAAATACTAAGTGTCCTGTTTCGGCTGCGGTAACGGCTGTTCCAATGGTCTCAGCATCACGCATCTCACCGATCAAAATGACATCCACGTCTTGGCGAAACGCTGCGTTAAGCGCATCTTTAAATGAGGGGGTATCGGTACCCACCTCACGCTGATCGATAAGCGAGAGCTTGTCTTCATACACATACTCAATTGGATCTTCAATCGTCACGATATGCTCAGCTCGCGATTCATTAATACGATTAATCATCGCTGCAAGAGTAGTTGACTTTCCTTGTCCAACCGGACCAACACATAAGAAAAATCCTTGCGGTCGCTGCGTGAATGATTCGAGAATTGGTGGCAAACTTAGCTCCTTGAAGGTTCTGATGGTACTTGGAATAAACCGCAGCGCGATAGACATATTGCCACGCTGCCAAAATCCGTTACCACGGAAGCGGGCGCCATCTTTGTTTTCGAATGAAAAGTCGACTTCGTGTTTTTCATGAAAGCGATCGAAAAATGGCTTTTGCATAAGCACTTTCGCAAACCCATCAACATCGTCGTTGGTTAACACTGGCTTAGCTTCAAGTGGCGCTAGGGTGTTGGTCTTACGCACCATCGGATGAGCGCCTACCGAAAAATGCAAATCAGAAGCTCCTTCACTAAGGACATGCGCTACCAACTGTTCTAGTTCTTTTTTATAATCAGCCGCCATACCTATTTCGCTAATTCAATAACCTTATCAACGACCTCGCTAGGAATTGATTCTGCTTTAACAATATAGCCAATTGCTCCCGCTTCCATTGCGCTATCGATGTCTGATTGTTCTCCTTGGTTTGAGAGCACAATACATTTTGGAGCTTTCGCCTTCTTATCTGCCTTGAGTTCATTGATGAGATCAATCCCCGACAAGCCCGGCATAACCATATCCATTAATACAACTTCAAATGGACCGTTACTCTCATATTCAACCAACGCTTCTGCGCCACTTTGAGCAGTCATCACGGTGTGGCCAGCTTCGGCAAATTTTGTTGCGTACATATCACGCAAGAACGAATCGTCATCGACGAGCAAGATCTTCATTAAAAATATTATACGTCACTTAGAGGAGAAGTTTCAGTTTGGTTATCGACAGGAGCAGTTACGTCGTCGGTCACATTTTCTAAACCGACTTTTGTACCAAATGCATTCATTTCTTCGTAGGGAATCTTATGTTCGAGTGCTTTGATAATTGCATCTTCTTTCATCGTCATAAACCCATTCTCGCGAGCACTAAGAAAAATATCTTCTTCAGCGGCATTAGACAAAATCATTTCTTGAATCCGCTCATCAATCTCCAGCACTTCCATGATGGCGATACGCCCCTTCAAACCAGTCGCACACTGTGGTGAAGGTTCTGGGTGCATGATGGTATCAGCCTTAGGGATCGCACCCTTGAATTTGTCTGGCAAGGTACTAAATTCCTTTTGCATCATGACTTCAATAGCTTTATTAATTTTTTCTTCTCGTCCAGTGCCTTCACATAGTCGTTTCGCCAAGCGCTGTGCAATTGCCAATTTTAGTGTCGGCGCAATCAAATATGGGTCTACTCCCATATCAATGAGTCGCGGGATAACGCCAATCGAGTTGTTGGTGTGAATGGTAGAAAGCACCAAGTGACCGGTCAGTGCAGCCTGAATCGCCAATTGCGCAGTTTCTTTATCTCGGATCTCACCAACCATGATAATGTCAGGGTCCTGACGCAACGCAGCTCGCAAGCCGTGGGCAAAGGTGTAGCCAATTTCAGGACGTACCTGCGATTGACTCACGCCATCGATGTTATATTCCACCGGATCTTCAAGCGACAGCACATTTTTGGTAGCGCGGTCTACTTCTGACAGCATGGCGTAGAGCGTTGTTGACTTACCAGATCCAGTTGGACCAGAAATCAGCATGATGCCGTACGGCTCTTTAATCATTCGGCGAATCACCTCGAGATGGTGTCCACCAATACCGGTGTCTTCAAGGGTCGTAACACCTTTTTCGTTATCTAAAATACGCATTACGACCTTTTCGCCGTGATTAGTTGGCAATACTGAGACACGGAAATCAATCTTACGCTCATCAAACGTAGCGGAGAAGCGACCGTCTTGAGGCTTGCGTCGTTCGTCCAAGCGCATAGAAGACAAGATCTTAATGCGAGCCACCACAGCAGAGTGTGTCTTCTTCGGCAGTTCAAGACTGGTTGCCAGTGAACCATCAACTCGAAATCGTACTTTAATTTTTCCACCGGTTGGCTCAACGTGGATATCAGACGCTCCACCATCTACTGCGTATCGCAAAATAGTGGCCACGATCCGAGTGACGGGCGCGTCTTCTTTAATATGATCAAGGTCTTCTTTTGGGAGATCTTTCTCCTCTTCTGCCCGGCGGGCGATTTCTGCATCAAGATCATTTTCTAGAGTAGTGAGTGCTTCACCAACTTCTCCACTGAGGTTTTCATAAAATGTGTGAGCGGCTTCGATATCACTATCGAGCATGAAGTGCAACTTGTACGGCAAATTATGCTTGGTACTAATATAGTTGAGCACTTCTCGGACTTGTAGATCGTCTGGATTATTACTCCCCACCAACAGCACATCATCCTCAATTTTCAGTGGCACAACCCGATAATGGCGAGCCGACTCTTCAGGAATGTACCCCAGCACACCTTCGGCCAAGCGCACACCTTCGGGTAACTCATAACTTGGCACCTGATAGTATTCAGCAATTTGTTCGCGCACAACAGATTTCTCAAGACCCATGTCGAGAAGCGCCTGCTCCTCGCTAATGCCCGCATTAGTGATGGCCGCCCTGACCTCCTCCGCCTGGGCTTCACTGATGACTTCATGTTCAATTAAGAAACTGAGTCGATCCATAGTACCGTTAATTAGTTGAGATTGGAGTCACGACTCCAGAAACTGGCTGAAAAGGGTTGTCTCGACCAATTGGTAATGTCGGCACGGGACGATCAAATGACAGCAAGCTCTCAAAGCGGGCATCTGTAAATAAATCAAGTTGTAAATCGATTTGCCGTAATTCGTTTTGTCGTGCAATGAAAGTTTGAGCATCTCGCTCCAACTGTAGAGTGAGCTGCTCGTTGGTCGTGTCAAGCAAGAGTTCACCCTGCTGCAGGTAGAGATAGTAACCAACTCCTGCTATGAGTAAGAAGCCGACGATGACAACTGCATTTTGAATGATGTTTCCCATATGCATATTACAATCTTCCCTGAGCCGGGTTATCTTCTGGCACGAGCCTTGAGTACGTCTCAACGACCAGATTCATTTTCATTGTATCAGTCCCCAATGACACCCCCTCTTCTCCCGCTTCAGCAGGTGCTGCATTGAGTGCATACACGTGCAACGGATAATCATTCTGTTCAAGATTCAGCAAAAACTGCTTGATGCTTTCATAGGTACCAGTGACTTCAACATCAAACCGATATGACGTGAATGAATCAGGCAATGCATTGACCACATTACTAGTACTTGAGTCACCTTCTGTTACATCGCCAACCGAGAGTCCTTCGAGGATAACATTACTCTCTTGGGCAATTGTGTCGATATCCCGCAATACCCTGAGCTGATCGACGGTGTCTGGCATAAAGCGGATCAATGATAATCGATCGTCTGCTGAGACAGCGCTCACTTGAGCAACCAGATCAGCCAAGAGCGTATTTACTTCAGCAACTTGTGCGGTAGCTCGATCAAGCTCTGCTATGTCGTCTTGCACCTGTCTGATCTCAGCAAAGGTCGGCATGACATACGTGAAGCCAATCACGACAGCGATGATAGCGATAGCAATTTGCACAAATACGTTATAGTGCATCATACGTCAGTTGGGTTATCGACTACTTCTGGCAATTCACTTTCCTCTTCAACCACACCATCAGCTTCTACGGGAACCTCCTCGACCGGGACGACAACATCGTTTTGTTCACTAAATGTATCAGCAATATATGCGATTGCTTGACTATCAAGATTAAGTGATACCACTGCCTCAATTACCTCTTCGCCGGTGTTCAACGTATCAGTTTCATCAGTTTCAGTCTTACGAGCGACATTACCAACAAACTGAGCAACAAAGGCATCTTCATCGATAAACGTATCTCGCTGGAAAATAGTTGAATTGTACGTGTCTGTAACGACTGACGCCGTAACATTAATCTCTTCATCACCATCTCTCGTCACCTGAATATCCTTAATCTCAACCGACGCGACAACCGCCTCTTCAAGTAGTCTAAAGATCTGACTGGTCGCTAAGTGATTATCCATCCGGTCACCCGCAAAGTTCAACCGGTGCTCAAATTCTTTCACCATCTCGAGATCGCTCTGACTAAAACTATCAATCAAGGTTGAAAGGCTCTTTTGTTTCTCTACCAACGACGCTTGGAGTTGTAGTTTGTAGATAAATACCCCAGCCGCTGAGAGAACGGCAGCAAAAATAAGTACGTATGCAACATACGAAAAGACATACACTCGACTAACATTTTTTTTACGCGAGCGTTTAACTGGGTTTCGAGTAGGAATAAATGAAGCACCTGGACCATCCGCCATCTACTTATTATATGTCTATTGCTCTAGATTTTTGTCCATTGGTGTGGACACATCTTATTCAAAGTTACGTAATGCCGCACCAAGTGCCGTTGTAAAACTTGGCCCAATAGTAGTAATCAGGTCTTCCATAAAGGCTGGATAGGCAACCTTAGCAAAGGGGTTAGCGATCTCAATGTCTCGCTGGAGCGTATCAGTGATCATGCCAGGCAGTCCAACAAACTGCACAGGGCCACCAATCACAACCACCCGCTTGATAGTCGTCCCTTCCAGAGACTCATACTCCTCAATCACTCGCCGGAACTCACCCAGCGCCCGCTCAAAACAAGATTCGTGTACTTTTGCGATATCCCGGTAGTGCTCATCTCCCTTATGCACCCCACGTTTTCGCAGCTCAGCGTCCTGAAACGAAATATCGTGAGCTTTAGCTAACCGATTTGTGCACATCGCTCCACCAGCCCGCACTCGATGCATTCGGTGCAGCAAACCAGACTCAGCAATATAGAGCTTGCTTGAAGCAGCACCCAGATCGATCACAGCTGTTGTAGCATCATCAAAGTCCGTCACGCCGCGAATGGCACTGAAACATTCAATTTCGGAGGGTTGGCTCGGCATATTAACGTGACGCATGAGCGTGCGTAATCGCTCAAGGCCCTCGTTCTGGATCGCTGCCAATAGCACCCGGCGCTCGTTAGTGTCCTCGGGATGCAGAGTGTCGATTTCAGCCCAGTCGAGGGTGACATCAGAAATTGGAACTGGGATGTACTTTCTCGCTTCAACCCGAATCCGTGATGAAATATCCTCATCAGGACGAGCCTTCATTTCCATCACCGTCACAAAGCTCGACGCCAAGGGCATAGCAAACACGGCCTGACGAGCTTTAACGGCCGACTCACGAAGGACGTCCACTAAAGCCGTCTGTTCTTGCTTCGGCTGCAAGACAACTGTCTGACCCAGCTCCTTATCTGCGTAAGGGCCAATCTGAACTTCACCGTACGTAGTGAGGGTGACAACATCATTTCGATCCTCAAGCTCAACCAGTTTGATCGAGGAAGAACCAATATCGATACCAACCACCTTGCCTGAGGTCTTTGCTGGCTGTCTGAGATTAGAAAAAATGTCTAAGAGTGCCATAGATACATCATAATCTTAGCATGAGTGTGCCGTATACTATCTGAAATATGTCTCGGTCGCTAAGAACTATCTTTGATCTCATGTTCCCTCCTCCCGCAGAGGTACTGTTATTGCGTGACGTGAGTGGAGAACGATTTATCGAGCGATACAACGAACAACGGTTTACAGATATTGTATATCTATCTACCTATCGCGACCCAATCATCCAGGCTGCCATTAAAGCCTGCAAGTTTCACCGCTCCGAACGAGCGGCCAAACTCCTTGGACTATTGTTTATGCAATGGCTCAACAAGCAATCTAAACATTATCTGATTGTACCGATTCCACTCTCAAACGAACGAAAGCGTGAGCGAGGCTATAACCAAGTTGAGCGAATCCTTAAAACAACAGACGTGACGATGCATACATCCTTGCTGCAAAAAAGTATCCATACCCCACCGCAAACCTCATTGAGCAAAGCGGAACGAACCGAGAATCTGCATGGTTCGTTTTCGGTCACGACCAGCAGCAACATCAAAGGCCAGCACATACTATTGGTTGACGATGTTGTCACAACCGGCAGCACCTTTGCGGCGGCGCGAGCTGCGCTCGCGCCACACTCCCCCGCTTCCATCACCTGTCTCGCCCTGGCGCACTAATAATTATGAGCGAGCACTTTCTAGCGCTCGCTCATTCAGTACTCCTTTTCCAGCATTGCTTATCTTTGTACGCCTGACTAATGAGGTCTTTCGGAATCGGCACCGTTTCGGAGGTATGATGCAATTTTTGCTCACTTAGTAGATACTCAAAGAGTGGCTCTCTGGTGAGGGCAATATGGACCAAGGTATTAATTTCTTTAAGATTTTTACCTTGGTGCCAAGCATGAGCATGGAAACTCGCTGAAGGAGCCCAACATATCCGCTCGCTGGAAACCAGCAACCACAGACACGCACTTTGACACGAACCTTCAATTTGCACCCAGCGATCAAGCAACAATTTGTATGCATCAAAGTATCCTCCAGGTGACTCAACGATCACAATCGGCATATCTCTGGGGATACTCTCCACGGCCCTCTTCACCATGACACCATTGTAATAAGCAATTCCCTGCTTGTACTCAATCTTCCAACTTGTACAAGCACTCATCAGCACGACACTGATGAGCAGTAACGCTTTTCTCATAACGCCTCCTTTCTTCAGTTCTATCAGTAACCTACTGCAACAACCAATTTTGTAAAGCCTATGCTCAACATAATGCTGGTTCTATGCTATCCTGTGGCGCACAAATCAAATTGGATGGAACTCGGTCTACTGTTGGCTGAGTGAGAAAGTCTGGGAGACTTTCGCAAGACCTTGCCTGATATTTTCTTGAGGTTGTGCCAAGAGTAAAATATCGACAAGGTGTACTGCGCCTGTAAGGCGAAAGAAACTCCGGAACTTCCTTACAAAATTTGTTTAATAGAAAATATGGAGGGTTGGCTGAGTGCTCAATGAGCAAAGGAGCTGTCTAAGCGACTATTGCAAATTAGTGTTTAATACTCAAACACTCTTCAGGTGTAAAAGATGGATGAAAAATCAAATATTCACGGAGGGTTGGCTGAGTGGTCGAAAGCGCCTCACTGCTAACGAGGTAAGGGTTTATAGCCCTTCATGGGTTCGAATCCCATACCCTCCGCATGGAGAAAAATCACTGAACTTCTGGTTCAGTGATTTTTCTTCACCTCGTGAAGAAATGATATTCGAAGTTTATGCCCTGGAGCGACAGCGTAAGGGTAAATCCCATACCCTCCGCTATCATTCTGAGCGATACTGCGACTGCTAGTAACACTCTAAATCTGTTGCAAAATAACTGATCTATGGTTTGATACGTCCAAGCCGCCTACTGCGGTTTCTGTCAACTCAAATGAGCTGGCAGGAGCCAGCAGGAAGGAAGTCATGCTTACACTCTTCGCTTTGTTCCTTTTCATGGCCATCCCAGGTTGGGAGTCTCACGACGTGCCTAAACTATTCGATAAGATCGTGGGCGCCCCCGAGCTGAAAATTTCAGTGCTACTGGCTATCGTGGTCGGCTTGTTCAGTACCGGTTTTTGGATGAGTTACGTGATAAGAATGGAGATGCACCCGCTGTCTGCCATCACGGCGTTGGGCCTCGCGTGGATGGCTGCTCTGGCGGTTTTCTATGTCAACGAACTGTTGGCGCGTGCAGTCTATTTCTTTACCTTCAGGAGCCTTCCAAGCCGCCGTCTGTGGAACTGTCTGGCACAGCCAGTCTGACGAACGGCCCGGGCTCAGGCCAACGCCGCCACCTTCGGGATGGCGGCGTTTTCACATTTAGGCCGCCAAATCCACATCATTCTCAAACCCAAAATTCCTCCGCCACGTCTCCTTCTTCTTAAGTTTTTTCTGACACTTCTTTTTCCAGGCACACTATCAAACTCACCGATAAAAGCTCTAAGAGTGTCTCGGATCGAGCCGCATGAATAAATCGATCCGGATTCTTTCCGGACCGATTTATTTATATCTGAGTGTCATGAGAAGTTTATGCTAGGACATATATTTTAATGCACTATAAAAATAATATCGTAGTAAATCCCATACCCTCCACAGGCATAGTCACCACTTGGTAAGGAGATTACTTTTAAGTACGTTCTTGTGAGTATTGTCACATAGCCTATAGTATAGGTTGTTTTACAAAGTAACGCTTCGTGTACACGTAATTTATAAATTATCTCAATAATAAATATCATTATGGAAACAAATAAACCAAGCTTGCCAATGCACACAAACCTGATCCCTGAAGAGGTTGCTACCAAAATTATTGCCGCTGACCAGTCTGGCAAAGATAAAGCTCAAGTGATTATCGATCTGTATCAGGCACTAGCAACCAAACCTACACCCGAAGCGATTGCTCAATACGTAGCGGATGACTATATCCAACACAGTCCGATGTTGCCAGATGGCCCAGAAGGGTTAGCCACGTTTTTTGCATCACTCACTGAGGCATACCCAGTGAGCATTGACGTGCATCGAGTGCTGGTCGTTGATGATTGGGCAATGGCACACGTTAACTTCCGAAATATGAATACTGATGATGAAAACGATCTAGGTATGGCTGGTGTAGATATCTACACATTTGGGTCAGATGGCAAGATAACTGAGCACTGGGACGCTGTACAGGAGGTGCCGGCACAATCTGCTAACCCAAACGGAATGTTTGCAAAGATCGGTTAATAGAAATGTATTACTTGCTAGAAAAGCTGATAACGGAAGAGATAGGGGTCAAAATGTAACAAACTATCACTCAAACCTAATCCACATTATCGTTACAGATAGCCTTTACGGTCACCGTATCACTGTTGCTGGTATGCCAATTGGTACACGACTTCGTTTTATACCCACCGGTAGAGAAATCTATCGTGCAGGTCGTGTCTTTTTTGCGATGAGTAATAGCGATGTCTTGTTGGGCCGTCTCAGAACACGACACCCGAAATTCTTTCGTGGCTCCGTGCCCTAACGTATAGTCGAACTTACACTGACAATCACCACCCTCAGCGGCAGGTTCACAATCACACTTGTAGTGTTTGTACGTTGAATCAATAAAGAGAGCCGACTGAGCGAACGAAGCGTATCGGGCAATGTCTCCAACGATAGGTTCTAGTGGCAGCACTTCGTAGGTCAGCGTATTAGTAATCTCATTATACGAAACACTCATGAGCTCAAGCACGAGAACACTTTGGGTACCGTCAGCGTGAAAAATGTCCAGTGCAGCATTTGGAGGTACAGCAGCAAAGCTATTATCACCTTGATTCCAGGTACTCACAAACCCAACCGTCGGTTCACGCCCCACTTCTCGAGCCGGTCGGTCGGAGAAAAAAGTGGTCTGCTCTCCTACACCAAAGAGCGTGAGTGTCCACCTCTCTCCATCTTGATTAGGGACGAGTGATCCCGCTGTTGCATTTTGTACGTACAAGAAGGTTGGCTCAGTATGGGCGGGTACCTGCGGCATCTGCTGAGAGGAGTGGCTGAGAGTATAAGCGACACCGAGGGCTACAGTGATAAGTGCGACGCCACTGAAGACGACTTGGTATGAAAGTGATTGCATAGAGTTGATTGCGTTAACTCACTTCTAAGAGTAGCAACTTGTTCTGGCACTTGGATGTGCAATGGGGATAAATCACATTCCCTTGTAAACCCAAACCATCTCTACAAACCAATCGTACTATTTCATAATAGGACAATATGATCACCGACCTGTATCAGGACAAGGAGTAGGAGTGTCACCACTAAGCTGTTGGTGTTGCTTGCCCCACGCAGCCATCGCTTCGATAACTGGTTTTGCTTTTTGTGCATACACATGTAAGGAATACTCGACTCGTGGCGGCACCTCAGCATAGACAGTCCGCGCAACCAACCCATCTTGCTCTAGCTCGCGCAGCTGTTGCGTCAACATCTTTTGTGATACAGCTGGAATGGCTTTCTGTAATTCACTAAACCGCAATGTGCTCTTGTGTAAGTGCCATAAAATCATTGGTTTCCACTTTCCACCCAAAATCCGCAAGGTGGTCTGGATCGGGTTTTCTGGTTCTTGGTTACGCATAGTTGTATCAGTTACAGTTACCTTTTGGTACCTTATGAACTAAAGAGTTAGTACTTGCTACTTATACTACTTACTATATATTGCTTACATATTTTATTAAAGCTCGATTTCAAGGGGCGCTAATCTAGTAATCATGCCGAACCTCACCTATCTCTATAAATATTTCTTAATTACTGCAGTATTCGCACTCGCAGTCTACATCCTCTCGCCAGACAATAGTAGCGTATCGGAACCGTCGGAAAGCCCTAGTACGAATACTCCCCTGCCAACAGTGCAACTCCTCACCGTACGCGATAGTAATGTTGCAGCTGACGCAGGTGGGCGACAACTTGAGGTGACAGGCACCATTGAGGCCGCGGCTGACGTTGATGTCTTACCTGAAGCAAGTGGTGTGATCAGTCGAGTGAGCGTGACCGAGGGTCAGGCGGTAACAGCTGGGCAAATCCTACTCGAGATAGAAAATACTGATGAGCGTATTGCGGTCGGTCAGGCACAGGCCCAACTCGAACAGCAACGAGTTGTACTAGCAGATTTAATCTCAGAAAGTGATACCAGTGGCAACTCGACCATTGCCTCGGTAGTAGAGCAGCAAGACGTCGCTATTGAAAATGCTTATGAAGCACTCCTCAACAACGACTTGCAAGCCTACCCCGACGATCCTGAAGATATCGACCACCCAAATCCCATCATATCTGGAACCTATTCGAGCACAGAAGAAGGGACATATATTATAGATGTCTATCGCTCGAGCAACGAGTCGGGCTACTCGTTTCGCCTTCGTGGCATGGAATCAGGCACTTACCCAGTGTCATTTAACCAGCCAGTATCGTTTGGATCTCGAGGCCTCTTTATTAAGTTCACTCCAGACGAACTCGGCAATATGAAAGATGAGATCTGGAGAGTTACCATCCCTAATCAACGAAGCGCTAGCTATGTTGCCGCACTCACCAATTATGAAGCGGCGATTGAAGGTAAGGATGTAACCGTTCGACAGACAGAAGTGAGCGAGGAAGACATTGCTCGACAACAAGCGATTGTTCGGCAGCAAGAACTCTCAGTGCAAGCAGCACAAAACGCCTTGCGTAAAACTATCGTTCGATCACCGATTAGTGGAACACTTACTTCATTTGATCTTGATATTGGAGATTTCGTAGCCACTGCCGCTGTCGCAACAGTAAAAAGTCTTGATCAATTGGAAGTCGTGACCAATGTAACTGAATTTGATCGTCTATTCGTCGCGGTTGGTAGCCCAGCTACCATTGCCGGCATTGCTGCCGGCGAAGTCATCTCGGTTGGAGCAGCCGCGAGTGAATTAACGCAAAAAGTGAAGGTGCGCATTGGTATAACTGACGCTGACCGGCAAACCTTTACCACCCTCTTCACTGAAGGCCAATCGGTACCTATCACACTCGAACGAACACCTAATGAGTCAATTTCACAAATCGAACGATTTGCTAACTTTGCGATTGTACCCCTCACGGCGATTCAAATTATTGGCACAACACCAAGTGTCTTTGCCTTCAATCAAGCTGATAACACCGTGCGTACCGTACCAGTCGAGACAGGTCTACTCGTCGATGACTCAGTCTTAATTACAAGTGGTCTCGAAGCAGTTGACGCAGTAGTGGTTGACGGCCGAGGCCTGAGCGACGGTGAGATGGTGGTAGTCGAGTAGTCATATGCTTTTCTTAATTCAACGATCAGTATTTACCTATTTTGCACTCGTGTGTCTCCTCTTATACGGAGTATACAGTGTGATGATTATTGGTAAGGAATCTTCACCCGAAATCAATGTACCGATTGTCAGTGTAACAACAGTATTTCCTGGTGCTGCTGCCGCAGATGTCGAAGATCTCGTAACTGATGTTATTGAAGACGAGCTACTACAAGCTCTAGACGATGTGGACACCATTGACTCCGTATCCTCACAGGGATTGTCAGTAATAACGGTCCACTTTGAATCGTATGTTGATCTTTCAACAGCAATACAAGATGTGAAAGATGAGGTTGATCTTATTGAAAGTGATTTACCTGACGATGCTGAAGATCCAATTGTCGACGAGGTGAATTATTCTGATGCGCCAGTCTATATTGTCTCGGTCTCGACAAGAAGCGCCCTCACTCAACTATCAGAGACCGTCGCACAAATTGAAGATCGACTGGATAGCATTCAGGGCGTATCTGAAGTAACTATTTCCGGACAGCCGGATCGACAGATTAATGTGATTGTGGGTACCGCTCAGATGGATCAGTTTAACCTCAATGCAAGTGATATCGTCGCTGCCCTCGACAGCGCCGACAGCTCACTTCCAGTGGGGTCGATTGTGCAATCAGGCACTGAATACAACATTACATTTGATGGCGAATTGAATAGTGTTGAACTTATCGAGAATAGCGTTGTGGCAAGAACTCAGACCGGTCAGGCAATCTTTGTTCGAGATATTGCTAGAGTTGAAGATGGTCTAGCCGAGCGAGAATCATCTTCTCGACTCTCAGTTGCTGGCAGCGAACCACAACAAGCCATTACTTTCTCCATTAACAAGCAGTCGGGTTATGATGTCACGACACTAACCGCAGACGTACGCGCTGAACTGCTACTACTGGAAACTGAATTGGCTAGTGAACAGCTTGAATTTGTGACGCTGGAAGATGGTGGTGAAGACGTGACTGAGGACCTGATTGACCTAGCTGTCACAGCAATGCAGACCATCACGCTTGTTTTTGTTGTTCTGCTGATTGGTCTTGGATCCCGGCAGGCGATACTGGCTGCTGCCGCAGTACCCATTTCGTTTATTATTTCGTTTGTTGGCCTGTATTACACCGGCACAACCTTAAACTTTGTGAGTCTGTTTGCGCTCGTACTAGTAGTTGGGATGTTAGTAGACTCAGCAGTGGTCATGGTTGAAGGGATGACAGGCGAACTCAAGAAAGGCCTGAAGGGGTATGACGCAGCCAAAAGCACTATTTCAATTTATTCTGCATCAGTCACCGCTGGAACGTTAACAACAATATCAATCTTTGCTCCGATGTTATTTCTATCGGGGGCAGTCGGCGAGTTCATCACCTCAATCCCAGCGACGGTGATAGTGGTCATGACAGTATCGCTTATCATCGCCATCATATACATTCCTTTGTTTGGCATCTCTTTTCTTCGCATTACGCCAGTGATACCCGGCACGTTTGGAGAAAAACGTGAACAATTCGTAAAAGCGATGAATGCTTGGTATCGAGAAAAACTAGAATACATACTCGCTCATAATGCTGTCGCTAGAGGTTTTGTGGCAGTAATCATTCTCCTGTTTGTGGCGGCGATAAGTCTCGTGACTACTGGCGCTGTTAAAGTAATGTTCTTCCCTGAAGATGACTTTAGTCAGTTCAATGTCCAAGTCGACATGCCAACCGGAACCCTCTTGGAGCAAACAGAACGAGCTACCGAACCAGTTGAAACGATTATTCAATCTCATCCTCGAGTCACTGCTTTTGTTTCTGAAATTACCGCTGAGGAAGCCGATATTACTGTCGTGATTGATGACGAAACACTTGGTGACAGTGTAGTTCGAGAGTTACGCGCCACGATTGGTGAGCTTGCTTCCGTAGCGGACGTTACCGTGGTACCACCTGCTTCGGGCGTATCAACAGGAGCACCGTTTCAAGTGAAGTTTGTCGGCGACGATTTAGAAGCACTCACCACTGTCGCCAACGAAGCAACTGCCTTAGTCAAGACAATCCCTGATACTTTTGATGTGACCAATAGTCTAGCCGGGGCGGGCATCGATATCATTCTCGAAGCTAATCGCGAAACAATTGAAGAGACAGGGATTACTGTCGACCAACTGGCTGGCACAGTGCGCTCAGCCTTATTTGGAGCAGATGCCTACTCATACACACATCCAAAAAGTAACGATGATGTCGATGTATCAGTACGCGTCGGCCTAAACGCAGAGACATTTGTCACCGATGACACTAATGCTATCACCATCGATACATTACGTGGATTACCAATTACCACTCCAAATGGTACGGTGCTGCTCGGCTCACTTATTACCGAATCACTCGAAGCAAGTAACACATCAATCGAACATGAAGATGGCCAACGCGTAATTACCGTATCAAGCTACATTGCTGAAGATGTTGTGGTAAATGATATCAACGACCGTTACACAGCACTCGCTGCAGCGGCACTAACGCTTCCTGACGGGGTCACCATGAAATTTGGTGGTGATACAGAAGACAGTGCTGATTCAACTGCTGATCTAGGTATTGCCTTATTGGTAGGCGTATTTCTAATCATGGTTGTGCTGGTTTTTCAGTTCAATTCAATAAAGAGCATGTTGTTTATTGTCAGTGTCATTCCTCTAGGACTCATTGGGGTACTATTTGGACTTGCCGCATTTGGCCAACCCCTATCATTCACCGGCATGCTCGGGTTTGTTGCTTTGGTTGGAATCGTCATCAATAACTCAATCATGCTGATCAGTTCAATGAATGATGCCAAGGCAACTGGTACGACATCACACCTTAACGTTGTACTCGACAGTTCGGTTGGTCGCTTACGACCAATCCTTCTCACAACAGCTACGACAGTGATCGGCATGATGCCACTCCTCAACTCTTCACCAATGTGGGCACCGCTCGCGCTTGCTATCATCTTTGGTCTTTTATTTGCGGTAGTACTAACCTTAGTGATGATTCCCATCTTTTACAACTGGTGGGCTACTCAGTCGTAGAGTCAGATCCTTCATTGCTTGAGACCTGCTGTTCTCGTCTCTCTAAATACTGTTCTCCAAGGTGAGTGGCGAGCGAAATGTACAGCGTGATAGAGATCAATGCGTACATGGCAGTTACAAGCCGCGTGGTGTCACTTGACGGTACCAAGTCACCATAGCCAACAGTGGTCATTGTCGCTACAGAAAAATAAAACGCTTGTATCCAGGTAAATGGTTCAATCAATTTAAATAACATCGTACCACCAAGCAGGAGCGTAAAAAGGGTGGCTATTATAATTTTAACGCGATACCGCTTGAGAGCTGCATTGTAGTTCATGACAAGTATGTACTTACACTTCGTAGCTATACAATAACATCTCCTACCAACCGACTTACACGCTACCTAATAATCTTTACCCTGCAGCCTCGAT
Source organism: Patescibacteria group bacterium (assembly GCA_039188945.1). Lineage (GTDB taxonomy): Bacteria > Patescibacteriota > Minisyncoccia > Phycocordibacterales > UBA918 > OLB19. Next base: position 45,802 of record JBCCYW010000002.1, read on the forward strand.
ACAATTTTTTGATTCTCTAGAAAAGAACACGTATTTCTCAAGAGCAGTGTCTTACCGGTATACTAACCACATGTTTTGGACAGTCATCGGAATCGGCTTGCTCCTCTGGGTACTCTACGACCTCTATACCGGAGAAGTATGGAGTTATCGAGCAATCAAGCGCAAAGAAGAACCGGGGCAATACTGGCTTTGGACGGCTATTTGGTTTGTGATTGCGCTCACCGTTCTCTACCCTTCTTTGCAGTATTTCTCTGGCTCGCCTTATACCTATGTTGAAGATGGTGAAGAAGCCACTTCACTTGAAACGACAGCCACTGAATCACCAGAACCAGTCACCACACCCGAAGAGACTGCTCTCATCGAGCCAGACGGCCAGGAAACAGACTCCTGTGTAGTGCTTGAGGACTTCACTGGTACTTCGGGATTACGTTGGGGTACGGTAAACGACGGCGTCATGGGTGGACTCTCCAGTGGCACGACGGTGATCTTGGATGAGAAACTCATCCATACTGGTACCATCAATACCAACGGCGGCGGCTTTTCCTACACTGGCACTCGCCTAACTGAAGATGCGTTGGTTGGATACAACAGTCTTAAAGTATTGCTCAACACCAACGGCAGAAGCTACGATGTAAACTTTAACGACGCGCGATACTGGCGCATCAACCACCAAACCCCCGTCCCTACAACGAGAGATAGTTGGCAGGAAGTGACGATTCATTTCTCTGATACCATACCAACTATTTTTAGTCGCCCAGTTGAAAGTGAGCCGTTTGCTGCAGCTGCGATAAGTGAACTCAACTTTATCTTAAGTGACGGCATTGATGGTCCGTTCCGGATGGAGATTGATTGGATTAAGGTCTGTTCATAACGCACTGAAACATTTCCTAACCTTGCGTGTACTAAGAGGTGAACAGGTAATGAATTTTAGATATGTCACAAAAAACGATTTTAATTACTGGCTCTTCAACTGGCATCGGCCGCGCTACTGCCCTGCATTTTCAGGAACAAGGCTGGAACGTGGTCGCTACCATGCGCTCACCAGAAAAAGAAGCAGAACTTACCAAGCTCGATAACGTCCTCGTTACCAAACTTGATGTCCAAGACGAAAGCACGATCGCCAGTGCTGTGAGTGAAACTATAGAAAAGTTTGGTCAGATTAATGTCTTGGTAAACAATGCTGGCTATGGTGCGATGGGTGCCCTGGAAGCGTTTGATATGGACGGTATTCGACGGCAATTCGATGTCAATGTCATCGGCCTATTGGCAGTCACCAAAGCAATTGTGCCGCACATGCGCGAACGTAAAGACGGCACCATCATCAACATCTCTTCCATTGGTGGCAAAATGGCGTTCCCACTGCTTTCGCTCTACCATGGTACGAAGTTTGCAGTAGAAGGAATTTCTGAATCAATGGCCTATGAACTTGCTGAATTTGGGGTGAAGATGAAGCTGGTTGAGCCTGGTGCGATCGCCACTGACTTCGGTAGCCGCTCAATGGATATGCAAAACGACGAATCACTCGAGGAGTACCAGCCGTTGGTCGGAAAAGTCGCCGGTGCTTTCCAAGCCATCTTAAGTGGTGGCGCTGCGCCAGCTTCAATTGTTGCCGAGACAATTTACGAAGCCGCGACTGATGGCACCAATACGCTGCGCTATCTGGTCGGCGAAGACGCCAAAGCCATCGCCGCCAACCGAGCCAGCCAAGATGATGCGGCCTTCACCACCGGCATTAAATCACAATTTAATCTCTAAAAAATGTACAAACCACTAGCTACTGTTTCTTGCAACACGTTCCGCGAACGGTCACTTCTAGTTCGCCGATTTCAAAACCATCGAGACCGAGCAACTCTTTAATCTTTTTATCCGGGGCATTAAAGTGCATTACTTTTTTACATTCACCACAAACCGCGTGGTGATGAGAAGCTGACTTTAGTTCGTATTGAGCCTCCTTACCGCCAAGCTGTAGTTTCTTCACCACGCCATCCTCGACAAACAACTCTAAGTTGCGATAGATTGTCGCCAAATCAATTTCGGGCAGTCGCTCATGCAGCTGTGCCGCTGAAAGTGCGCAAATTTCTTGCTGCAGCAACGAAAGAATTTGTTCTCGCTTTTTACTATGTCGTCTAGTCATAAATACGTGTATTTAGTATGAAAATGGTCCGCCGCCAGCTAGGTACGGCGGACCGAGGATTTGTGTGGCAGCTTACTCTACAGCCACAAGCTCAGCTTCTTCGCCGAGCAGGAAGCGACGGGCTTCCTCGGCGTGATGACCGAAGTCACCAAGCTTACGTTGCGCCACGATAGCTTCGGTTGAAGCTTCCGTAAAACGCAGGTAGCTCTTCACTTCTGCCGAACCAAAGTCGGCAGAAGCGGCGAGAATTGCCGGTGGCACATCCCGGACAGAAATTCCGTCCCAAAGTGAGTTGCCAACCGTCAACACGTCAGCGTCGAAGAATCGACCCTTGCTCTCGCGAGTGTTGTAGTAGTCAGACTCGAAGAGAACATCCAGATCGTCAGTGGCAACTGCGATCTTACAACAGCTGCAACCAGCAACTATCTGAATGCCAAACTCCTGATCCAGCAAACGGTTGAGTTTGCGCATGCCAGCAGTACGCAGCGCCAGTTTCTCCATCGGACCATGCAGCAGCTCGGTTTCGTGGGTTTTTACCCGCATTACCCGGTCATGCTTTTTGGACCAGAAGAGGATGGACAACGGGTTGGCCGCCAGCTTGAAGCCAACGCCTCGAATCTTCGAGAACGAGCCCTCGAGATAGCGCTGCGTCAGCTCCGCGACACCGGCAACCTCCAAGAGGCGCGGTTCATTGAGAAGATCGCCGATTTTGGCAATCAAAGACTCGCCGACAAGCGGGCAGTACTTAGCCAGTACCTTGGCGTCATTCGGGACATAGTAGCCCCAAATTGTACGTGTTCCGTCCTCGTTGAGGGCGGGATTGGCCTTGGCAGCCGGTTGCAGTCGGTCGTAGAAGTCACAGACTTCGCACATGGTTCACCTCACGGGTTTGATGGTTTGTTGGGTACGTGTTTTGACACTGTCATCAGTGTTGCAGGGGGCATTTCAAATGAAATAACCCCTGTGGCACCGACGACTATACAGCTGCAAATTCCCGATTACGCTTGAACTTTTTTACAGTCCGTTCCAAGCGGTTATTCTTGTGAACCTCTATCGCCTTTGTAGAAATCATTTGCAATTCGTTGGCCCACTCCCCGACAACGGACGAAGGGTCTCGTTTAAGGCCAGTGCTTTCCATCAAAAACGCCGCTGGCTCAACTCCTAGTTTTGAATCAATGAAATCTTTATCTTCACTTGAAGTCACTTTATTCCCAACAAAAATGTACGGGGTTTCGTAGAAGTTCATCAACTCTGCGATCTGCTTGGCCGTCTTTACGCTATGAAGTGCTGGCTCACACACAATCACACCCACATCGATACCAGTCACAATGCCAGTTGAAACACCGTCTGCACCAGCCTTTTCGTCTACGATCACAGTTTCGTTCTCCTGTAGCTCTAAGAGCGGTAGGAGGATCTTAAGCGGAGTTGTGAGACTGTGACTGCAGTGCGTGCCATAGAGTACGCTATCTGTCTGAGGACCAGCAGCCATCAACCTAATACCATTTTCAAGCTCTCGAGAATAGTCTGCAATCTCATTTGATAGTGGTGACAAAGAAAAACGAGTATCTGTATTCTTAAGAAATGCCTGATCGTACTTCTCACCCTCTGAAAGTCCAGCCGCACTTTGCAGTGTGCTAAGGCTCTGACTAAAATACTTGAGCTCTAACAACTCGCCTGAGGTGAGGTTGTATGAAAGATCCATATTGTGATCAGCATCAATTGCCAGCACTGACTTTTTTTGGTCATTGAGAAAAAGCGCCATCTGTGTCGAAACAGATGATTTGCCACTTCCTCCTTTACCTAGAAATCCTAAAATCATAGTCATTCACTACCACTCAGAAAACGGATCTTCAAACGTGCGCCACCCAGTTACCCCGAGCTGCCACTCTTCATCCGTCAGCAAACATTTGTTGAGACTTTCGGTAATTGCCTCTTTGTTCATATCAATGCCGATAAATACGAGTTCTTGGCGATGATCAAAGTACGGCGCTTGCCAATGTTTCTCAACTGCCTGTTGCTTGATCATGTCTGGCCATTGATTTGGGTCAATGATACCCCACCACCAACCAGCGGCGCGCAGCGACAGCAGTGTGCCAGCCAGCGAGAGATCACCGGCTTGCTCAAAGCGAGTCGCCAGCCAGAAGAGCCCCTTAGCCCGCACCACTGTCTTGGGAATACTTCCCGTCCACTCTTGAAAACGTTGTGGATGGAACGGTCGATCAGCTTTGTAGACAAAACTATCAATACCGTACTCGAGCGTTTCTGGCACATGCTCGCCACGCAATTCCTTCAGCCACATCGGCGCGAGCGCCGCCTTTTCAAAATCAAATAGGCCAGTGTTCACGATCTTCTTGAGTGGCACCTCAGAATAATTAGTTTCGATGATCTCAGCGTCAGTATTGAGCGACTTAATCACCCCAAGAATCTTCTGCTGTTCTGCTTCAGAAACATCAGCCACTTTGTTGAGAATAATGATGTTGGCAAACTCAATTTGATCAGTCAGGAGATTGACAATATCTCGCTCGTCTTCTTCGCCGAGTGACTCACCTCGCTCTTGTAAGGTCTCGCGTGAGTTCCAGTTCTCCAAAAAATTCACGGCATCTACCACTGTCACCATGGTGTCTAGCTTGGCAAAGTCTTTGAGAATATCACCGCTCTCATCATCAAACGTGAAGGTTTCTGCCACCTGCATTGGCTCACCAATTCCGGTTGATTCAATAATCAAGTAATCAAACTTACCTTCCTGCGCAAGACGCTTTACCTCAATCAAAAGATCTTCGCGAAGTGTGCAACAAATACAGCCATTGCTCATCTCTACCAACTTTTCTTCAGTTCGGCTGAGCTCAGCGTCACCGCGTGCCACGATATCAGCGTCGATGTTGACCTCAGACATGTCGTTTACGATGACAGCTACCTTAAGACCTTCGCGATTACGAAGGATGTGATTGAGTAAGGTCGTTTTACCACTACCGAGAAAGCCTGAGAGAACGGTTACTGGTAGTCGAGAATCGTTTGTTTCCATAGTTCAAAATATACGTGAGCCAAAATAATACCGCACCCCAGTAATATTGCAAATCATTTGCATTTAGAAACACCTGGCTAAGTTCTTCCTTTTTGCTATAGTGCGAGTAATGAATGAACATATTAAATTAGCGCTGGCGTTTGGAGCTGGCGTCGTGCTCACCCTGGTTTTTCTTTCCCTTACCAAAAGTGCCGAGGCACCATCTGAAGTAGATATTATTGAAGTAACCCAGACTGAAGAAGCTGATAGTGCAACAACATCTAATGAGGACGCTGCAGAGACAACCCAACAAAGTCCTACAGCCTTATCACCTACCCCAGCTCCTGTAGCTGCACCACCAGTAGTACAAGAAACCTATCCCACCAGTGCTTTAGTGCGTTTTACCGGACGGCAGTTTGAACCTGAGACCGTGCTCATTGTTGAAGGTGGGCGGGTGACCTTTCAAAACACCAGCGATGACGATTTGATGCATATTATTAGTGGTCCAATTCCTCGTTATGATGCCTATCCAGGCAACGGCCGCCCCGGCTGCGCCCCAACCTTGTTTGATCAGTGTAATTCAGTAGCTCCAGGTGGCACGTGGAGCTTTACCTTTGATGAACTTGGTGGTTGGACCTACTACAACAAAGAGGATCAGGTGTTCTCAGGGCGAGTCCGTGTTCTCACTCGCGAGCAATTCGATAATGAGTTTTAGAACGAAATAAGCCCCACTGCTGTGGGACTTATTGTTCGCATAATCTACCAGTTGAGCCTACTTGCTTGAGTCGCCCTGTAGCAGCTTAAGCAATTGATTGAGAGTCATTTCTCCTGACAAATCTGCAGCTTCTGGTGGATTTTCGATGACACCAGCATTCTCAATCGCAGTTGCGATATCAAAGAAGTCTGCATCATCTAGATCCAACTCAGCAAAGGTTTTGTCGGCGTCACCTCGCTTAAGCTCCTTTTCTGCAGGCAAGGCTTTATTGATGGTTTCAAGCAACCAATTCAGGCTGATTTCGACAAGCTGTGTCACGCTGTTCTCCTTTTGAATCTATTCCGTTCTGTATCGTATCAAATAAAAAATTATTTGATAGCATTCGCCACCTTCTTCACCAAGCCCGGGGCATTGTTGGTTGGGATGATGGTATTCTCGTCTGGTTTTTTAATCATCCCCGCAATCTGCTCGGCCGCCTTCAATTTCATCTTATCGGTGATTTTGATGACCTTATTATCGAGGGCACCCCGGAAAATACCTGGGAACGCGAGTGAGTTATTCACTTGATTAGGAAAATCTGAGCGTCCAGTCGCCACAATGCGAGCACCGGCGCGCTTCGCGACATCAGGCATGATCTCGGGAATCGGATTGGCCAGGGCAAACACAATACTATCGGGAGCCAATCGTTCGATATGAGCCGGCGCAATTGTACCCGGGCCTGATACACCGATGAGCACATCGGCGCCCTCAACAATTGCTTGGACATCTCCCTTTATCTTGTGTGGGTTGGTGATGGCGGCGAGGTCTTTTTTGTAGCCAGAGAGGCCCGGGCGGCCGGCATAGATGGCCCCTTTACTGTCTGACACAATGATTTCTTTAATACCAGCCTCACGCATCAGAAGCGTGACCGCTCGGCCGGCCGCCCCAGCCCCTACCACCACAACTCGTAGTTTCTTGAGCGGTTTTTTTACGACCTTGGCAGCATTTATAAGTCCGGCTAAGACCACGATTGCCGTCCCATGCTGATCATCATGCATCACCGGGATAGCAAGCTCAGCCTTCAAGCGCTCTTCAATCGTAAAACACTTCGGCGCCGCAATATCTTCTAGGTTGATCCCACCAAACCCTGGCGCAATTGCTTTTACCGCAGCGACAATCTCGTCTTCTGTATGCGCATCGAGCACAATTGGCCACGCATCAATATCGGCCAGCTCCTTAAAAATCGCCGCCTTTCCTTCCATCACGGGCATCGCCCCTAAGGGACCGATATCACCGAGCCCCAGCACCGCCGAACCATCAGACACCACCGCCACCGTATTGCCTTTAGTGGTATAGGTACGAGCGTCTTGCGGCTTCTTAGCAACATGCGAAGACACCGCGGCTACACCAGGTGTGTACATGGTGCTCCAGTCGGTTTTGGTCACCAGTCTACCTTTACTCTTCACCTCAATCTTGCCGCGGTGTTTTTTATGCAACTTCAATGCCAGTTCGTTATAGTTTGGTTTTTTTGCCATATGTTTTATGAAAATGTATTACCTTATTTGCTACGCATTAATCGCCACAATAATACACGAGGGCCGCGGCGAATGCTCACCACGGCCCTGCCGCACCATCTCATGAGTCCGGACTAACATACTCAATAACATCGCCCACTGTCTTGAGTCTTTCTGTATCCTCAAGCGTGATGTCAATGTCGCACTGTTTCTCCAACTCCATCACAAAATTTAAGAATGCAGTTGAATCAATCCCAAGATCATCTGTGAAGCTGTGTCCAGCCAGAGACCCTTTTTCATCACTGCCACTTTGAGACCTCTCGATCTGCATTCTCACTCTTTTCTGTATCCCTGGATGCAGGGAAAGCGACTCAAGCAAGGCTCGCAAGACAAAGTTTTCGTCACGCCCAACCTCTTGGTGTGCCACTACCATGTTTCTCTCCTTTTGACTGGCTTGGTTTTTATTCGATTATTCCAGAGACAACAATATCAAAAAATTGTCAAATGTACAGAGGTATTAATAAACCCCGCGAACGTGGGTTCTAGCGGGGTGGTTGGGGGTCGGCACATGGCCGCCCCCTGATGTGTCGACCTTGACCTAGCGTTCGTGCCGGCTGCCGGTCGCGATGTCCTGATCCGCGACGTTGAAGTTGTTCGTCAGAGCGGTTGCAGCGCCACACATCTCGCCCGGGTCGCAGCAGGTCGCCATCATCGCCGTTTTCATATTCCGTTCCATCTTCTTCTCCTCAAGATCCTGGGCCACTCTGTGACCCTTTCGCGTTCCGGCCCCAAAATCGGGCCGTCCTTGCACTATAGCCTGCCTCCCAAAACACACAACCCTCTTTCTATGGTCTGGTTTGAATAGTAATGATTTTAAGGATTTGTCAAATTTTGTCCCAAACAGTAGTGGCCCGATGTTTTAAACATCGGGCCGCAGGTTAATTTGAGGCAGTTGGAGGCGAACATAGGCAGGAAACAAACCGTCCCAGCTAGCGACGCGGTCGCTTTCATCAACTTCAGCTGTAGTGTTGGGCGCACTCCGCATCCTCGCGCGAATGTAGTCACCAACAAGACTTCTGTTAGTTGCTACCAAAATCATTCTCCCTGTCTCAGAGCATCGAACGTAAAGTTCGAAAAAACGTGTATTTCTCATCTGATTTCTCCCTTTTCTTCTTTCAACGTAACGACTTATAGCCTAAAAGTAAAGCTTTTTGTTACTATTACTCAACATGAAACCCTACCACCAACTGTCAGACCATTTCCGAATTGATGCCCCGCACCAAAAAGCGCTCAAGCGCTTAGGAATTAAGACAGTCGAAGATTTGCTCTACCACTTGCCTGCTCGGTATGAAGATATTACTGATGTGCAATCGGTGGCGGGTTTGGAGAAAGGTCGGGAAGCGGTAGTGTATGGGCAACTCTCGGGCTTAAAAAGCAGGAAGGCGTGGCAGAGCCGGCGGCCAATTGCCGAAGGCTATATTGAGGACGGCTCCGCCAAAATAAAAGTAATGTGGTTTAACCAGCCGTATCTGGCGAAGATGTATGTCGATGGGATGTATGTCAAAGTAGCTGGGAAAGTGACCGGTAGTGAGGGCAAGCTGTACATTGCTAACCCAGAAGTAGAGAAACTTGACTCTCTGCCGGTCGATCGCCACGACTCAATTTTTAAAGGGAGTAACACCGAACAAGACGACACCCTCTACCCGGTCTACCGCGAAACGAAAGGAGTGACGAGTAAGTGGTTCTATCACACAGCGTTGAAGTGCTTTGAGAAAGGTGTTTTGGAGCACTTGCACGACCCAATTCCAGAATCAATTCTGAAAAAATACAAGCTCCCGGTCCTCTCCACTGCTCTGGTATGGATCCACTCGCCCAAAAAAGCTAGTGACGCCGAAGCGGCCCGCAAGCGCTTTGCGTTTGAAGAGGTGTTTTATATTCAAGTCCAGAAAGCGATGGAACGCGCAGCGGTAAGCGCAGCCACCACCTACCAATTTAAAACTACGAAAAGCCATGTTAAGGAATTCACCGATCGCTTCCCCTTCAAGCTCACCAAAGCCCAAAGTGACGCAGTATCGGCGATCTTGAAAGATTTCAACGGCAACCATGCGATGGGTCGTCTCTTGGAGGGTGATGTTGGTAGCGGGAAGACGGCGGTCGCGGCGACGACTGCGTATGCCGTCGCCACGTCGCGACCGCCAGAAGGGACAAAGAGCGCGGGGCGCTCTTTGTCGAAAGCAGACGTTGACTGGGGCAATCTGCAAGTAGCGTACATGGCTCCAACCGAAATTCTCGCCAAGCAGCACTTCGAGAGCTTCATCGAATACTTTCACCACCTCCCGATTCAAATCGGTCTCATCACTGGTTCGGGTTGTCAAAAGTTTCCGAGCAAAGTCGATCCAACCAAACCAACCAATATCTCGAGAGCCCAACTCCTAAAGTGGGTGAAAAATGGTGAAATCCCGATTCTCATTGGTACGCACGCCCTTATCTATAAGTCGGTAGAATTTAAGCATCTCGCGCACGTCATTATTGACGAACAGCATCGCTTTGGTACCAACCAACGCAAGGCTTTGGCCAAGAAAGATGCTCGTATGCCACACCTTCTCTCCATGACTGCCACCCCAATTCCCCGCACCCTGGCTCTTACCATTTATGGTGACCTCGACATTACCCTCCTCGATCAGATGCCGGCCGGCCGCAAACCTGTCATAACAAAAGTAATCGGCCCAGGTCAAAGTAAAGAAATGTACGAACACGTACGAGGTGAACTTGCGGCCGGCCGTCAAGCCTATGTGATTTGTCCACGTATCGACGAGCCCGACCCAGACAAAGCTTCGGCCTTGCGATTGAAGTCGGTCAAGGCCGAAGCTAAACGTTTGCAAGAAAAAGAGTTTCAAGACTACAAAGTAGGCATTCTACACGGCAAGATGAAACCAAACGAAAAAGACAAAGTGATGGAGGAATTTAATGATCACAAGTTTGATGTGCTTGTCGCAACCAGTGTCGTCGAAGTCGGAGTGAACGTGCCAAACGCCACTAATATTATTATCGAAGGCGCCGAGCGCTTTGGTCTCTCCCAATTACACCAACTGCGCGGTCGCGTGATTCGTGGTACCCACCAGCCATATTGTTTTGCGGTCACTGATAGTAAAAGTGAAAAAACCAAAGAACGCCTCTCAGCGCTCTCGACTGCCAAAAATGGTTTTGAACTGGCGGAACATGACCTGCAGTTCCGCGGCTCTGGCGAACTGTATGGCGCTAAGCAATCAGGCCTCACTGACCTTGGAATGGAAGCGATTAAAAATTTGAAGTTAGTAGAAGCCGCCCGCAACGAAGCAAGGGATTTAGTGGAAGCTCACCCAGACCTCAACAAAAACTTCCCTCTCATATATGAAAAAGTTGCCAAAATCGGCGAGACGTTACATATGGAGTAATGCACGAGATTGGCCTGGTCGCAAAGAGCGCCAGGCCAGGTTGGGTCGGGGATATGTTCAGTCCCCGGCTTAGATTTACTTCTCAGCTTCACAGCGATTCGCTCCCATTAAGGGTTATGAAACTGGTCAAATCCTTGAGATGAGCCTAAAAGGCTGGATCACCTCCGTTTTGTGTCGTCATGTAAAGATCGGAAATTGCGGGGGCTCAAGGCCAAAAACTCTTTGTTCAGGATGTTTTCTCCTCTTTTTTATGAGTGCCAATCGCACTCAATTTCTTTGTACCATGGAGAAATGCAGTCGACAACCCACCCTGTGCTTAACAAAAGACAATACTGATACAGCAAGTCAACTGTTTGAGGAATAGTGCCCTGCGCGGTATAGTTTCCCCACTATCAGCCGCCCTTAGCTCAGTTGGTAGTAGCGCGAAGCTTACAAATGAATGAACGAGGGTCGCGAAAGTTTACTTTGATGACCGAGTGAATGAAATTTGTATCAAATTGAATTTTCAGTCCACCCATAGCTCAATCGGTAGAGCGCGAAGCTTATACCTTCGTGGTTCCAGGTTCAAGTCCTGGTGGGTGGACCGAAAATTGAATTCGATATACTTCGTGGTCGTTGGTTCGCACCACCAGAGTATTTCCATTTTTATATTCCTATCGTCATTAAAAATTAGGTCAATCCAACCGGGCGGACAACTTGTAGTTGTAATAAATTAATACCTCAACTGTAGCGTGGTGTGCAAGGAAACTAATGTTTTTTAAGCACCAGTTGCTATACTTACACCGATGCGGATCCTTCTCAGCGGAAAATCATATTACGTCGTTGGTGCAGTTATTTTAATTGCAGTGGCTTTGGTAATGCTCTTCTCATTAAGTAGTCGGAAGGGCGAAGAAATCGTCACCACTACCGTAGACCAAGGTGAAGTACTACAACTCGTATCAGTATCGGGTGTGGTAGAAGCTGAAAATACGGCCGAACTAGCCTTCCCCGTGACTGGTATCGCTCGCGAAATCAATGTCCGTGAAGGTGATTTTGTGCAAGAAGGCGAAGTAATGGCCACCATTGAGCAGAGCACACTCCTAGCCGATCGGAAAGACGCTCTGGCTGCCCTTGGTTCAGCGCGGGCTGACCGTGACGAACTCATAAGTGGACCGCGCGACGAGCAGCGAGCCGTCACCAATCAAAATATTCTTATTCGAGAAAATGAACTCGAACAAACCATAACTGAAGAAGAGCAAAAAGTAGCTAACGCCCGCCGTACCTTCCTCTCATCTAATCTCCAAGCCCGTTCGCTCGATCCAGAAGAAACCGCTACTGCGCCAACCGTGAGCGGCAGCTATAACTGTGATCAAGCGGGTGAATACATCCTGGATGCATTTTCTTCAGATGCTGAGTCTGGCTTTTCTTTCCGGCTGTCAGGACTTGGGGGCGGTACGTACCCAGCAACTACTGATCAAGCGAGCTTGTTTGGCAGCTGCGGTCTCAAACTACAATTCACGAGCGGTGATCGCTACTCAAATTCAGATTGGATTATCGAAATTCCTAATACAAAATCACCCAACTACATCGCTACTCTGAACGCTTTAGAGCTCGCCGAAGACCAAGCTACCAACAACATCCGTGACGCTGAAGAGGCTCTTAGCCTGGCTCTGCAGGAGCAGACCCTTGAAAATGCCGACCCCCGCAGTGAAGCCTTAGCGCGAGCAAATGCAGCGGTTGCCCAGGCAGAGGCTCGACTTGAACGGGTGAACGCTGAAATCGAAGACCGCACCCTACGAGCCCCGTTTGCTGGCACGGTAACAAACGTTGATATTTTGGCTGGCGAAACAGTAAGTACCAACCCGGTCATTACACTCCTGGCTGATGACGTGTTTGAAATGACCGCGCGAATTCCAGAAATTGATATTACGAAAGTCTCAGTCGACCAACCAGCCGAGATCGTGTTTGACGCGCGAACAGAGGAGGTGCTCCCCGCACACATTAGTTTTATTTCACCCCTAGCAACCGAGATCGATGGAGTCGCTTACTACGAAGCAAAACTACAATTTGATGAACCACCGTCTTGGCTGCGCAGTGGCCTCAACGCAGATATTGATATTATTGTCGAAGAGCGCGTGAACGTAACCCGGTTGCCAAAGCGATTTGTGATTGAAGACAATGGCGTGTACTCAGTCATGGTGATGCAGGGCGAAACTAAGGCCTCTACAACTGTTGAAGTTGGAGTTGTCGGTAATGACGGCTATATCGAAGTTATCGGACTAAACGTTGGCGACATTATCGTCGCCCCGTAGCATGCAGTCGCTTCGGGTTGGCTTACTCCTTGGTTTGCGCCAAATCCAGCGCGCTAATATTTGGACCACCCTCCTGATTATTTTTGTGATGATGCTCACGTTTCTCAACCTGATCGCCGTATCAGGTATTTTGGTAGGTCTGATTGAAGGAGCTGAACGAGCGGTCCGCGCGGAGTCAATCGGTGACATTATTATTTCTGCCCGTGACGACGAGGACAGAATCCTTGAGACCCCAACCTTTGAGCGGCAATTGCAAGCCTTCCCCGAAATCACTGCCTACTCAATTCGTTACGAAGACGGTGGCATTATTGAAGCTAATTACGAAGAACGTCGTGACCTTTCTGGTGAGCGTGATATCGCTTCAGTTCGGGTCACGGGTATCGATCCTGTCCAGGAAGAATTGATGAGCAACCTTTCCAAAAGTGTGGTAGCCGGAGAATATCTAGACCCCGACGAAGAAGGTTTTATCTTGCTGGGCGCTCTCTATACTGAAGAGTACGCCGAGAACTTTGGTGATATTTTTGAAACAGTGTCTGGCGTTGAGCCAGGCGATAAAGTCCGCCTAACTTCAGGCAATATCTCAAAAGAATTTACAGTGAAGGGAATTGTGCAATCAAAGGTCGATGAGGTCTCCCTCAACAGCTACATTCCCGAGCGTGAGTTCCGACGTGTTTTTGAACGCTTCGACCGCAACGCTGACCAAATTGTTATTCGTGTGGTGGAGCAAGGGATGGAAGATGGGGTGAAAGCGTCACTTGTTTCGGCTGGCCTCGATGATTTTGCCAAGATTCAAACGTATGACGAAGGCAAGCCAAAGTTTATTACCGACATCAAAAACACTTTCAATATTCTTGGTACCTTTATTGGTTCGATTGGAATTGTGGTCGCATCAATCACGATCTTTATTATCATTTTCATCAACGCGCTTTCGCGTCGGCGACAGATTGGTATCTTGAAAGGTATTGGTATCCAACGTCAGGCCATCGAGTTTGCTTACGTGATCCAAGCCGCTTTCTACGCTCTCTTTGGGTCAGCCCTCGGAGCATTTGTGACCTACGTGATCCTGATTCCGTATTTTGATGAAAATCCAATTAAGTTCCCCTTTAGTGACGGTATCCTGGTGGCTGAGCCAGAGGGTACCTTCTATCGTTTCTTGGTACTCTTTGTGATCACTCTGCTCGCTGGACTTTTGCCAGCCTGGCTGATCGCGAAGCAGAACACCCTTAATTCCATTCTTGGACGTAAATAAACATCATGGCAATTATTGAAGCAAAAAACATTCACCGTCGCTTTGGAGAAGAACCGCTCGTTACCCATGTTCTTAAGGGTGTTGATGTGAGCGTTGAAGAAGGTGAATTTGTTGCCATCATGGGCAAGTCGGGAGCTGGCAAATCAACCCTCATGTATCAACTCTCAGTCCTCGATGAACCGAGTGAAGGAAGCATCACCATCAATGGTGTCACGGTGGATACTATGTCTGAAACTGAACGTACGGAATTTCGCCTCAACACTCTTGGGTATGTGTTCCAAGACTACGCCCTGGTGCCAGACCTTAACGCTGAAGAGAATGTCTTAATGCCACTCCTCATGAGTGGTGTTGACTGGGATGAATCAATCAGAATTGCTCGCGAAGCAATTGATTCCGTCGGACTTGAAGGCAAGTACCCCAACCTTCCTGGTATGCTCTCGGGGGGTGAGCAGCAGCGTGTTGCGGTCGCTCGAGCGATTGCCGGCAAGCCAAAGATTTTATTTGCGGACGAACCAACCGCCAATCTCGATAGTGTCTCAGGGAAGCAGATTATTGAACTGATCACTTCTCTCAATCGCGACTACCAACAAACGGTTGTCATGGTGACGCATGAGCGAGAGTATGCCCTTGGGTGTGACCGGATTTTCCATATGGAAGACGGCGTTATTGTGGATGTCGAGCAATTACGATAACTTTTGCTATACTAGAGCCTTAGAGGCTCATCTACAAAGGAGAACAAATTGGAACCTCCTCTACTACTCGCACTCGCACCCTATTCATTCGAACCAGCTACCACTATCAGTGAAGCAAGATCAATCATACACTTCTTTAAGCACAAGTTCAGTGACTTGTATCAGGAAGAGTTATCGCCATCAGATGGCATTGTTATATTTCATGACTGGTGGTTCGCTCCCTACAGTCGAGACCAGGCTGCAAACGCAGATATGATATTTGCACTGGCAGAGTACGTCTTGTGGCGATATCAGCAAGATTTCATTCTGCCTGTCTACATGAAACAAGGAAGCGAGTACGCGAAAAAATCTAAACACGCCTTCCATAGATACAAACCCGAACAATCGTTGTTTGGAGAAAGCTATGAACTAAAAAGAGCGGCAGCCTGACGGCTGCCGCTCTCTCACGTTTATTTGTATAGGCAATTATTCTTCTTGGACTTCACCTTCCTCTTCTTCAGTTTCTTCTTCTACATCTTCGCCACTCTCCTCCTCTGCTTCTTCATCAGCCAAGCGTGCGGCACGACGTTCTTCTAACTTCTCGCGTAGTTCAGCTACTCGCTCGAGAAGCGCTTCGCGCTTATCCTGAAACTCTTCTTTTACTTCTTCACGATTTTCTTGGCGCTCTTCCTTATTATCTTGGAATTGTGCCTTATGTTCTTCAATTGCTGCACGAAGATTTTCGATCCACTCCATCATCGCCGCCTTTCGTTCTTCCTCTGAAAGGTCAGCAATACTTGCAAAGAATTCTTCCTTATTAGTTTGAAACTCTGCTTTCTTTTCTTCGCGATTTTCTTGGCGCTCTTCCTTATTATCTTGGAATTGTGCCTTACGTTCTTCAAGAGCAGCCTTCCTCTCTTCAATGACTGCTCGCAATTCGGCGATCCGTTCTAGCATCGCCTCCCGGCGGTCGCTAGTCGCATCATCCTCGTCAGATTCGTCATTCGATTCTTCTTCTGCTTCATCAGAGGAGTCAGCTTCCTCATCTGAAGTGTCGTCTTCTGATGTATCACCAGATTCATCAGTCGTTTCCTCAGTACTGGTTGCAGCATCAGTTTGCGCCTGGGTCATCACGGGGACAACCGCTACGGTCGCAATCAAAAATAAAGCTGCGAAGAAGTATAGTTGAAACATTCGTGCAATGGTGGTTTGCATGGTGTTTTATGATTAGGCCTAATAATACTTTGTACACACGAAAGAGGTCGCCCCTCTCGGGGCGACCTCCATTACCAGATATCTTATAGCAGATACGCTATATTGAAAGATGCCTCTGTGGACAACTATGTTTCAGGCTGTTTTTCTGAAGCGGGTGTCTCAAGCGCCTTTGATGGATCTCCTACTTTTTCTTCCATTTCCCGTTGCGCTTTATAGGCATCGTTAATTTCAATATTGTATTCCTTCAGCAAGGCTTCGTATTCTTCCCGTTCTAGTGTTTCTACCTCGACAAGTTTTTTAGAAATGCCTTCCAACGCATCTTTATGTTTGGTGAGAATTTCGCGCGCCTTCTCTTTCCCTTCTTCAATAATGCGAGACACCTCATCGTCAATTGCTTTAGCAACATCATCAGAGAAACCACGATCTTCGCTCACTCCCCCGCCGATCAAGCGACCGCCTGTACCTTCAAGCGCAACCGGACCAAGCTTGCTCATACCATATTTGGTGACCATGTCGCGGGCGAGGTTTGCGACCACCTGAAGATCATTCTGCGGCCCGGTAGAGAGGTCGCCAAAAATCATCTCCTCAGTCACGTACCCACCAAGAGTCATGGCAATGTCATCCATAAATTCATTCTTGGTGTGCATGCGCCGATCCTGGTCTGGCAGCTTGAGCGTATAGCCCGCTGCGCGACCGCGAGAAATGATCGAGATTTTCTGCACTGGGTCAGCGTACGGCAAAACAGAAGCCACCAAGGCATGACCAACTTCATGGTATGCCGTCACTTCTCGTTCATAGCGAGACAACACGTGCGTCTTTCGCTCTGGACCAAGCATCACTTTCTCAATTGAACGAATCAAGTCAAATTGCCCTACCTTCTTACGACTCTCACGTGCAGCGAGGATAGCTCCTTCGTTCATAAGCGACTGCAGGTCGGCACCTGAAAAACCTGGCGTGCGCTGGGCAATAATTTCGAGATTCACATCTTCCTGCAATGGCTTCTTGCGCGCATGGACTTCAAGAATCGATTTTCGGTCATCGCGGTCAGGGAGGTCAATCGTCACCCGACGGTCAAATCGTCCTGGTCGGAGCAAAGCTGGGTCAAGCACATCAGGGCGGTTAGTTGCCGCCATCACAATTACCTTTTCACTTGGCTCGAAGCCATCCATCTCTACGAGAATCTGGTTGAGCGTTTGCTCACGCTCATCGTTACCTCCCCCTACGCCAGTCCCACGAATACGACCGACAGCGTCGATCTCATCAACAAAAATAATGGCTGGTGCTGACTTCTTAGCCATCTGGAACAGGTCGCGCACGCGCGATGCACCCACTCCAACAAACATCTCGACAAACTCTGAACCAGAAATTGAGAAGAACGGTACGCCCGCTTCACCAGCCACTGCTCGAGCAAGCAAGGTTTTACCAGTTCCTGGTGCACCCATCATCATCACCCCCTTTGGAATCTGTGCTCCAATATCAAGAAACTTTTTTGGATTCTTCAGGAAATCGACAATTTCTTCAAGCTCTTGTTTCGCTTCCTTAGCGCCAGCCACATCCTTGAACGTTACTTTTTGTGATTGATCATTAGGGTCAATTACCCGAGCCTTACTGTTACCAAAGTTCAAAGCTTGCATCCCGGCTCCACGCACTGAGCGAGTGAAGAACCAAATAATGATCCCGAGAAAGATCAGCGGGAAAAGAAATGGCGCCAGCTGACCAAGCCAATACCCAAAACCAGTCTCGCGCTGCACATCGATCTTCACGGCTGCTAGCTGCTCACTGGTTACACCAAGGTTGGTGAGGGTTTCGGAAATTGCGGCATCGGTTTCTTTCTTAGCTTCGCCTTTATTCCGAGTCTCATCACCATACATAATCTCAAGCGTCGTGCCGCGTACAATAATCTCACTCACCTCCCCATCTTTCACCTGGGTCACGACTTCAGAAATAGATAATTCTTCTGGCGGCTGTTCTTCATTGGCCAGTTCCGAAAAGATCCACGTCATCGCGATCAAAATCACTATCGTGGTGAGCATATTGTTCCAGAAGTTGCCTGGACCAAGCGGTACCTTATCCATCTTAGGCATCTTCATCCCTTTTTGCTCTTTATCTTTTTTGCTGGTGTCAGCTTTTTTTTCTTTGTTGTTTTCAACGGCGTTTTCTGGCTTTTGTTCTTCAGCCACGACCGATTTTTCTTCCTGCTGCATAGTGGCGCCATTATACAGAAATAAGGCTAATTAGCGAGTTTTTTGCTATAGTTGGCGGTACTATTTTCCTATGAGTGATTTAGCCCGTAACCGCAAAGCCACGTTTGATTACGAAATTCTCGACACCTTCGAGGCTGGTTTGGTATTAACCGGCCATGAAGTCAAAGCAATTCGCAATGGCAAGCTTAAACTAGAAGGTTCACACGTGGTAGTTCGGGGCGGTGAGGTGTTTTTGGTCGGTACAAATATCGCTCCCTACCAACCCGCCAACGCTCCCAAAGACTACGACCCTGAACGCACCATCACCCTTCTCCTCAATCACAAAGAAGTGGCTCAACTAGAAGCTAAAAGCGAACAACGTGGCTTGACAATAGCACCAATTCGTTGTTATAATAAAGCCGGAAAAATCAAGCTTGAAATCGCTATCGTGCGTGGTAAAAAGAAGCAAGATAAGCGCGAAACGATCAAGGCACGCGATGTCAAACGCGACATCGAACGAACGTTAAAAAATCAATAGTGAGTGGTTGCTAGGTGGAGCAATAGTGCTACACCTAGCAACAGAGAGGGACAACCGTGAGAAATATAATCACAAGTCCGCAAACCAAGACGGCTTCTGACGAAATTGTCGAGGCGCAAAAGAGTGAAATACTCTTAATCATGACAAGTACTCTCGAGAGACAGGGCAAAGGAGCACAGCTGCAAACCTTGACTGAGTTGGCTGAGGAGTGCTCCATGGCCTTAGCAGCCGAAGCAACGGTTCAAGGCCTTTGTGGTGACCCGTTCGATGAGGAACAACTTCGCGACGCCGTCTTAGGCTGGTTGTTATGTAAGGTTGGCGGCTTTAGCGACAATCCTGAAAACAAAACCGTCCACTAGAGAGCGGCCCTGCAGACTGCTCTTTGGGAAGCGATACGTTCGCTTCCCTCCACCTAGCAACCACGCACTATAGAAAAAGGAGGAGACGTTGCAGTACAGAGAGTTTT
Source organism: Patescibacteria group bacterium (assembly GCA_039188945.1). Lineage (GTDB taxonomy): Bacteria > Patescibacteriota > Minisyncoccia > Phycocordibacterales > UBA918 > OLB19. The sequence continues at coordinate 65,192 of JBCCYW010000002.1, forward strand.
GGATCATTTCGTTGATCAGAAGATTTATCGTCTGGTGTCTAGAACCAGAGAGGAGTGAGGAGCGCGCGCGCGATCCTCACGAAGACACTGGATCACGCCTCGGGTGAGCCTCTACTGGCTCACCCAACCCCGTTTTTTGACAACAACATACATTACTTATTCTCAAGCGGTTTTATGAGGGAGGGACAGATGAAAAACTGCGAACCATGTCAAAAGAATCGCGAACGATTTGAGGCAGGACTGAACATTTTGGTTATAACTGCCGTCTGGATTATTAGCTGGTTTCTGAAAGAACCAGACTTCTCACAAGACGAGTGAAGCCCCGGCGACCACTCCTGGTCGCCACCGTTTTAGAGTAAGTAATAACTAACTTCAGGTTTCTGAAATTTCCTGTGAGAAGCTGGTGGAGCTACCGCATTTGAGATATGCAAGTAGACACCTTTCACCGAGCGTTTGTGTAAGCACTGCGCTCAACTGTGAAAGTCCCCCGGACTTTCACAGGGGATGACAGGCATCGACGGTTAGCGGTTTAAATATATGTGCAGTGTCGCAGCTGAATACTGACTGCGTTACAACAGTGTTCACTTGTACGTGCAAAGAATAGCGTACCAAGCCCATACGCCAAGGCGTTTGGCTTCGCTCCCGCTGTAGCGTAACTCTACGCTCGCCGAAGCGACATCAGACTACCCCACTTCTCATAAGGTAGCCCTGGTGTAATAACCATGAGAATATAGTCAACGATTGGTCAGGTCGTTGATCGAATTTCTTATGACTCGAACCTAACGTGTTTTGTTACTTCTCAAGCTTTAGGTTTTAAATCAAAGGAGTGACTACGCACTGTAGACTCATGTATTTGCCCTAACTCGGACGGGGGTTCAACTCCCCCCATCTCCACATACTGGGAACCTTTAGACGGTTTCTGCTTAAATAACCTTACTGGTATTGATAGATTTCCGGTTCCAAAACCATTTTCTGGACTATACGTGATAGGTTCGTTAAAGACTAGTTTTAGAACTAGTCTTTTTCGTTGAAAATCACCTTCTATCCAGTATTTGCTTGGATTCTTCAATATAGAAAATACTGCCTGTAATGCGGTTCCAAAATCTTCCTCCTCTACATTAGATTTCTTAGTTGCAGCCAGTAGTTTTTGTCTCTCATCATCTATTTCTTCTACGCGCTTCTCATAAGCTCTCGCCACCTTTTCCTTGTCAGCACCGGCTACTCGACTGATTAACCTGTTCTGTTCTTCATCTAGTTCCTTCAACTGTCTATGAGCTTTGTTGATCTTTGCTTTTAGTTGAGCCGCCCGACTATTCCACTCTTCAAGAAAGATAGCTTCTACTAGTCCCGTCGCATTTTCTGAAGGTTGTAGTTTCTTAAGTAAGGAAACAAACTGTTTTTCCATCTTATGACCATTGAAACTCTTCTTGCAGCTATCGCAGTTCTTTTCGTTTCTACCTCGATAGTACGGATATTTTTTTGTCCTACCCACACTCCAACTAGCCGTCATTGGAGTACCGCATGCTTCACAACAAACAAACCCCTTAGTGGAAAGTCTGGATTATCATTCTTTCGCTTCTTGAGTATCGGTTTACCAGCAACTATTGCATCCAATTTCTCCAGAATTTCGTCATTGATAATTGCTTCATGGTGACCCTTTCTCCTATCAATATCCCATTTTGGATACTCAATATAGCCAGCATACAAAACTCTTCTTTCAATCAACCTATCGACTAACGATAAGTGTATGGCCTTTCCATCCTTGAAGTCATGTCTGGTTAGGAAATTTTTCACTTCAGTCCTACTCAGAAACCTTCCGTTTGCAAAACCCTCAAGTGCTTCAAACACTAGAACGGACTTTATTTCATCCTTAACCAAGAGCCACCCACCCAGAGCGTGCTGCTGGCGTTTATAACCAGGTATAACAGAACCAAAAGTCCAGTACCCCTTTTCCATACGAGCTTTCATTTTTTGTATTACCTGAACTCGATTAGTTCTTCTTTCGTTTTCATTAAATACAGCAGATATGGCCTCATGTAACCAGGTACTTTCATCATCCTTGAATTCAAAATTTGGGGAATCAACAATGGCTCCAAGTTTTTTAAAATGATCCCTGAGTTGCCAGTGACTAATAGTATCTCTGGCTAACCTTTTTAAATCATCGAAAATAACCACATACTCTTTGTGTCCGTTGTCAGCAATATACTCCAGCATTTCAGCCATCTTTGGTCTCTTCATGTAGTCACCACCGCCAGTGAAACTGTCAGGAAACACACGCTCAACCTTATATCCAAGTCTAGCTGCGTATTCGCGGCACCTATGTTCTTGGCTATCAAGACCATGTCCGTCATTCTTTTGACGTTCAGATGAAACCCTACAATAAATTAAAGCCTTCCTTTCCATAATCAAAATGTATCGTATTTAGAAAACTCCTCGTCCAAGATTCCAACAATCAATTCTTGTAATCCATCACGAATATCTTCGATTTCTTTATCGCTTAACTTAGTTTCGCCCAGATATTTTCGACATTCTTCGATAGACAACATAAAAAGCATCTCGCCTGAGATGCCTCCTACTTTCGGTACACAACACAAGGAAATAGGAAGCACTACAGACTTCTTTATTCCCTGAAATTATGTGCTTAGCTTCTAACGCTAAGTTGTACTTAAATACTAAGTGGCTCTTCTGCACTCCGCAAACAGTAGTGCGTGGATAGTATTTAAAATGCAGTAACTAGTTACAGTTTGTTGCTTCAGATTTACCGACAGTGTACGTTCCATTTGAACCATTTTGAATACTCTCTTTCTCCTCTGGCAAATATGCAAACACTGTTACCTCATCGGCATTTAAAAGATATTTGTCCCGAATGAAATCCAATGTTCGCTGATATGCTCCTGAGTTATCGATGACAACATACACTGTTTCTCTTTTACATCCAGGATATGAATCATCTCTCACTGTTACAACCTCGTAGTCCAAAGGTTTAAACGTGCTTGTGGAGCCCAAATTCTCGTTCTGGGACTCTGGAACTAGTGAACCTATAAAGATAGGGCTAGTATCCCAAACGTGCAATATATAAATTTTTTCATGGTTACCGGCTTATTGTTTCTAAAGCACTATAAAACCCTCACCAAGGTTTTATAGTCCGAAGACCAGCCGGTAACCAAACACAGCCCTTGATGAGGGGTTTATAAGTTTGGTTACCGGCTTTATTCAGTTGTGAGTAGATTATGCCATAGTAATTCATGATTTACACTTTTAGTGTATAGTGTCCTTCATGAGCTTCTTCAATGAAGAAAACGTTCCTGGATTCATTCCTAAAGTTATGGACGGAAAGATAACTGAGTGGACTGATGGTATGGACTTCTTAGCGATTGATTTAAACCACGTGAAATGGCGTGGGAATGTTCTACCGTTATTGCGTGACCATACACCAAAACTACTTGTTGATCCTGTGACTCACAAGGCGTTCTTTTCTGACGCAAAATCAAAAACAAACTTCCAAAAAATTGGCTATCCTGATATCGAACCTGAGTTACTGTATTCGGAAAAACGTCACCGTTCTGAATTTATTGAACTCTCAGTGAATGAACAATTGACTGCGGGAGCAAATGCCATAATTGCACCCTACCTATACACTCCAGACACAGACGACACAAAGTTTGCAGTTAATTTAACTCTGCTGTCAGAGACTTTGGTCTACCTGGAGCAAAACGAGATTGATTTACCAGTATTTGCAAAAATTTGTACTCACTCTCAAATACTCACCAGACAATTAGTTATTAACAATATCGTCAGTCGATACTGTGATGACTACTCTGATAGATTGGAAGGTGTCATACTGAGCATCACTGATTTCGATGCGAGAAAGAACGATTTACCTCACCTTCTTGGTCTAGCTAATTTGGTACACCAACTTCAAGCACGCACTAAAGTTCTTCTATCTCCGATGGGTGGTTACGGGGAGGTCTTGTTGGCTTTAGGGGCAGCAGCTTTTTCGAGTGGCATCCATGAAAGTGAAGGGATTACAGTCAAACAGCTCCAAGAAGGGTCTGGTGGTAGTGAACATATTCACCAACGCATCTATATTCCGGAGATTTTAAATTACATCAACTACGAGGAAGCTGCAAAAATTGGCTACGTGGGTACCTCAACTGGTTGCAACATTGACTTTAATGATTCTGAACCATCTGCGGAAACAAAAAAGAGACACTATTTAAACAACAGAGTAGCTACAATCGCTACACTTAGAGGAAAAAGTCGGGAAGAAAAAATCAATTTGATGATTGGTAGTATTTCTTCTGCACAACGATTGCTCACAAGATATATTAGAGACCATGAACTTCTAGTAAGAAATGACTTTCACGCGCGCTGGATTCAAGTACTAGAGCAAGCTCGAACTTGGAGCGATCCAGAAACAGACAATGAAGAACTTGAGGCGTTATTAGCAGAAATCGATAAGTCAGATGATTAAGATTGTTCCAGACACAAATGTCTTAGTGGGGAGCATGCTTGGCGGAGGAGGACCGAAGCGTTGGGTAATCAATCTAGCTCTCGAGAAAAAAATAGCTCTCTATGGTTCTTCGGTCTCTTATGCTGAATTTATGGATGTCATTCAGCGTGAAGAATTCAAACCATATCTTGAGAAGCAAATTTATACTGTTGAGAAATTAGAGCATGACTACAAATCAGTCATTACGATAGTTGATACTGAAGGTGTTTATGAAGGAATTACCATTACTGAAGACCCAGATGATGACGAATACTTTAGAATCGCAAAAGCTGAAGGAATAAAAGTTATTGTTTCTGAAGATAACCACTTAAGGAAAGTAGGGAGATACGAGGATATTAGAGTAGTGACAGCAAAACAATTTACAGACTCCTACATCTCAGCTATCGCAAAGACTGAACATCCTTCTTCAAACTAGCGCTCCAAAAATACTCTGAGGCGTAATCCCTTTTATTTAAATTGAAAGGCGTAATCCTTTTTGCAGCGACTGGATAATACTTCGCTTCAGTATCAACATCGAAACCAATCAGCCCAACTCCATACTTCCTAACTTCTGATACTGGTATGTTTTTAATTATCTTACTAGGTACCGCCAAATAAGATCTATGTGCGAATGATTTATAACGAGCAGCCTGCTGTAGACCTTTTTTCCAATCATGAAGTTTTGCTTCAATAGCAATGAGTTCTTTCGATATAGGTAGCCATCCGTTAATTTTCAGATAGTAGCTTTTTTCCACCTCTCGAATATATCCAGCTTTTTTTAGCCTCGGGATAACAGAGTACCTCAATGTTCCTCTGGACATTGAGATTTGTGCTTCGATTTCTGAGATATGAGTTGGTACATCCGTATGTTCGTAGTCGGCAATCTTATCCAGAATTTTAAAGTAGTTCTCACTGAGAAGTCTCGTGTGTTGATTATGTCCTAAGCGCTTCAATACCTTGCCTCTGTTGGGTTTAAATAAAACTAAATCAGCAATTCCATAACCAACACCAACCTCCCGATTGGTGTAAAAACCATCTTTAATGAACTGTTTTTCTAATTGCCTAACGAAAAATGCTTCGGTCATACAATGGCCATTACTTATACTCTAACATTTTGACTAATTACAGGTGAGACAGTTGTATACACTGGCTCAGAGTGCGAAAATTCATTCGGCATCTTCCACTTCAAATACGCCAAAGCTGCCCGCCAGTCTCCCTGCATCGTGAATGCATCAATAAATGCCTTCCTTGCTGACAACGTGGGTGTCATCCTGAAACTTTCGAGAGTGTTGCGAAATTCAGGATGTTTAGCACTAAAGCGATAGAATGAATCTCTCGAAATACCTGCGTAAAAACAAGCCTCTGTTACTGTGCAGTCGATGGCGAACGCACGTGCCAATTTCACAACAACTACCCCCGGGTCTACCCCTCCGAACGTCTTTCTACCTCTAGTGGTATTACTCGGTGTTGACACACATTTATCGGTTACTGCATCGGTGCAGTAACGTATAGTTCTATCTAACTCTTGGAGAGTTAGTATTCTATTACTAGTATGTGTATGTAATGGAGTACTAATATCAAGCAAATACAAGGTTATTCTTCTCTTCTCCCTGCTCCTTTAGAACCACGTGCATATCAAATATCCACTGCTGCAATACATCCCAGTTCTCCCGCACCGTGTCCACCAATCTCTTCTTATTTGAACACAAAACCCTCACTTAACAGTGAGGGTTTTGTGTAGTATCTAGATTTCTCTCAAAATATCTACCAGCTTTCTATTGACGTAAACTTTCTGTTTTTTGAAAGTCCCTGAATGTTCGATTACTCCAAGTTTTTCTAATATCTCTACGTAACGCTGAACAGTAGACGAAGGGATATCAGTGAATCTAACAATAAATGGAACAGTGAAGAAAGGATTGCAGAAACTGTAATCCAGGACTTTAATCAAGTTAATGTTTGTTGACTGAGCAGTCGCTTTTTCAAAAGCATCTTTATAAAGCGAATCAATTTTTAACACCAACTGTAGTGAAAGTTCTGCCTGAAACTGAATCCCCTTCAAGAAAAACAGCAACCATGTCTTCCACTCCTCCTTTTTATCAACCTTAGAAAGTGCATCCATGTAATCACTTTTATTTTCTTCAAAATAACCACTTGGATACAAAATCGGCATATCAAGTAACCCTTGATCAACCAAATAGAGAGTGATTAACAGCCTACCGACACGTCCGTTACCATCTTCGAAAGGGTGAATTGCCTCAAAGCGATGATGAATAACACCACACGCAACTAAAGGATTAGTCTTACCTGCATCTTTTACATATGAGGATAGTACTTCCATCATTTTTGGAACATGAACAGGATCTGGCGGTAAATAACGTGCTTTACCTTTACTTGTTCCCAACTTACCAATCCACACCTCTTTCTTCCGATACTCTCCAGGACTTTTATCTTCACCTCTCACACCAGTCATTAACGTCTTATGCATTTCACGAATTGCCATTTCATTTAACCCATACTTCTTCAGAGCTACTAACCCCTTCCTCATTGCAGACTCATAGTTTCTAATCTCTAAAGCATCATTTCGCTTCTCAGCGGTCTGCTCAGTAAGATCAATTTGATACGCGTCTACAATGGAGGCCTGAGTTCCCTCAAGCTGAGAACTTGACTCTGCTTCCTTTGCAAGAATAGGTGCCATAAGTAAATCAGGGTTCTGTAATAACCTTGAAGTTTGTAACAAACTCTTAACAGCACCCTGTGTTTCTGCAAGTTGATTCGCAAAATCTTCATCATAGATTTCACCTAACTTTGGAGGGAAAACGTGTTCTAAAAGTGTTTTTGACATTAACCCGAATATAGCATTTTCTGGGTTAATTGTCACACATTAACTCATAACTGGGTTGATCTCAACTCATCGACCCATAAATACAAAAATCTGACTTGGTGTTTAAAGTCTAAGAAGTCATTGATTGTATTGCGATTTAACCAATTTTCTATATATTGGTTTAGGGTGCACAGATCTCCACATAACGGAAATTAAAAGCTAGCTTTATGCTGGCTTTTAATTTTGGTGTAGTATAGAAAATACAATAATACTTTTGACTGCATTATGAACAACCCTCTTCTTAACGGCCTTCTAATCTTCTCGATCCTCCTCGCGCTGGCCTGGGTCGGAGGCGATATTTTACTGCCGGTCATTTTCGCCTTCCTCTTATGGGTGATTATCACTGCCTGGAATAAACAATTTGCCAAAATCACCTTCCACGGAAAGTTTATTCCTCGTCGCCTGCAGAATGCTCTCTCATTTATTGCATTCATTGGTATTTTGTTTGTCTTAGCCAACCTACTTGCTTTTGACTTACAACAATTCAGCAACGTCTACCCAGAGCTTGAAGCCAACCTCGAGGAGCGAGCAATCAGTATTGAAGCAGCGATTGGCATTAATCTTACGGCACTGGTGGAAGATAATCTCGCGACTGTCGATTTTCAAAGCGTCGCAGCCAACGTCGCCAATGCAGCCACCTCCCTCTCCACCACCATCTTCACGGTTTTGGTTTACTTACTCTATATCTTTGGTGAACAAAAATACGCCCAAGCGAAACTTAAGGCGGCGAGCGGAGACGAATATGAATCACAACACGCGCTTTTTTCTGACATCATCGCTAGTATCGAGCAATACATAAGTATCAAAACCGCGATCAGTGCCCTGACTGGACTTCTCTCTTATGGAGTAATGTTGGCGGTAGGTCTTGAATTTGCCTTTGTCTGGGCATTTATTATTTTCATTATGAACTTTATTCCTAGCATCGGTTCTATTATCGCTACGATTTTCCCCGTCGCTTTTGCGTTTGTGAGCTTTAGCACCTGGTGGCCAGCCCTAGTGCTGCTGATTGTTATCGGTGCCATTCAGCTCTACGTTGGGAATGTACTTGAACCAAAATATCTTGGCAAAAAACTTAATGTGAGTTCGTTGCTACTATTCTTCTCACTGTTTTTCTGGGGTGCAATCTGGGGTATTCCTGGCATGTTTATCTCTGTGCCTCTGACCGTCATCATTATGATTGTCCTCTCGCGTATTCCCGCCACTCGTTCGATTGGTATTTGGATGTCGGGCGATGGAGTGGTGTAACAGTCTAGGGAGTCTGTCGTAAAATGGCATTCATCGGCTTCCCTTTGGCAAGTTCATCAATCAGCTTATCGAGATAGCGAATTTCGCGCATAGTTTTCTCTTTGATTCCTTCGACTCGGACTCCACAGACAACGCCAGTGATGTGCTTACGCTTTGGATTCAATTTCGGAGCGTTTTTGAAGAAGGTCTTGAAATCAGTTTTGTTGCGTAATTCCTGAGCAAAACTTTGGCTGTTGTGGCCGGTAAGCCAGTAAATAATTTTATTCACCTCGCGCTTCGTGCGTCCTTTCTTCTCCGCCTTCGCGACGTAGTGTGGGTACACACTGGCAAAACTCATTTTATATACCGGATGATTCTCCATTTTTAAACTATAGCACCTTAAAAATGCGTCCTGTTATACTACTTCCATATGAATATCCTGATTACCGGTAGTACTGATGGTATTGGTAAATTGGCGGCTGCCAAACTTGCGACCGACGGTCACACGATTTATATACACGGTCGAAGCGAAGAAAAAGTGTCGGCTACGGTAGCAGAGTTGCGACAAGTGACTGGCAACGAATCAGTTCATGGCTTCACTGCTGATCTCTCAGACCTAGCTGTGATCCGTGATTTTGCTGAAAAAATTATGGAGAAAATTACCACCCTCGATATCCTGATTAATAACGCAGGCGTACTGAAAGCACCGGTAACCAAAACTCCGACCGGGATTGATCTACGGTTTGTGGTGAATTATTTTGCTCCCTACGTACTCACCAACGCTCTCTTGCCACTCCTAAAACAAAGCGAGCAGTCGCGGGTGATTAACTTGAGCTCTGCCGCCCAGTCACCCGTCGATCTCGCGGCACTTCGAGGCGAGAGTGACCTGAGCGACTTTGACGCCTACGCACAGAGTAAGTTGGCGCTCACCATGTGGAATTTTACACTCGCAGCTGCAGAACCAGACCTTTCAGTCATCGCAGTTAACCCGGGCTCACTCTTAAACACCAACATGGTACGTGAAGGCTTTGGCCAACACCGAGCGTCGGCTGATGTTGGTGCTGACATACTTTATGAACTCGCTACGAAACATGAAGGTGTGACTGGGAAATATTTTGATAATGACGCCGGTGACTTTGGCCAGGCACACCCTGATGCCTACGACCAAGCTAAGATCGTCGCGCTTATAGCGGCTACCAAAAAAACTATTCAACTCAATTCATGAACACGTATGTCGCCCTTCTCAGGGGAATCAATGTTGGTGGAAATAACAAAATTGAGATGACTAAGCTCAAAATGGGCTTTGAAAAGTTTGGCCATAGTGATGTTCAGACCTACATCAACTCTGGTAACGTCATTTTTTCGTCCCACACCAATGACATTGCTGCCCTCACCAACGAAATAGAAGCAATGATCAATAAAGATTTTAAGCTCGACATTCCGGTCGTGCTCCGCAGCAAAGAAAGCATAATGAAAGTTTGTAAAAAAATTCCTGCTGCCTGGACCAATGATAAAGAGCAAAAGACCGATGTGATGTTTCTCTGGGATGAATACTCAAACAAGAAAACCCTGAAGCTCATCGAGCAAAATCCTAAGGTCGACACACTTATATATGTAGACGACGCCATTGTCTGGCACCTTAAAAAGAAAGATTATTCCAAGAGCAAAATGCACGACCTAGTCAGCACTAAACTTTATAAAAGCATGACCGTTCGAAACGTGAATACGGTACGAAAGTTGCAAGAACTTATGTCTCAAGACTAAAATCCGCAGACTTCGGCGCCTTTCACTGATGCTGGCTTTTCACCGCAGCGTTCGTGCCAAGCCATGACGTTTTTGTATTCATCTAAGCTAAGACGATCTTTAGCACCATAGCCCCAATCGAGGCAGCCCACCCACGGGAAAGTAGATATATCAGCGATTGAATACTCACCTACCAAATAGTCCTGCCCTTCAAGTTGCTTCTCAAGCACGCCGAGGAGTCGTCGCGTTTCGTTGGCGTATCTCTCGACTGGGTAGGGGTGGTCGCAGTTGTCTTTGCCAAACCTAAAGAAGTGACCAAACTGCCCAAACATCGGACCCACGCCCGCGTTCTGGAAGAAGAGCCACTGAATTGTCTCGCTCCGCTTGCCAGCGTCGCTCGACATCAGCTTCCCACTCTTATCTGCGAGATAGATCAGGATCGCTCCCGACTCAAACACACGGTGCTCTTCCCCGTCTGGACCATCTGGATCAATAATAGCGGGAATGCGGCCGTTTGGGTTCACGCGTGTCGTGTAGTCTTCGGTTTTAAGCTCGCCATTACTGAGATCCATGCAATGTGCCTCGTACTCGAGACCCATTTCTTCTAAAGCAATCGAGATCTTCCGCCCATTTGGCGTTGCTCGGGTATAGAGTTGAATTGGTTGTGACATATGCATGATTCTATCAAATACGCATATAAACGCGTAATTTATGCTATTTAGACAAAGATTCTACAATAGCGCGTCTCCTAGAATTTGGTCGAGTTTTTTTAGATCATTTGGTTCAACACCGATGAGTTGCAATTCTTTTTCTTGATAGAGTGCGGTTTTTTCCTCTCGATCTTTTTGGTAACGTCGGTCGGTCAGTCCCCAGAATTCGATAAAGTATCCATCTGTTACTTTAGAGCCACCTGGAATATAAAAATCACATCGCTTTACCCCAAGCTCTTTTAAAAATGGTTCGTAGGCATGGGCAATACCGTGTTGATACAGCCAATTATCAATTTCTAATTCCCCTTTACTGCGCACAAAATGGCCATCGTCAGTAACGTACGAAAAATCATCTGAACTGTCAGGCAATCGCTCATCTTGGATGAGTAGTGAATTGATAATCGAAACTTGTTCATCATCAAGTCGAGCGGGTGGATACTTTTTAAACCGTAGAAGATGCCAATAGTCTTGACGAGAAATCGGTTTGTACTCTTTTACCCGTTTCACTCGAACTTGCCATGGGAAGCTGCGGCCACTAGTTTCCCAGGCGTCAGGTTCAATATTCATCGCTCCATCCGATACAGCTTCAAAAGCCCCATGAATTTTCTTGGTCTGATAATTGAAAAGGAATAAGGTATCCCCAGCTCGTACTTCACCAGTTTTCTTTTCGTAGCCCTCCATGCCACCAAACAGTTCCCGCTCGAGACACTCTTGTTCGGTTACTCGTGAACACAGAAATACGTGACCTACTTTCATGCTCGCACTATACTGATATCTAAAAATAAAGCAAAGAGCGGCCAACAAGTTGGCCGCTCTTTGCTTTTTAACTTCCACCTCACTCAGCGTCCTCTGGAGCATCGTCAAACGCCTGCTTGTACGAAGCGAAGGCTTTTTGCTGCTCTTCTGGTGATTTACTTTTCATTGCTTCCATCATAGCGATGTAGTCTTCATTGCCCGCCGCGATCATTTCCATCGCGCGCGCTTTGCATTTTTCTGCTACTTCTTCGAAGGTTTCTCCAGATACTTGAAAGTCGTCGCTCGCTGGACAACCCAAGTCTCGTACATATACAGTTTTCATATAGTAACTATACCCTACGAATCTCTTAGTCCAAATCTAATTCTAGATCCGGCTCAGTGTACGGCTCGAAGTCTTCAGGCGTAAAAATAAACTTACCAGTGCCCCAATCGAAGTCCTTCGGTCGCTTAACTTGAATATATGGGTACTTGTTTAAGCCTGGCTGCTTGGTTTTGTTGTAATCACTACTAGCTCCCTCGCGATACTCAATTGGGTCTTCCTCAAACTCAAGACCTTCTATTTCACTTACCTCGGTGGTTTCTTCGACCAGTACACAATTCGCACCGGTTTCATCACACTGATAGACCTTGGTAGTAAATAAACCAAGGAACGTACCACCTGGCTGTACACCCGGCAGATGCACCATACCTGGATGCTGATTGCCAAAAGTAAGAGCATTGCTATACAGTGCAAACCACGTCAGCAAAATGAGCGGTCCACCAATATAAAAAAGTGTTTTCATAGAATTACTATACGATCTTCGTACGATTTAGCAAAAGTAATTAAAATGATTCAATTCGATATAACCCTCCAGCGCTCTCACCCGCACGACTTTGCCGGCTGGTGGTGTCTGTGAGTACGTAGAGATAACTATCAGGACCTTGTCCCAGACTTCTCACCCGCACGTCTCCAACCGTAATCATTTGTTGGTCTACTACTTGTCCCGAATCGTCTGTCACAAGGTGGAAGATTGCGCCCGCCGGTCGTGTTGCGTAGGCAGCGATTGTGGTGTTGCTCCGCAACAACATGCCAGCTAAGAAGATAGTTTGATTCTCACTTACACCGTATTGACTGCCGCTAAAGACAACCACCTCAGACGGTGCGATAGTTGGCGTCCAGACGGCGAGCGGATTGCGCACTCCCGGCAAGGTTTGATTTGGTGAGATTTCAGTTGAAAAGGCATCATACTCAGTCGCAAAGGTAGCGAGCGGCCAGCCATAGTTGGCTCCTGGCAGCACAATATTTAATTCATCACCGCCTTTGCTGCCATGCTCACTCGCCACCACCTGGCCATTAGCAGCTACATCAATGCCTTGCGAGTTGCGATGACCATAGCTATAGATTTCTGGCTGCACATCTGGACGACCAATAAATGGATTATCTTCAGGAATTGAACCGTCATCATTGATACGAATAATTTTGCCCAAATGCGCTTGCAGATTTTGAGCCTGCTCGCGAATCAACGCGCCAGCGTATTCAGTTGGTGGATTACCGCCGTCCCCGACGGAGAAGAGGAGGGTGTTGTCGGGGAGCCACGCGAAGCGCGACCCGAAGTGCTGGGCACCAGTCTTGGTTTCGCCGACTTCAAAAATAACTTCGAGATTTTCTAGAGTAGTGTCGGCAAGCTCGGCTCGCGCGACCCGAAGGCGATTCCCTTCGTTGATGCCATGAGCGTACGAGAGGTAGACCAAGTTATTAGTTTCAAAATCTGGGTGAATGGTGATATCAAGCAAACCACCCTGTCCAGAGGAAAGCACTGTCGGCACATTTGTAATTGGGGCAGACACTTGACCATCGCGTACCCGACGCAGGCTGCCAAACCGCTCAGTAACGAGGAGGTCACCATCGGGCAACCAAACAAAAGCCCACGGCGCATCGAGACCAGTTGTCACCGGAGTGAGCTCAGCTTCGCGCACTGGCAGATCGCGGTAGTCAGTAATACTCGGAATTGGATTTGGTGTATCACCTTCGTACACGCTGTCGATCTCGACCGGTACTTGATTAGGTTGCTCTGACAATCGCTCGACATCTTGCACTACATACCAGTACCCGCCACCGATGGCGATAAGTACCAGTACCAAAAACACAGTTCGACTCATGAGTAGTATTGTACGTTATTACAAAAATAAGCGCCCGAACTTTGCAGTCTGGGCACCAATTGTTCTCTTCACGTTAGCACTACTCTAACCTCAAGAAGCCCTTCTGCCTCGACCTCGCCGACGCGAGCGTATTGTAGCCAATGGCTGGTAGGCGACTGCCACATGATGTTCGCAGTACGGCTTACCAGGAGCGCAGGGTAGGCCACAAAAATAGAAGTTCTCTTCAGCTGGATCCCCGATCGGCCATTTGCACGTTCTTTCGGTAAGTTCGAGTAAGCTGAGCTTTTTAGCCTGCGGATTGATTTTGCTCAGAAGGTCTTCAGCCAACTTTCGCTCTGCAGCCTCATCAACTTGCGGAATTGGCTTCCGCGGATGATTGAATGGATTCCCGGGTCGCGGTCTCTGGCTCGGGCGTGCTGGTGATGCTTCGACAGCAAGAGGGATAGTCTCTGGCTGATTTTTAGGCTGCTTATTTTCTTCGCCATCACCACCTTTTATTTTTTCACCTTCAGACTGTCTGCTAGTAAGGCCAAGTCGATGAATCTTTCCAATCACACCGTTCCTGGTGACACCGCCCAGGGATTTGGCTATCTGCGAAGCCGACATTCCTTCGGCCCATAGCTTTTTTAGTTTTTCAACTCGCTCGTCTGTCCATGAAGACATAGCAATCTCCTTTATATAACTGTTTTCTGGCGCTACAGTAGCACGAATTAGTGAATAGACAATCAATCACCACGCTGCCTTACCGCCAGATCATTTGTTTTATTTTAGCTATCAGCGAATCATCATCTTGTTACAGCAGCCTTACTCCACAAACAAACTATAAAAATAACTGGGGCTTTGCTATACTCGCCCGACATGACGCCAGGAAAGGTCAAAGTAAAACGCGGATTGGCGGGGCTCGGTTTGTTTGCTGATCAGGAATTTAAACGTGATGATTTTATTATTGAGTATACTGGTGAACTGATTACCGATGAAGAACGGAATCGCCGGGGTGGAAAATATTTGTTTGAAATAGATGAAGAGTGGACCATCGATGGAAAAGATCGCAGTAATATTGCTCGCTACATTAATCATGGTTGCAAAAACAACGCCTACGCTGAAGTCGATGAGGAAGAGAGACGAGTGTTTGTGCGTGCCAAGAAAAAGATCCAGCCTGGCGAGGAGATCACCTTTCACTACGGTAAAGAATACTTTGACGAGTATATGAGTAACGGCCGTTGTCGGTGCGCGAGCTGCCGTAGCTAACCACTGGGCGAGGCTTCAGGCTGCGATTCTGGCGAAGCAGCTTCGGATGACTCAGTCTTGGGAGCGACTTCCACTGCTTCTGCTACTTCCGGTGATGATTCAGTTTCGGTTCCTGCTTCTGATTCTGCTTCCACGTTTTCCTCAGAATCACCTACTTGCTCGTCAGTTGAGCTAGCCGTTTCGTCGGTACTGCTAGCAGTTGAAGTTGCTGTGCTGGTGCCAAGTTCAGATTCGACTGCAGCTGCAGTATCGTCGGGCGGATCGAACGTTGGACCCGAGCCAACTAAACCACCATTTGGCAATTGATTGCTAGTA
Source organism: Patescibacteria group bacterium (assembly GCA_039188945.1). GTDB lineage: Bacteria > Patescibacteriota > Minisyncoccia > Phycocordibacterales > UBA918 > OLB19. The sequence goes on from JBCCYW010000002.1 coordinate 80,700, forward strand.
TCTTGCACTGGAATCGTTTTTCGCACCGTCGAAGACTCTTCTCCTTCAGGTGTTTCACCAGCGATCACTTTCGCGTTTCGGGCCTCAATTTTTTCGGTTACATTTATTTCACCAGCGTCAAGAAACCCAATCCCAACCGACGCCCCGCTAATGATAAAGAAGCTTGCCGCAGCAATCAGGTAGCTATTTCGAAATTTTCGACCAGCTTGTGCTTGCGCTTTTACTGGTGTTGGGGCTTTACGTCGCGTAGTCGCGCGTTTAGCCGCGGTACGCTTAACCGCCGCTCGCTTACGTGGAGCCCTAGTTGTTGGGTCTGACGAAGATGCAGCCGCTCTCGGCATATGCTGATGATTGTACCATCTGCTACAATAAAGCGATATTATGAGCGTGTTGTTGCTAATGACCGGTATTTTTGCTTCAGTCCTGTTGCTTTATTTGGCTGGCATCTTTTTGTTATCTCGGGTGTTGCGCGATAACAGTATTATGGATATTGCTTACGGTCCGGCTTTTGCTATTGCAGCCATCGCCACCCTTCTACTCACCGACACTGCATCACCCCTACCAGTTTTGATTGCTACTTGCATTACCATCTGGGCACTCCGCTTGTTCACAAGAATCCTGCGAAAGAATTTTGGCAAGCCTGAAGACGCTCGCTACGCCGCCTGGCGTGAGAAATGGCTACAAAAAGGGTCGCTCTATTTTATTGTGCGTAGCTTTCTGCAGGTAAATCTCTTGCAGGGCGTCATTATTTTGCTGGTGGCTTCTCCGTTTATCATAAGTATCGCGGCTGGTGATGCGATACACCTCTGGTTCGTGTGCGTTGGCTTTGCTATCTATGCTTTCGGATTAACTTATGAATCAATTGCCGACTGGCAACTCGATCGGTTTATTGCTGGAAAAAAAGCTGGTACTGAGCCGGCCAACCTCATGGTAACAGGCTTATTTCGCTATAGTCGCCGGCCAAATTACTTTGGTGAAACTTTGATTTGGTGGGGTTTGGCGATTATGGCACTCCCTTTGCCATTTGGATATCTTGCCCTGATAAGTCCCCTTCTGATAACGTTCATCGTCACAAGAGTCACGGGTCCGATGCTTGAAGAGATCTTTTTAGAGAAGTATCCTGAGGAGTATCGAGCCTACATGGAGCGAACGAGTTACTTTTTCCCACTACCACCAACATCATGAACCGACTGATCGTTATTGCTTTTCTTGCCGGCGTTGCCAGTAGTTTTATTGGTGGTACCCTTGGCCTCGTAGCAGCTTCTCCGCATACGCAAGAGCGCGATCAGCGAATATTTATATATGACGGGCTGATGAATCCCTTACGTCGTTCATACGCTTGTCGATGTTGGGTATTGCGAAACGAGGTAACCTTAGAAGGTTATATCAAAACTGTTCGCAGTGTTATTGAAACCCCATCGGGAAGAGTAAACGGTGGCATTATTAACATCTCAGATACTGAACTAGCCCATCTCGATCGTCACTACGGTGTACCCCACGACTACAGACGTACTTTGATAAATCACAATGGCTTTGACACCTGGTTGTATGTCCAAAACGGCGATTTCTGATTGCAAAATAAGCCTAGTATGGTAGATTCTTACTACCAATCGTGTTGTATTGGAAACGGTGCTCTACCGTTTTTTTCAATTACGATTTCTATCGAACTACTCATTAAGACCCCTATTTTTGCCCCGACCACAAAAGAGATCATTCAACCCCAAGGACCGTACCCGGATCAATCAGGCTATTACCGCGCGTGAACTGCGGGTAATTGGCGCTAAGGGTGAAAACTTAGGAGTGATTTCACGCGACGAGGCACTGAAAGAGGCAGATAAGGCTAATCTTGATCTAATCGAGATCTCACCAGGAGCAAAGCCTCCGGTAGCTAAAATCATGGACTTTGGTAAGTACCGTTATGAAACTGGACGCAAGGCACGTGAAGTGAAAGCCAAGTCACACGTGACTGAGACTAAGAATGTGCAGGTGAAAATTGGTACTGGTGAGCATGACCAGCAGCTCAAAGCCCGCCGGATTGCTGAGTGGCTTGAGGAAGGGCACCGAGTTAAAGTCGATCTTTTCCTCTGGGGACGCTACAAGTACATGGAGCCTGATTTCTTGAAAGAACGGTTAAATCGTTTCCTCAAAATCATTCCCGCTGAGTATAAGATTGCTGAAGAAATCAAGAAAAGTCCAAAGGGTTTCTCGTGCATTATCGAACGTGTGGCGGGTGCCCAAAAGCAAGATAAACCACGGATTATCGAAGAGGAAAAGCCGCAGAAAAGCGAGAAAAAGGCTGAGAAAACGGATGAGCAGAAGTCGAAAAAGAAGTCCCTCGATGAACTCTTGGAGGGTGGAATGATCTAGTTCAAAACACTGGACTTTTAGAGTGAAATACTGTATATTTTTCCCACTTTTTGCTTCTTCTCAGGCGAAAATACCCCGAAATTGAATTTCACACGATTCATATGAAAACCAACAAATCGTATACCAAACGCATCAAAGTGACCAAAAACGGTAAGCTGATTGCCCGCAAGCCTGGTCAAAATCACTTTAATGCTCGCCAGTCTGGACAGCAACGGCTCGCTCGAAAGCGAACGCAGGCTTTGACCCTGTCGAAACGAACGACTCGTCGTTTTCTACCTAAATCAGGCGCTTAATTATTTAGTCGTAAAACAACACTATGGCACGAGTAAAAGGAGGAGCATCAGCGATGAAGCGACGTCGCACTATCCTCTCCCAAGTAAAAGGCTACCGCTTTGCTCGCTCAAAGAAGACCCGAGCAGCTCGCGAAGCAATCTACCATGCGCAACTGCACGCGTTTGCACACCGCAAAGACAAGAAAAACGATTTCCGTCAGCTCTGGATCACCCGAATCAACGCTGCACTTATGGCACACGGCATGAAGTACAGCCGTTTCATCAAAGCGATGAAGGATAAGCAGATTGGTCTCGATCGTAAGGTACTGGCTACGCTAGCAAAAGATCGTCCAGAAGCCTTCGCTCGAGTAGTTGAACAGGTTAAGTAAGCACTTAACAATACAATGAGAAAGCCGCCTCACATCGTGAGGCGGCTTTCTTTAGAAATCAACTTCAATTTCCTGGTTTTCGTCTGGAGCAATAGCGTTTACTCCTAAGTAATCACGTAAGCGTTGGGTGAGGAACAAAGATGATTTCTCCTCACCCATAGTGACAAACACCTGCTTGGCTTTATCACCTCCCTGGGCGACCAGATCGATCAGTTGATCGCGATCAGCGTGACCTGAGAAGCCACGAATACGCTCAATCCTAGCTCGTACCCGGACATCCGTACCATCAATGCGGATTTTTTTTGCACCATCATGGAGAAGTCTGCCTACGCTTCCAACCGATTGGTAACCAACCAGAAGCAGGGTTGTATTGGGATCGCCAAGATAACGCCGTTCATGGCGACGAATCCGGCCACCATGGCTCATACCACTACCAGCAATAATCACCTTTGGCGCTTGGGTGAAATCGATTTCGGCTGAATCTTGTACGGTTGGCGTAAACGACAGGCCTTTGAAAGCGAAAATGTCGTCGCCGTGTAGGACCTGCTGCCAGATTTCTGGTTTGAGGTACTCTGGGTACTGACGATAGATTTCTGTGACACGAATCGCTAGTGGCGAGTCGAGAAATACAGGAATTGGTTCGAAGCGCCCACTCTCAACCAAGTTGTTTATTTCAAACAAAATCCCCTGCGTGCGCTCCAGTGAGAACGCCGGAATAATAAGTGTTCCCTTTCGCTCTTTCGCTCCCTCAAGCTGTGCCAACAGAAGCTCAGTGCGCTCCTCGACTTCTTCGTGCAACCGATCGCCGTACACACTCTCCATCACCATGTAGTCGTAGTCTTCCGGAATCACTGGCGGCGCCATGAGTGGCTGTGGCACATTACCCACGTCACCCGTGAAGACAAACTTCTTGCCATTTCGAGTGAGCTGCACCATAGCTGAACCGAGAATATGTCCAGCGTTGGTGAACACTGCCTCTACGCCATCACCTAGTGAAAAAGGTTCATCATAACGAGTGGTGTCCCAAATTGAAAATGCATGCTGAATATCACCTTCGCTGTATAACACTGGTAAGCTGTGCCGCTCAGCTTCAAACTGCATCACATGCAGTGCATCATCAAGCATGATCTCTGCTAGGGCTTTCGTGGGTGCCGTTGAATAAATTCGGCCGCGAAAGCCGTCTTTTACGAGCTTTGGAATGCGACCAATATGATCGGCGTGAGCGTGCGTGACCAGAAGCACGTCAATATCTTTTGGATTATAGACAAAGGGTTCAGCGTTTTGCTCTTGCGAGAAACGATCACCCTGGATCAACCCACAATCGACCATAATCGCCACCTCACCGGTATCAAGCACAAAATTGGCCCCGGTTACCGAACCGACACCTCCATAAAACCCAATCGTACTCATACGCTACCCAACTTACTCGACTCACCAACATAATACGCAATCCAGCCCCCTAAGAAGCCCATAATTAAATCGATGATCGTATCCTGAATAAAATTCTCTTCAATCTCACGCCCAACAATAAATAGTTCAAACAACTCCCAGAGTCCTGCGACAATAATTACAAAGCCAAGAATTTGCCATAATTTAAAGCAGTAGAGCGCTGGAATAATTCGCAGATCTCGCAGTACATACAGGCCAAGACCGGCCACACACCCACCGAGAAGATGTACGGGAATATCAAGCCACAAAAAATGCCAGTACAAAAACAGCTCGAGCGCTATGATGTGCACTACTGCTAGGATTGAGCCGGCTATCAGAAAATAAATCGTTGCTAGTTGGATCATGTTGTTCAATAGTATCATTCTGCATGAAAAAACACCTCGCTATGAGGCATGCTTTCATGGAACCACTGCGTATGCTCCTGGAAAAACCAGGTGGGCACCCTTTCTGTCCCGCCTATTCGAAATTGATTGCTCATTCTCGGCACGGAACACGACTGCAGGCAGCCCTGAACATAATATTTAAGCGGAACATACGTCTATGTGGTTCCAAACCTATTCTAGCACAACCAAAAAACCGCATGGCGCGGCCTTTGGTGACTAGATTGAGTTGTTATTCACGAATCTGCTCTTGGAAATGAGCAGATTCGGAAATAAGCTAGCAATAGCCGTTACTCTCCTTTGTTAAGCTTAATCGCTTCGTACATCACGCGCTCTTGTGCAGTCGCGTAGTCGTGGATTTCTTTATCATCAAACCAAATCTGGACTTCTCGTTCAGCTTCTTCCACTGATTCAGACTGATGAATGAGGTTTTTGACACCACGGTCTTCGAGGGTCGCGTGTGAGTAGGAGTCGATAGAATAGTCGCCACGAATAGTTCCAATATCAGCAGTGGTTGGTTCGGTGGTACCAACCGTGCGAGTCACGATAGATACCGCTTGATTGCCCTGAAGCACAAGCGCTACTACTGGAGATTCGGTCATGTAGCGAACGACTGTACGAATGATATCTTTTCCGTATTCAATCGCTTCTTTATCGATATCGCGACCTTGTGACTTAAGATCTTCAACTACCCCTTCGCCTTTGCGCTGGTACCAAGCGTCGTCTTTGTTGTAGTGATCAAGGAGCTGCTCCTCGGTTGGCCACACCATCTTCATGCCGGTGATCTTGAGACCCTTCTGTTCAAAACGCTTAATAATTTCACCGACTAAGCTGCGTTGTACCGCATCGGTTTTTAAGAGAACGAGTGATCGCTCTTCGTGTGCTTCTCGTGATGACATAAAAAAATTACTATCTCCAAATTTGTGCCGGCAGTATACCGCACTGATAGGTGAACACAACCCTATTTCTAAATTGTAAGAGGCTCAGGACCGTTCTCAGTAATCGCCACTGTATGTTCAAACTGAGCGCTCAGAGAGCCGTCTTTAGTAGTCACCGTATAGCCATCGCCATCGTCATCAAAAATTACGTCGGGTTTACCAATATTTACAATTGGTTCAATCGCATAGACGTGCCCCACCTCAATCAGCGGGCCCTCACCAGGACGACCGAAGTTAGGAATAGTTGGTTCTTCATGCACACTGTAGCCCACACCATGTCCTGCCAGGGCTTCCACCACTGAAAATCCTTTGCTTTCAACAAATTTCTGAACGGCATGTGAGATATCACCAATATGATTACCAGGCTGAGCCGCTTTGACACCAATCGCGCGCGCTTCTCGAGTAACATCTATCAGTTTCTGGGCGTCTTTGCTGATCTCCCCCACACCGACGGTAATACCCGAGTCTACTACCATGTCTTTGTGTCCAATCGACATATCAATATTAATAATGTCACCTTCAGCCAAAACGGTATGATCGTTTGGAATACCATGCTGTACTACCTCATTGACTGAAAGACAAGTAGCTGCTGGATAGGGTGTAGGGGCAAAGCTTGGATGATAGCCAAGCAAAATTGGTTCAACCTCATGCTGTTCAGCCAGCTGTTGCGCCACATCATCTAGATCAAGGGTGGTCACGCCCGGCACCGCTTCTTTGGCGATACCTTTGAGAATCTTCGCTAAAATACTCCCAGCTTCACGCAGTACTTCGATTTCTTCGGGTGACTTTTTGGTGATCATAGGTAGATAGTGAAGTCTTAATGGTAATTAGATATTTGCTGGCGCCCCAGCACAGACCATATCATTATAAAGATTTGTATCAAATCTACGACAACTGTAAAGCAGCAGCAATCTGCTGATGTACTGCTTCAATAGTAGCTGTTCCATCGATATTGTGAACGGTGGTATTGGCTCGTTCATTAAAGTGATCAACCACTGGCAACGTTTCTTCTCGATACCACTTGAGGCGGGCTTCAATTGATTCAGGCGTATCATCGGCTCGCGCTCTCCCTTCCATGCGAGTCCGTACCACCTCCTCTGGCGTATCAAGGTTAATCACATCAACGTGCGGTCGTTTATAGAAATCGAGCGCCCCCTCTAAAACGCGTGCTTCGCGGACTGTCCGCGGGAAGCCGTCAATCAATACGTGGCACGTTTCATCAAGATGCTCACGCATCGCATCACCCCACAACGAAACTGAGAGGAAGAGTGGTTGCAATACACCGGTATCGAGCGTCTCTTGAATATGCTTTTCGGTGTACCCTTCGCCTTTGGCGGCCATCGCACGGAAGCGACGTCCGGTCTGGATGTCAACAACGTTGTTGGTTGGATCAGCTGCTTTCAGCACGGCATTGAGTTTCTCAATCTGGGTTCCCTTACCGCTTCCCTGAGGACCAATAAAGATGATGGTTTTTGGTTGCATATAAATTAGGTAATTTTTTCTACTATCTCTTTAAAGACATCTTCGGCTGGTTGAGAAGCGTCGACCGTAAAGAAATCTGCTCGTTCTTTAAAATAATTAACCGACTGCATAGTCTCGCTTTCAAACGCTTCTCGACGTTGTTGAATTTTTTCTTTCACGTCGTAACCCGGTCGATTACGAGCCAGTAAGCGCTCTTCAAGCACCGACTCATCGGCCTCAAGCAGAACAACCACATAGGAACGTTCAGTGGCCTGGTGAATTTCATGTAGCTTGCGAGCCTCTTCTGGTTTTCTAGCCACACTCTCAAACACAACACCAGTATCAACACAGTCTTCGATCAAGACTTTCACTAAGAAGTAACTAGCAAGCCACTCTGGAATCCAACCACGAGTATGAATACTTTCAATAAGACGTCCGAGTGGTGAATCAAGCGCGGCTGTCTCGCGTGCTTTATCTCCAGTAGAGAAAATACAGTAGTTGAAATGCTCGGCCAGGTGCTTTGCTTGTGTTCCTTTACCTGTGCCCGCATGTCCCATTAATACGATGCTTTCGTACTTCGTTTTTTGCTCCATAACCTCACTAGTCTACTAAGTATTATGATGAACGCAACAAAAGCGCCATGCTATCCTTAAAACCATGGCAAAGGCGCAGATCATCACCATTTCTGGTAAACCAGGGAGCGGCAAATCCTCAACGGCCGACCGCGTAGCCGAGATGCTTGGGTTCACCCGACACTCCTCAGGTGATTTTGTACGTAAATTTGTAAAAGAAAAAGGCATGACGCTCAAAGAGTACAACGACCATGCTATGGATAATCACAGCCTGGATGAGCGAGTGGATGAAATGCTGCGAGAACTGCGAGATCATAGCGAGATTATTATCGATTCACGACTTGGTTTTTATTGGATTCCAGAGTCCTTTAAGGTCTATCTTGATCTTGATATGCAGGTAGCGGCAGCCCGTATTTTTAAAGATGCTGTATCGAATATTGGTCGCTCAAAGTCTGGCTTGGCTGGCTCGATTGGTGAAGTTAATAATCAAGTGAAACAGCGAATGCAAAACGAACGACTCCGGTTTCGCAGACGCTACGGAGTAGACCCCTACAACTCAGAGCACTTTGACCTCATTGTTGACACCTCACGTCATAGCCCCGAGACCGTTGCTCTCACTGTCTTTGATAATTACAAAAAGTGGCTAGAATCGGAGAATTGGTCACAAGTACGTAGCTCAGTGCCGATGGGCTACTCGTTTAAGAATCAGTACTAAAAAAACCAAAAGGCCGGCAGCGGAGCTGCCGGCCTTTTGGTTTTGTTTGCTTCCCTGTTTATGAGGGAGCTAGTAAATCGTTTTAGACGAGGCGCGCAAAGCAAATGGAGCCGAGTCGTATAGAGACATACGACGAGCGCCCATTTGTCTGCAGCGCAACAAAGTATTAAACGATTTAATACTCCCTCATCGAAGCTTGGGCATCAAGACGACGGATAAGATCAAGCACCACTGACACCACAATCAGAAGCGCGGTTCCTCCAATTGCGAGCGCAGTCACACCAGTGGCAATTTGCATACCAACTGGCAAGACAGCGACGAGCGCGAGGAAGGTTGCACCAACCAACGTGAGGCGAGTAATCAAGTTCCCAAGATACTCGGCCGTCATGCCACCAGGACGAATTCCTGGGATGAACGCACCGTTACGTTGAAGATTCTTTGAGATCGCATCTGGGTCAAACGTCACTGCGGTGTAGAAGAAGGTGAAGAGGAAGACCAAGATGAAGTAGGTTGCTCCATATGCGACTGGATTGTTCAAGAAAGCCGTCACCAACTCATTTGCTTGCGTAGTCCAACCGAGATTGAACGCACTCAAGATATTAAGCACCATCTGCGGGAAGAGCAAGATTGAGAGGGCAAAGATGATCGGAATCACACCTGCCTGGTTGAGGCGTAGTGGTAGGTATGAACTGCTACCACCGTAGGTAGAACCGCCCCGACTTTGCTTCGCGTAGGTGATAGGCACCGGACGCTCAGCTTCAGTCATCACCACCACCGCGTAGGTAACCAGCAACGTGAGAATTACGAAGCCAATGTAGAGCGGTAACTGCGATGGGTCGAATGAGAAGAGGAGCTGACTCAGAGTCGCTGGAAGACCAGCCACGATACCGGCAAAGATAATGATCGAAACACCATTACCAATACCAAATTCAGTCACCAACTCACCGATCCACATAAGAAGCATCGAACCAGCCACCACGAGCACCACGTTTACCGCGAACTCGAAGGTTGAAAGGCCGGCAATGACACCCTGACTCTGCAAGAGCGTCAGGAAGCCAAACGCCTGCAGGATAGCCAGTGGCAACGTAAGCATACGGCTGTACTGCGTAAATCTAGCTCGGCCAGCTTCTCCTTCTTCGGTATAGAGACTCTTGAGCTTCGGGCTCATCACTGTCATCAATTGCATGATGATTGAGGCAGTAATAAATGGTCCAACTCCCAACATCACGATTGAGAGGTTAGCCAATCCACCACCAGAGAAGATGTTCAGCAAGCCAAGAAACTGGTTGTTACTGAAGAACTGCTGCAAGACGATCTGGTCAACGCCAGGAATCGGAATTGCCGCTAAGGCTCGGAAGATAACGAGCGCCCCAAGAACGAAGAGGACTCGATTACGAATCGCTTCATCGGTGAAGATGATTTTAAGCTTGTGAAGAAATGTCTGCATAGATGAGTATTATACGCTTCTAAGCGACCTTTCCTCCAGCCTTTTCAACCTTCTCCTTGGCAGCACCAGAAATAGTGCAGCCTTCAATCGTTAGCTTCTTCGTCAATTCTCCATTACCAAGGATCTTCACAGCTGGTGCTTTCTTGCGGCGAGCCGCTACCACCCCCTTGGCTACCAATGTCTTTGGTGAGACAGTGTCACCAGCAGTAAAGGCAGCTTCGAGGGTTGAGAGATTAACCGCTACCGGAAGCACGCGCTCAGCGTTAACGGTTTTGGCTCGGTTGATACCGTGACCACGAAGCTTCGGCAACTTCTTGATAAGTTCACGCATTTCTGGGCGTGAGCTGTTACCAGCTCGCGCTTTCTGACCTTTGTGACCCTTACCAGATGTCTTGCCGCGCTTACCGCCACGACCAATACGCTTTTTTGTTTTGCGCTTAATGGTTGGTTGTAGTTCGTGTAACTGCATACGCTTAGGCTTTCTTAAGCTGCTTAAGCGCTTCGACAGCAGCGCGAGCATTATTAAGTTTGTTCTTACTGCGAGAGAAAATCTTCGCCGTCACATCTTTCACACCGGCCAGTTCAAGCACAGTACGGACTGATGAACCGGCCACGAGTCCACGACCTGGTGCTGGCATGATCATCACCTCACTTGAGGCGTACTTAGTGTGTACGTCATGTGGGATGTGCATGTCTTGGTTCACTTGAACCGTGATCATGTTTTTCTTAGCGTTACGGATCGCTTTTTCAATCGCCAGCTGGGTATCACCGGCTTTACCGACACCAACCCCAACTTTACCTTTCTTGTCACCAATCACCATTGAGACTGAGAATGAGAATCGACGACCACCACCCATCACACGTACGACGCGTCGGATACTCACAATCTTCTGATCAAACTCTGGACGCTGTCGCTCCTGGCGACCACCACGGCGAGCGCGGCGTGGGTTGCGGCGACGATCGCCTCCGCGAGCACCTCCACTGCGTCGAGTTCCGCGACCCTCACCCTCGCGGGGAGCACCTGGACCTGAAGCAGCAGGTGCATCGGTAGCAGCTGGCGCTGTGGCCACTGCAGTGTCTGAAGGCTTTGCTTCAGTTGTAGCTTCCTGTTTTGTTTCTGCCATAAGTAATTCTAAGTTTGTAATTTGGCCGAAGTAATGAGCTCCCAGCTCATTACTTCGACATTAATTCGTACACGGTACTTCTGAACGAAAGTTCAGAAGTTATCCGGCACTCATTAAAATTTCAATCCGCCTTCGCGAGCAGCATCAGCGAGAGCAGCAATCGCACCTTGGTACTTAAAGCCACCGCGATCAAAAACCGCTTCTTCGATCTTGGCTGCTGTAGCCTTTTTGGCTACTGCTGCTCCAACTACCTTCGCTTTTTCGACAGCCGTACCCTTCTTCTCACTTCGAGAATCAGCGGCAGCGAGTGTCTTACCAGCTACATCATCGATGAGCTGCGCGTAGATAAACTTGTTGCTACGAAAGATAGCAAGGCGAGGACGTTCTGCAGTACCAGTCACCTTCGCCCGAATGCGATTATGGCGAACAGTACGCTTCACGGTTTTTTGTGCTGTTTGTTCCATACGATATGAGTTATCGATAAGGGGCTAGACGGCCTTCTTACCTTGCTTACGGATAATGTATTCGCCTTGGTATCGGATACCTTTCCCCTTGTATGGTTCCGGTGGTCGTACCTTACGAACGTTTGCAGCAAACTGACCGAGGAGTTCTTTATCATGACCAGTGATGGTAATAACACTTTTCTCGACAGTCGCGGTGAGGCCTTCTGGCACTTCCATTTCAACTGGATGTGAGAAGCCCAGATTGAGTACGAGCGTCGTTCCTTTCATTTCGGCTCGATATCCCACTCCTTCAATTTCAAGCACCTTGGTAAATCCTTCAGTCACACCATGAATCATGTTGTTGGCGTGAGCTGCGTAGGTTCCCCAAAGCGCTGGAGCGGCATCTGTTTCTTTTGGATTGAGTTTAATCTCACTCCCTTCAATTGCAATATCGACATCGTTGGTCTTGATTGGCTGGGTGAGGGTGCCTTTGGGACCTTTGACAGTCAGCACGCCATCAGCCATCGATACTTCAACGCCAGATGGAATGGCAATTGGTTGTTTTCCTAGTCGACTCATAGGCTACCAGATGATAAAGAGCTGCTCACCACCTACTTTCTGCTTCCGTGCTTCCTCGTCAGTGAGGATGCCAGCAGGCGTAGAGAGGATCATGTGCCCCTTACCAAACTTAACTTGATGAATATCAGCAACCTTTGCGTAGAGACGGCGGCCAGGCTTGCTGACGCGCTTTACCCCGTTGATTCGCCTCTCATCGCCACTTAGGGTGACTTTAAGCTGCTTTTCAACTGGTGTCTTACCTTCGGCTGCTACTGCTGCGACGTATCCCGTGTCCTTGAGCTTATCTGCAATCGCATGACGTAACTTTGAGTATGGTGCGACAACCTCCTTCTTGCCGACCATCTCAGCGTTCTTGAGGCGAACAATAAAGTCGCCGACCTTGTCGCTTACCATGATGATTTCTTAACTCCAGGAATTTGACCTTCGTGAACTTGTTCACGAAACTCAATGCGAGACAAACCAAAATCTCGAATAAAACCTTGACGACGACCTGTCACTTCGCAACGGTTTACGACTCGAACCGGACTCGCGTTCTTTGGCAGCTTAGCAAGACCAGCGTAGTCTCCTTTAGCTTTAAGCTCAGCGCGTTTCTCAGCATACTTCAACGCTAAGCGCTTACGCTTGTCGTTGCGAGCAATTAATGATTTTCGTGCCATATAAATGAAGAAAAGGGCGTAGCGACTATGTTGAACACTCGCCGCTAATCCCCTTTCGGTTCTGCATTAGATTTGGAGCAGTATCACGTAGATGTCGTGACTGACTCCCTAATAATCCGGCCTACAATCTTTGATTGCTGGCCTTCACGTCGCTGCAGATAGGAGTCTTTGCAACGTCGTGAACGGGGCAACTATAGCAGAATAGTATGAAAAAACAAGCCTTTGGGAACGAAAAAATCCGACTGGTGCCGGATTTTTTCGTGCCTGGTAATCGAGTGATTACGCAGCTTCTTCTTCAGTAGCTGGCTTTTGCAAAGGTAGCCCGAGGTGACGAAGCAAAGCTTCAGCTCCCTCTTTGGTGTTGGCAGAGGTCACAATCGTGATCGCCATCCCAAACACGTCTTTCAGTTCCTCATCTGAGGTTTCTGGGAAGATCGTGTGCTCCTTGATACCGAGGGTGATATTACCCATTTCATCGATTGCCGTTACCTTCAGCCCACGAAAGTCGCGGGTCTGAGGCAAAGCAATGTGAATGAGCTTGTCGAGGAAGTGCTTCATACGCTCACCTCGTAGCGTCACCTGGTAGCCAATAATGTCTCCTTCACGAAGTTTGAAGGTCGCAATTGATTGCTTGGCCGGTCGTGGCGCTGGCTTTTGGCCAGTAATTTTTGCCAATCGATCCTGAATCAAAGCAATCTTTTGTTTGTCATCAATCTTACCGGTACCGGTAGAGACGATCACCTTTTCTACTTTCGGCGTCTGCATCACATTCGCAAGACCGAGGGTCTCCTTCAGTGACTTAAACGCGGAAGCAAATTTTTCAGCAGTTGTTTCCATACTTAGATCTTCTTACCGGTTTGGCGAGCAATGCGAACCTTGGTGCGCTTCTCACCTTCACCTTCAAACTGATAACCAACGCGAACTGTCTTATCACCGTCCATGAGGGCGACGTTTGAAACATGGACCGGCATGCTTTTCTCGATGATCTGACCCTGTGAGCGAGTACGGCGGTTCTTTTGGTGAATCGTTGCTACGTTTACACCATCGGTAACCACTTTGTCTTCGCGCGGAAGGGTGTCAGTGACAGTTCCCTGCTTTCCTTTATCTTTTCCGGCAATCACTTGTACCGTGTCTCCTTTTTTGATTTTCATAAGAATATACTTACTTTGAATTTCTCTTTTATAGAAGTTTCAAAATTTGATGCAGACGCGACGGTTGGAGGAAATGTTCCGAGAGAGGTGTAGTGTGACCTACAGCGACCGAGAATCATTTCTGAAACCAAGCGTATGCGCTAATTTTGTAAGTTCTATACCACTTCGGGTGCAAGAGACACAATTTTCTGATAACCAGCTTCAGAGAGCTCACGTGGGATTGGTCCAAAGACACGGTTCGCGCGAGGCTCTTTCTTTTCTTTGTCGACCAACACAACTGCGTTGTCGTCAAAACTCACGTATGAACCATCCTTACGTCGGAATGGCTTACGCTGGCGAACAACGACGCCATAGACAACATCTTTCTTCTTCACCTGCTTACGTGGTTCTGCGGTCTGTACCGAAAGCACGACCATTTCTCCGAGCTCAGCGTATCGCTTCTTTGAGCCACCAAGGACTTTAAAGACGCGACCCATCTTGGCACCTGAGTTGTCGGTAATCTTTACCAATGATTGTGGTTGCAACATACACTAGCTTGCAGTTACGAGAGCAAAGCGCTTGCGCTTACTCATCGGACGAGTTTCGATAATTTCGACCTTATCGCCTTCTTGGGCGGTGTTTCCGGCATCATGCACGAGGAACTTCTTCGTGCGACGCTGGTACTTTTTATACTTCGGGTGCTTGACGTATCGTTCTACCGCTACCGTGATGGTGTCCTGCATTTTGGTAGACACAACGGTGCCGCGGAGGACGCGACGCTTCCCGGTTGTTTCGTTTGTGGTAGTCATACTTACGATTGTGGGTTACGTCGTCGGGCGTTCAACTCAGTGAGGGCACGAGCGGTTGCCTTCTTGGCGCCTCGGATGACAGAGGCCTTGCGGCTCATCTTGTCTTTGAAGCGTTCCCCACGAAGGGTTTCGCGCTCGCTAGCCACCATTTCCTCGAGGTCTTTTTCCGATTTCTTTCGGATATCTTCCATGTTTGTAGTCATAGGAATGTTGTACGAGACAGGAGCAATTATGCTCTTGTCTCCTCGCGACGGACGAACTTAGCTTGTAATGGGAGCTTGGCAGCAGCCTTGCGCATCGCTTCACGAGCCACTTCTTCAGAGACTCCTTCCACTTCAAACAAGACGCGACCAGGCCGTACTTCAAATACGAAGTGGTCTGGGTCACCTTTACCCTTACCCATACCAACTTCCGCTGGCTTTTGAGTAATTGGCTTGTCAGGGAAAATGCGGATCCAGATCTTGCCAGTCTTACCAAGTGTTCGTGAGATCACTCGACGAGCGGCTTCAATCTGATTACTTTTCACCCGTGACGGTGAAGTAGCCTTAAGGCCATAGGAGCCAAACGCAACCGTGATACCGCGAGTATCAGGCTTGCTGAGTTTGGCTTCACTCTTACGACCCACTTGCCACTTTCGATGTTTTACTTTCTTTGGAAATAACATACGCGTGATTATGAGTCGTTAGACCGGCGAGCTGGGCGCTGCGCCCGAGCCGGAGTGTCCTTCTTGCCCGCTTTGCGATCTTCGAAAATATCGCCACGGTAGATCCAGACCTTAATACCAATGGTGCCGTACGGTAGAACCGCGCGAACCCGAGCAAAGTCGATATCAGCGCGCAGGGTCTGAAGAGGGATCCGTCCTTTCTTCTGCTCTTCTTTGCGGGCCATGTCGGCGCCACCAAGACGGCCAGAAACGATGATTCGTACTCCCTGTACGTCGCGATTCGCCATTACCTTCTCAACAGTCTGCTTAAGTACTCGACGAAACGGCATGCGCTTCTCGAGGCCTTCTGCGACCATCTGTCCCACGAGTTGTGCGTGTGACTCTGGTGAGCGAATTTCTTCGATATCGATTTTTACCTCTGGTTTTTCTGAGAGCTTCTGCTTTCGAAGGAGCATATCGATGTCCTTCTTAAGCTTGGTTGCTCCCTCTCCGCTGCGACCGATCACGAGACCAGGTCGAGCAGTTTTGATGATAATGCGTACGTCGGTGTCGTTGCGTTCGATTTCGATCGCATCACCTGACATACCCTTGAGGCGCTTATTGAGGAAGGTACGGAGCTGTTCGTCGCTACGAAGATACTCTCGAAACTTCTTTGGGTCGTTGGTAAACCAGCGACTACGCCAGTCTCGGTTGATACCGAGTCGTTGCACAAATGGATGAGCTACGTGTGTCATAGGAATTAACCGAGTTCAACGGTGATGTGACTATTACGCTTGTTAATGGGAGAGGCAGAGCCGCGAGCGCGAGGCATAAAGCGGCGAAAGACCATCCCTTTGTCGACCGTTACTTTTTTGATCTTGAGGTTATCAGGGTTCTGACCCTGATCCTTTGCGTTTGCAGCCGCTGAGCGAATTACTTTCGCAAACTGCTCAGCTGCCTTCTTCTCGACGAATTTGAGTTCATCAAGGGCGTCATTGACAGACTTGCCGCGCACCAGGTCGGCGATCAAGCGAACCTTGCGGGGACTCTGTCGGTAGTTTTTTAAGAATGCTTTCATACCAAGGAGGGTTAGCCAGCAGCTTTCGCAGCCTTAGCAGCAGCAATCTCAGCTTCTTTCTTCTTCTGATCGAGCTCTTTCTGCATCTTACCGCCGTGTCGCCAGAACTTCTTGGTTGGTGAAAATTCGCCAAATTTGTGACCGACCATTTCTTCCGAAACAGCTACTTCGATATGGTCTTTGCCGTTGTGTACCCCAAACGTGAAGCCCACCATTTCTGGCGAGATCACGCTGTTGCGGGCCCACATTTTAATCACACCAACATCAGCTGGCTTCTTGCCGTCGATTTTCTTCATGAGCTTAGGGTCTACGTAGGGACCCTTGTATAGTGATCGTGACATTTAAGTGAAGTAAAGAGCGTAGCGACTATACTGAACTTAGCTCCGAATATGGGACTTTTCCTGTCACATATTCCTGGAGCACCCAGTGTGGTCCACCACTATTGCTCTGAAAACTAATAAAACCACGAATCATCGAGTGATGTTCGTGGGAGTGTCGTAGTTAACGGCTACGCACCCTCATCGTCTTGTTCGTGTGCCGTATTATCGCTGCCAGGCGATGAATACTGCGAGGTTGGGAACGCGGCTATAGTACGGAAATTAGTGGTAAAAGTCAATGGTTTTGGTAAAATTACAAAAGAAGTCAAAGGAGAGACATCGTGGAAAGAACACCATTGGCTAAAAAGAAACGCATTGCAAGCATGCTGTCAAACCCCAAACGGCCGTTGATGATACTACATAAGTAGACGGTGGGAGAAAAATAGACCAGCAGGCGTTAAAAGTAGCAGTTCCGTCAGAGATCAAATCACTGCACGCGCTCGTCGTAAAGCTTGAGAGGAGGGTCGCTAGGCCCTCCTCTTCTCTTTTTATGCTATGCTCCAACCATGATTACCCCTTCCCACCTTGTGTACAACTGGGCGATTGCTAAAGCTTCCGAAAAGATACCAAACCCCAGTCGCACCAAAGCGTTTGTGGTTGGTGCGCTGCTGCCCGATCTTCCGACGTATGGGTTCTTTTTTATACAGGGTCTGATTCTTGGCACCTCGCAGCAACAACTCTGGAATGACTTGTATTTTGATTCCGTGTGGACGCCGTTTATCACTCTCTCCCACTCGTTAGTGCTCTGGCCAGCCTTGATCGGCATTGGCTATGCCCTACAGCAACAATGGCTCTACTGGCTCGCTAGCTCAGCCTTCATTCACTCGGCGTTTGATTTTTTTGTCCACGCTGATGATGCCTACCGCCACTTTTGGCCATTTTCTAACTGGAAATTTGAAAGCCCTATTTCATACTGGGACCCACAGTTTTATGGGCAATACTTTGGCATACTCGATACTGTAGTGGCTCTTTTGGTGATTGCCTGGCTCTACCGCCTCTACCAGCAGCGCTGGATTCGCTATAGCCTGATTAGTTTGGCGTTTGTATACCTACTGGCCATTACCACTCCTTTGTTTTACTTCATATTCACGAGTTTTTAAACAAAAAGCGGGCGGCGAATCAAAGATTCGCCACCCTAGCTACCCTGAGCAGCTCGCTCCACCCAGCACACAAAACTTCGCACAATGTGGATGGTTGAGTGCCACGGGACGATCAGCTTCAGCTAGCGTATGACCGAGCTCAAATGCCTGATGATACGCTAGAAGTGTGCACGCCAGTACCACCGGTTGCTTGGCGCCTTTTCGTTTTACTACCATGCGAGAAGACGCACACATGACATCGGTCGAACGCTTGTCGAGAATCCTCCAGCAAGCGGTCGTGATTTCTGGCACCTCAACTTGCTCATCCATTTCTGGAAACAGTACCAATTCATCTGGTTTGTCCGCATCGATAGTGAAGCCTTCTTCTGCAAACAGGGTTGCAAAACCTGAGCGAGCCTCAGCTTCATTCTCTGCCATCACTTGCCGACCAGCGACTGCGAGCAGGGCATGTTGCTCATGAAGCCATCGCATCCCAGCAAGTGACATGTCAAACGCACCCGATCCTCGTTCGTGGTCATGAACCTCTGCTGAGTAGTGATCAAGCGATACTCGAAACGTCAGGCGCTCACCATATTGTTTGATCAATCGAGTAAGTTCTTGACGCACCTTCGGACGCATCATCGGTTGCATGGCATTGGTGAGGACAAGTACGCGAAACCCTCGTGACAAGGCAAACTCAGCCATGGCACACATGCTGGGGTTCATGAACGGCTCACCACCAGTGAAACCAATTTCTTGCGTTGCTAGTCCTTGATCCCGAATTTCGTCGAGATACAGTTGTACGTCTTCTACCGTCAAATAGACCAGCGCATCGTTCTTTGGACTCGAGAGAATGTAGCAATTGCAACATTCAATATTACACAACGTGCCAGTATTGAACCAAAGCGTCTGCAACGCTTCAAGAGCCACCTTAGCTCGTAGTTCACCTTTTGCGGTGATATCTGGATGTGAAAACGGCGCTAAAGCGACCGTACCTTCAAGAATGATCATAGTCGCTCCTCTTCAGCTGGTGTAACAAAAAACATGAGCACAGCGGCTCCTGAGAAGTACTACGACTGAAAATTTGATTTCTGTCACATCTAAATGCAGTCTTTGTGTGATAGGCTGCAATCAATGCCAAAACCACGCGGTCGCGAACACTCAACCCTCACCCAAACTGCCACTTTAGTGGTGCGTGAGCTGGAAAAAATTCCTGGTATCAAAATGATTGCACCGGGTGAAATCCGTACCTCGGGTCGCGGTAGCGGGCGAAAGTTTGTCAGTGTGAATTACACCACCTCCGGGATGGAGCTCATTATTTCTGGTCAATCATCACAAAAAGTCGCCGTGCATACGCACGGCGACCCATAGGCTGTGATTGAATCGCTTAAAGCTGCCAAACGCCTCAAGCTTATTGAATGGCGCGAACGTGAGCGGAAGCCAGGTGTATAACTATTCAGCAGCAATCTTCGCAGCAGCAGTCTCAGCTTCTTCTTGTTTTCGACTACGTTCAGCTTCGGTCATAAGTTCTTTATCAAGTGCTAACTCGGCTTCAGCTTTTTCGATTTCTTTTACGGTCTGCTGTATATCTTCAGACATTTCAGTAGTTTCAGCTGACTGCTGCTTTGCTTCTAAATCTTCTTGGTACTTATTCCACGCGTCATCAAAGGCAGGGTCGGGCTCATAGTCACCTACTGGCTCAGCAGTCCAGGTAGAGAGAATCTGTGGTACATAATCATCTTCAGGTAGTTCTAGGCCGTATCGTCGTAGCGTATCAATCATGACTGCATCAAGCTGATGCATGCGTTCAACTTCGTCACCTGCAATATTCGCACTGTCCATTTGCGCTGCTTCATAGATAGCGTGTATCTTTTGCTTGTACTCATTCATGGCCACTTGGATTTCTGGATGTTCAGCGGTAACGCGCCGCAAATCATCCGCAGAGTTAACTTGCGCTAGCTCAGATCGCACAACGTTAGTTTCGCTTTTTAGAAAAGCGCCAACTTTCTCAAATAGTCCCATATAACAATAATCTTACCAAACTGTAAGAAAAGCAGAAGTAGTACAAGGAGTTCGGTCGTATCTAAGAAAAACCTTTCTCAACTAACGCCTTATAAAAAGCTAGTTTAGTTGGTTCATCATGAAAAGAACCATACCCAAGGGCAATCATCTCACTTTCCAAAAACTGTTCAGCGGCAGGGTCCAAACCACCATCAATGAGATTCTGAAAACGCTCAATCCAATTGTCTTTTTCATTACCAACCATGCGACCCAAAACCGTATCGATGATAGCATCAAGTTCTTCATTATTTACTTCATGGAGGTTTTCGTCATGATGTTCAAGCGTTCCCTCTTGGGACTGAACTTCAATTAATCCCGCTGGATCAGGTATTTCATTAAGATCAGCTAAGTGTAATACGTGCTCATATAACTCAATCAAAACCGCATCAGGAAGTTCTGTGCCACCCAGTAATTCTTTAACCAGCTCTTCTATCCGAGCGATATTGTTACGATCAACTGAAGTTCTTTCAAACGGATCGCCATATACATTGACCGCTACTCTCATTAAATTTATCAGATCTTGATGGTTGTCCTGACTGAATACTAAAGACGCAAAAATTTTCTTTGATTCATTTTTTTGTTCTGGAGTCATTTGCTCGTACGGAATACTAATACCCCGCAAAGCTTCTTGCCTCTCAGCGGCTGCATGTCTTTCATATGCGCTCTTTTGTTTCGCAAAAAATCCTTCTTCCATGCCGAAAGTGTAGCATCGGAAAATCGGTAACAACAAGCGCCGCGTACCCTTGGGCACGCGGCGCTTGTTGTTTTTGCTACTTCGAGCGCATGAGTCGTCCTGGCTTACGCCGAGAGACAATGTTCTTGTTTGAGTATTTCTTCGGTGATCGGGTCTTTTGTCCCTTACCGGTTGGTCGTCCCTGCTTGGTGCGCTGACGACGATGGCCACGAGGGCTGCGTCCTTCACCACCACCATGCGGGTGATCAACTGGGTTACGAGCGGCACCACGAGTCTTCGGACGAAGTCCCATGTGTCGTGCGCGACCAGCTTTACCGATCGTGATCAAACGATGTTCTTCATTTGATACTTCCCCAACCGTTGCCCAACAGGTACTAAGTACCTTGCGGATTTCGGTTGATGGCATCTTGAGCGTGGTGTAGCCAGCATCTTGAGCGACTACTTCCACGAAGTTACCAGCTGAGCGAGCAATCCGCGCGCCAGCATCTGGCTTCAGCTCTACGGCGTACACGAAGGTACCAACCGGGATATTCCCAAGTGGTAAACGGTTTCCGGTCTTCGGCTTGGCCGTTTCAGACACGATAAACTCATCTCCTTCCTTCATATCTTGTGGGGCGAGGATATACCGTCGCTCTCCGTCTTTGTACAACACGAGGGCAATAAAGCCTGATCGGTACGGATCGTATTCGATCGTTTCAATCTTGGCTGGAATGTCTTTCTTATCGAACTTGAAGTCGATGTCACGATATTTTCGCTTGTTACCAGCACCACGGTACCAGGTCGTGATCCGACCTTGGCTGTTGCGGCCACCAGTATTGCGCTTTCCTTTAGTGAGTGATTTCTTCGGCGTACTCTTGGTGCTCGTGAGCTTCTTGCGGTAATCAATTACCGAACCACCACGGCGACCAGGAGACGTTGGTTTATATTTCTTAATAGCCATACTAGATGAAGTTAATAGTCTCACCTGGCTTCAGGTAGACATAGGCTTTCTTAAGACCTTTCTGTGAGACCACTCGACCTCGTGATCGTGACAATTTCTTGCGTGGCAACTTGTTGACGATGTTTACCTTCACCGGCGTCACGTTGTAGAGCGCTTTGACTGCATCGCGCACGTCATACTTCGTAGCAGCTTTATCCACCTCAAAGGTGTACACAGAATGTTCTGTCTTGCGGACTGCTTTTTCAGTAATACGTGGCTTTTTGATGACAGCTGAGAGGTTACGGTCTGTGGTAGAAGCAACCTTGGTTGGCGCCTTCTCCACTACCGCTTCCTGCCCCTTGCTCTCGTCCGCTTTGTTTCGACTAAAGAGGGCCATATTACGTTGACTTAGCAGCAACAGCTTCTCCCATGCGTGACTTGAGAACCTCAAGTGCAGCGTCTGGTTCAGCTACTACTACATACTTATAGGTAAGAAGATCAACTGGATTCACATCCTTCACCTGAGCAACTTCGATGTTGCCAAAGTTTCGGAAACTCTTCTCAGCTGCTTCATTGCGAGTTGGAAGCATCACGAGCGCTGCATTCTTGCGCTTGGTCGCGAGGTCTTCGTGACCAGTGCCTTTTGCGAGAGCAGTAATAATTCCTTTCGCTTCAGCTGTTTTCGCCTCGGCAATACCGAGTGAGTCGATGAAAATAATTTCATCATCAGCCTGTTTCTTAGAAAGTACTGAAGCAAGCGCCTTCTGGCGTACTTTCTTATTGATTTTCTTGGCGTAGCTACGCTCGTTACGAGGACCAAAGGTCACACCACCACCAGTCCAGATTGGACTGCGGCGTGAACCGTGTCGCGCGCGACCAGTTCCCTTCTGCTTCCAAGGCTTTTTACCACCTCCAGAAACTTCACTACGATCTTTGGTGTGAGCAGTACCAGCTCGGGCGTTTGACTGCATTGAGACCACTACTTCATGCACCAAATCAGCGTTCCACGCTGCTGCAAAGAGGTTCTCCGGTAGCGTTACGCTGCCTGATTCTTTTCCCTCTTTGGTAAATACTTTTGCATTCATATTGGACTCATTACTTAGGCGCTACGCACCTCGACTAACGCTCCTTTTCGACCTGGCACAGCTCCCTTCACGAGGAGTAACTGCTCATCTTTATTAACCTGCAAGACAGTGAGATTTTTCACGGTCACACGGTCGGCTCCCATGCGGCCAGCCATGCGTGTACCTTTAAACACACGAGCTGGTCCAGTCGCACCAATTGAACCTGGCGCACGGACGTGGTGCTTCGTACCATGAGTTTTCTTGCTTCCTTTAAACCCATATCGCTTCACACCACCCTGGAAGCCCTTACCCTTTGAGATGGCGGACACTTCGATAGTGTCACCTGGCTCAAAGATTGAAACATCAAGCTCTGCTCCGGCTTCGATATCAGACGGTAGGGTCTGAGTCCCTTTAGCGCGGAATTCTTTGACGTTCTTTGCGGTACCGCTGTGACCTTTTTGCGCTTTTGACACGCGGTGCTCTTTCTGCTCACCGGAAGCGATCTGGATAGCGGTGTAGCCATCCTTCTCGGCGGTGCGCACCTGAGTCACCTTGGCACTTGGTACACGCACGACGGTTGCTGGGTGTGCCACGCCATCAGCGTCGTACACCTGGGTCATCCCGTCTTTGGTTCCCAAAATGAATTTCATTTCTGTGAACTAACTAATAAATGCTTTGTCTGACCCAAATAGAAATCGCGCCGTTTTTGCACGAGCAGAATGCTCGCAACCAAAAACGGCGCGATTTCTGCCCATTGGTCCGGAAACTAGTCCGTACATAGGTCTTCAAAAGCTGGCGCTAGTATAGAGATTTATTGCAAAAAAGCAAGCGTTTGTTAACTTAGTGAAAGAACCAACGTTTGGAGAAGCCTATGCCCAGAAAAAATGGTGTTCGGCCAGGTCGCAGTAGAAGTCGAAAACTAAAAGGTCTGCCGCCTAGCGCTGGTCGCGCAGTTTCAGTGCCTGAAGGAAAAACTATTCTAGTTATAACTACTATTCCTGGTGCGATTGATGCAGCGCTCAGCATGCCTTTTCTGACTGTTCCAGTCTCGATCGATGATGGACAAGCGCCCGATAAAAACCCCGCTAGTATTCGCAAGTTTCAGAAGTAAGAGCTTTTGTACTAACAAGAAACCCCGGCTCGGATCCCCCC
>JBCCYW010000003.1:0-89523 GCA_039188945.1 Patescibacteria group bacterium
CGGTAATGTTGACGTGGCACCGTCTGATGTGCAGTTTAGGATTTTCGACATTCTCAAGTCGCATATCAAATTCAATCTTCCCTGGGAAGTACAACCAACCAAGTTTGTGTCCCTCATTCAAATCTGATACTCCTACCTTACGGACTCGAAAATCTTTAATCTCACGATCAATTACCGTTAGGTTAATATCAACGATTGCACCTAGCGAAATATTGACAGCCCCTTGTGCTAATTGATCTTCACTCGGAACCGTTCTGATACGAATACGGCCGGTATACTCTTTAAAATCAACATCACTAGGCACAGTCACTCGGACTGTCATAGGAGTTTTTGTCTCACCTCGTGGCAACGGAATGCGATCACCTTCAACAATTTCAAGCCAGTCTTCAACTTCAGGCGCATCAACGGTTATCTCTGCCACCAGCTCAGTTTTGGGGTCACCACGCACCATTAAAATCTGCTGCTCGTAAATGGAGTTGCGCGTAAGACTAGTATTACGCACATACGGAGGCGTAATACCAAAACCAGCCTCTGCTAGTGGTGCACCGATAACCACAAACAAAAGCACTGCTAATAATGCCGATTTTATCGTTCGTAACATTGTGTCTTCGCGTACAGACGCGTACCATCTATTATCGAAAAATAAGGCTTAAAACGCAACAACTACTGTCTGGATAACAGTAGTTGTTACACACTTTTATGAGAGGTCAATGCTACCAGTCAGCTGACTCTGCTCGGATCGCGCTGAAGGTGTTGAGACCAAGGTAGCTACCTGCCAAGGTAATTGTACCTGGAACAGCGATTCCCCAGTACGTCAAACCAAGAGCCGGTGAGGACGTACTTATGGTCTTGTTAAGGTTTAGCTCAAGCTCATTAGCTGTACTTGATGAGAGATTGATTCCACCAGTTAGATACGTAAATGTTGTTGAGCCGTACTTCTGCTGATCGGCCGGAATGGTTGAAGATGCTGAAGGGTTACACTCCGCTGATGGACTAAAAGTGGTACACATATCCTCACCTATCAGATCTTGGTCAAGCCCAGTATTACCGACCGCTAGAATACCTGAAGTTGCATTGGTGGTGCCAGAGTTCTGTCCGGCTTCGAGGGCTGGATAGGCAATGAAATCTGATTGCGTGTCGAGCGCGATTGCCGGGAAGCTGTTGAGGGTAAATTCAGTCGTACTTGTCGCAAAGGTTCCGGTAGCAGCATCATCATCGACACCACTCACTGCAGCTGCCCAGTACTCCTCGTCACCAGCGACCCCGCCGTAGAATGAACCGGCATCAGTCGGATCAGCGATGTACCAAAGCGGAAAGGTACAGTCAAATTCAATTGTGTCATCAGATGCACCGGTACAGGTAGTTGAGGATGCAGTACAAACTAAATTCCATGGAGTGTAGCCGCTTGAGTAACAGTTGTTAGCATTATAAGCACCAGCTGAACCATCACAAGTTGTCGAACCGATACCGCTGCGGAAGATAGAGGCGACAAATCCAGTAACCTCGTCGGCTGCGCCACCACCAACCGCATCACAACTGTTTGCATCTACCGCGGTAAACTCAAGAGTTAGACCAGTTGTTTCACCTTGAATCGTATCTAAAACAATTGGACCTCCACTTTCAATACTAATTGACGAACTATCGATAGTTGGAGCCACGTTACTGACAGTGAACTGTACATTTGTGCCCTGGAAACCACCCTGTGCCTCATGACCATGCTCATCAACAATATAACCAAATGCATCATAGTTCTGATCTTGGAAAATAGCTCCGATAGTATAGGTAGATGTAGCATCACTTAACAAGTTATTTACAGATGTACTGGCTAAGAAACCTGAGGTACAGTCATTGGTAGTTGTGCTGTAGGTGTCTCCGTTACAGACCACCAAGAAGATAGCGTCTTCTCCACCATTCGTATCACCAATTACATCTGGGTCTGAAGAAGTTGAAAGGAATGTAAGTATTGCACCCGGATCAACTGGACCATCGTTATTAAAGTCGGTAAACACAGGGCGACGGTTTACATGAAATGGTGCGGTGTTAGTAGCGCTAAATCCAGTTGAGGTAGCAGTGTTACACCGTGGGTTAATAGCATCATCGTCACACACCCAGGCGTACCACTCGTTACGCTCAGCAAACGGCGGGAATGATTCAGTTGTTGTAGTAGCCGCAACTGCGGTTGCACCACTCGTTGTCGAAGCAGAGATAGCCCATGTACGAGCACCAGAACCACACGTTGGCGGAGCGGTACCAACGCCGAGTGTATTAGCGGTTGGGACAGGAGCCACATCTGTATCACAAACAATCAAGAAGTAAGGTGCGTTGTTTGAGTCGTCAGCTGTCCCAGTCCAACTAACAACGTCTCCTGAATTGGTTGGTGAAGAGGTTGAAGATTCAACAAGCTCGCGCGCTACACTCTGCGCATTGACCCAGTCAGGAGGTGTATTCAAAACAGTAAGGGTGGTGGTCGCAGTTTGTGCAATCACTCGCTCAATCTCAGTCTTTCCCACATTAAACAGGAAGACGAGGGCGAAAATAGCAAAGCCAAAGAATACGGTTACCACAGTAATCTTTCCTGCGGTATCCATGTATTCTGGCACGGACTTGTCGTTGTACAACATATAAACGTGAACGCTTTCCTACTATTGTAGCGGTAACCTAACCAAAAAATAGCTAGTTATACACAACTTTTTACTCATAACGAATTGCATCAAGTGGGTTTAGCGAAGAGGCTCGTCGAGCTGGAAAAATCCCAGTTAAATAGCCGACACAAGCTGAGAAGACAGCAATAAAAGTAAGGAATCCGAGTGGGAATGAAAACAATGCAACGGCTTGTCCGCCAAACTGACCCGCGACGAAATTAAGAAATACATTAACCGTTACGCCGAGCCCTACCCCCATTAAAATACCCGTCACACCTCCCAAGAATCCAACCACAATTGACTCTGAGACGAATAGGTACTTAACATCATTTGGTGATGCACCGATGGTACGCATAATCCCAATCTCTTTAGTTCGTTCAAGCAATGTCACCGTCATCGTATTAAACATACCGATCGCTGACACCACGAGCGCGATACCGCCAAATACAGCCAGCACAATCTGGATTCCTTGGAAGATCTGTGACGCTTGCTCAACTGTCTTCGAGAGTGCCGTGACTCGATAACCATCTTCAATCAACGATTCTTCAACGATTGGTAGGTTTTCATTAGAGTCTACCCGAACCTGAATTCGTTCAAATTCTTCGATACCCACGTGAGTACGTAGTTCAGCCAGCATCATCAACGCGTTGAGAACTCCTTCTTCGGCAGTAATACCCTTAACGGTATATTCTTTATCGATAATTAATTCATTGATAGTATCAGTGCCATCATCAGCCGGCACCAGAATTCGAAAAGACACTCGCTCTCCTACAAATGATTCAATCTCATCGTCGGGAATTCCAAACAACTTTAACACCGCTGGAGACAGCATGACCGAACTGGTATCTCCCACATCTTCGTCAGTAAACGCCTCGCCAGCAGTGGGACGCACACCGGCATATCTAAGATACGCTGGTTCGGCCCCTTGAATAAACACATTGCCCGTTAGGCCTTTATAGGTAATCAGAGCCGGAAAGCGGGCTAGCGGGGCGGCATCAAGCACCGCTGGATTCTCTTCAAACTGCGCGACAGTTTCAGTAGTTAGTTGCAGATTTTGGGCACCGGTCGCTGAAACACCAAGAGAAAGCAGGGTTTCTCCAAAGACGATCTGCTCGAGAATAATCTGTTGCAAACCAAACCCAAGCCCCACCAAGACAACCACCGCGCCCGTTCCAACACCCATACCAAGGATCGTCAACCAGGTACGAAGCGGGTTGGTTTTGAACATACGCGTCGAAAGCTGCGCGAGGTCTTGTAGTCGCATAGATACTCTATTATGCCATCTGCTATAGCTAACTCTTGTAACTTACATCCACACCTTGGGCGATCAGCTTTTCAAAGTAACGGGTCAGATCGTCAGCTTCACGCTCGCTCATACCAAGCCCTTTGCTGCGAACCCCTTTCATAAGAGTCTCATTAAATTCATCTTCATCTGTTACTCCAGTTACTCGATCTGCGATAAGCTCTACCAAGTTAGCGTTTTGGTCTTTTGTGAGTTTTAGGCGATAGGTTTTTAAGAGATGGTCACGCATTCGCTCAGCCAACTTGTGCTGACTGAAAAATACCCCGGTATTATCTTTCTTGGCTCGGAACCGTTTAATATCAGCTGACTGTTCAATAATCCGTTCTGCTTGAGCAGCCATTCGCCTGGCTTCTTTCTCGCTAATCTCTACTCCACCCCGTTCAGTACTAAGGACCAGTGAACGAATGAAATCATCTTTATCAACACGACCCAAAATATAGTGTTTGATGGCTCGCTCCAAACGAATGAGTTGGTCAAACGTGTAATCTTGAGTGAGGTAATTGACCATACTCTTCACGCGCAGAGTTTCAATCGAGTCATAGGGAAAGAGTCGGGCCAATTGCTCAAGCTCAGTTACGATTGTCTCCCCTTCTCGCACCGGCTTGATTTGTTTACGTTGTGGGTTTACTACCTCACGTACAATGCGCCCATCTTTAAGGTAATATACCCGATGCGCGTAACTGAGGTGAGCAGCGTTATGCGAGACCATAATAATGGTTCGTCGATCAAAGGTGTTAATTTCATCAATCTTGTCCATCACCTGCTGCGTTGATACTGAATCGAGATTACCGGTCGGCTCGTCAGCCAGTAAAATTTTTGGATCATTCACCATTGAGCGCGATACCGCCACGCGCTGCTGCTGCCCACCAGAAAGCATGGCTGGAATTTTGTGAGAAACAAACCCTACCCCAAACCGATCGAGGAGTGATTGGGCGCGACGGTTGCGAGTTTGTTTATCGACATCTGAGAAAATCATTGGCAGAGCTACGTTGTCCAAGACAGATAGAGATGGAATCAAGTTAAATTGCTGGAAGATAATTCCCATCACGTGCCGCTGGAAGTAGACTCGCTCCCCTGGTGGATACGCATAGACATCATCACCTTTAATCAGAAGCGTTCCTTCACCGGGCGGCAATGATCCCTGAATCGCATACATGAGTGTTGATTTCCCACAGCCAGAGGGACCAAAGAGAATAATATACTCACCTTCGTAGATATCAGTATTCACACCAGAAAGAGCCTTAAACTCATTAGACTTCCCTTGGTTGTAGATAATCGAAAGATCGCGCGCTACGATCAGCGGTTTTGCCATACCAGTATTATCGCATTAGTCAGTGGTTTTGACTGGTAACTTCTTCCACATAAAAACTGATAATGAGCAGTGCCCGAGTATCGAACTAAGAATGCCAATATAACTTTAATTTGTTCCTCCTCGCCCTAGTTCTCTGTGGTCACATCGGGCGTCCTCGCTGGGGCGAGGTGGATAGAAAAGTCTGCAAAGACTTTTCTATCCACTAATGTTTCTGACCCAACCGAAGGTTGATTCAAAGTTCTCAAGAATCAGGTCAATAATGTTCTTCTCCTGAATTGGTGTAAAGAGTACGAAGTCTTCCGACTGAATAGCGTTTCCAGCATCATCTTCACAGTTCAACCAGAATTGGTACACGGTAGCTGGTGCAAAGTCGATTATTACTTCTACATGCCGTTCCAAGTACTCAATTTCTTCCTTCTCGATAGTCACCGGATCAACTCCACCAGCTACCCCTTCTTGGAACGTCATCGTACAGTACGCCGGCTCATCAGTATCCCACTCAACAATGGTTTGGATACGTGATTCACTACCCGGGAACAATGTCGATTCGTTTGTGACATTAGTAATAATTGGTGGCGCAGTATCGCGGACCGTAATAAAGGTGACGGGCTGACTACGCACCCGGTCACCGCCTGAATTTTCCGCAATCACAAACGCAACGTAGCGGGTACCCAGCGTCAAATCAGCTAGGCGCATTTGGTGACTCGAAGCCAGGGTCGGTCGACCAACTGAGTTCTGTTCACCAGTTGTTAGGTCTTGGAACTCAATCAGGGCTTTGGCTGGTACGGTAGTATCCCAAGCTAACGTCGCCGCATTCTCCTCCACCTTCAAGATCCGTAGATTTCTAATTTCGGGCAATGAGGCTTTGGTGGTGAAGGTGAACACGCGACTTTCACCAGTAATACCAAACTCATCAGTAGAACGTACCCGGAAACTGTATTCAGTAAATGGTTGCAAACCAATAATTTGAATTTCATGATCAGACGTGTTTGGACCAGTTGATTGTTGGGAGAACTGGAAGTTTGTTCCATCAAACGTATCAGTTTCTGAGAACAATACTTCGCCATTTGCCGCGCGATCAGTTGTCCATTGCACGAGGGCTGTTGTGGTTTCTGGAATCACAGTCGGTGGACCAACAATTGTCAGATCTTCAGTAATACCCTCAATTGCCTTTACGGTCTCGTTGAGGATTTCTTGGAGCTGCTGTGGGTTCGTAATTTGATTAATCTGTTCAACGATCTCTTGCGTGGTCTGACTTTGCACCTCGACCGTTGTCTCAGTAGTTGTTTCGGTATTCGCCCCTTCACCAGCCTGAGAACCTTGACCCTGTCCTTCAGCCTGGGCTTGCCCAGTACCATCTCCATCTCCGGTTTGCGGCGTACCACTGGTTTGAACTTTGTAGTCAGCTGAAATACCTTGGTTGCCGTCTTCATCAGACGATACCACTCTAAAGAAATACACCCGGCCCGGCTCTAAATCAGTAAGGGTAATGGAGTGTTCTTGTTTATCAGTCACGGGCTCACGCAAAATACCGTAGTTTTCTTGCAGTCCAAAGTTAACCAATGAATCAGCGTCCTCATCGGTTTCCCAGGTAATAGTTACACCTGTCTCTGATACGTCTACCACCTGCACATTGGAAATAAGTGGTGGGTCGGTATCATTTTGAGCATACACAAAGCCACTGATAGGAATCAGTATTCCAGCGAGTAGTGCTAACAGTGGTTTCACTTTGCTCATCATACACGTACTAATCTTTAACTGCGGTAAAGGTATTAACACCCGTGTACGGCGCACTATTTACTCCAAACGGAACGGCGATTCCCCAATACACTTCATCTTCGACCGGTGGTGAATCAGTGGTTGGCTTATCAAGGTCGACCTCAATGGTGTCGCCGAGCGTATTAAGATTCGTACAGCTAGCACCACAGGTATCGTAGTCAAACGTAGTTGTGGCTAAGAGCTGTTGATTAGCTGGAATCGATGACACCGCACCATCAGTCATGTCAGTACCACTAATATCAATATCGATCGCTTCATTACCGATATTAACTATTGTTGTCGAAGCATTATCTGCACCCGTATTAGCATTCACTCCCACTTCTCCATAATCAATACCGTTTGTGACATCAAGGGCACGCATCGTTTCGAGAACTACTCCAATCGACGTGTTTATACCAAGTGCACCACCAGCATCCTCAACTTCAAAGAACGCAAACCACTCTTGACCAGTAAACGGACCGTCATCTGTTGGATCGGCATGGAAGAAGATGTCAGCATAACAATCAAGCGTACACGTGGCGCCGGAGCAATCAGTGAAGGAACACTGTGAAGAGGTAGTCGAGATATAACAATTGTTATTATCCTCAGTACATAGTGCCCCGACGCCACTACGGAAGAAGGTTGAGGTGGCAGCTACTAAGTCTGTGTAGCCGTTAAAGTCGGTAACAGTCGCTGTCGCATGCACTCGTGTAGTACTGCCGATATTATCGAGTGAAATATTTTCACCATTATTGAAGGTGACCGTACCGACGATTGGGTCAAAATCAAGCGTCAATTCTGGCGATCGAGCATATGAGTCAAGCTCGGCCCCATCATTAGTGACCCGGAAACAGTACGCATCATCAGTGGCATTGATAGTAAGGGCCAGAGCGTACTCAACTTCCGTGTATTCACCCTGATCAACGTCAAGTGTGCCTGTCTGATTACTTGGATCACGAACGAACTCACCGGGGACAAATTCACCAACGTCAGTCACTAAATGATCAGTTGTTGCAGCACCGTTACTTACCGTCGTTGAGGCAGTCATACAGATTGGTGAAGAACCACAACTCAGATCAACCGGCACTTCAGCATACGAAGCACTAGTCACCGCTTCACAGCTTGGGGCGGTAAGTTTAGCGGCATATTCGAGCTGGAATTCTTGATCGGTGATATCAAGTCCAGTATTTTCAATACCAACTCTAAGTCGTGCTGTTTCGCCAGTCTCAAAACCACCAACAAGAGTGTCCTGGGCAGCTGCCCAGCTGGCTCCGCCATCTGCTTGTTCAGCACCGAAGTATACGATTGGCGTGTTATCTGTTCGTGGTCGCGACGTAAAGCTGTCCCAACCACCGTGGAAATCCCAATAGGTAAATCCAAACCCTCCAAACGAATAGTCACTATCAGTAGCACTGGTGCTCGCTACTTCTGTACCACTTGGATCAAAGAGAGTGACATCAATGGTGTTATCAGTCTGCCAATCGATTTCTACTTCGTACCAGCCTGTAGTGTAGGTTACGGTTGAACTTGAAAGCAGAACCACATTTGGGAACGTGTCGGTACTTTCAACATTCTTCACCAAAGAAATACGTTCGGTACCAAACAACTCAAGACAGACACCATAGTTATCATTATCTAATCCTGGTGTCTGTACACCAAACATCGCACAGGCTTCATTTTCTGCTCCCGCTCCTGGTGTCGTATCAACATACTGCATGTAGCGAATGATTTCACCTTGAGAGACAACTGACGTTGTGCTGAAAATGCCGTCTGGAGCTCGACTAGTTTCAAAACCTGACGTATCAAGCCCAAATCCTCCACCAAACGCGAATGTCGCATTGGTACTAAAGAGACCCTTATCACCACCATATTCATCGAGATTATTATCCTCAAAGTCATCCACCACAATAAACACTTCACTACTGGAGCTGGTCGAAGAAGCCGACACGTTACCGTAGTACATGTAAATCTCAGTCACTTTGTCAGCTCCAAGAGTTGGCACCTCGACCCACACATCTGCACTGACTCCGGTAGAGAAACGTTCCTGCCAGTGGTCAATCTCTGTCACACCAGAACTATCAGTGAAGCGAAGATCATCAAAGTCAGTTTGCATATCAGCGTCATATGGAACCACCATCTTTACGGCTGCATTAGTAGTTGTCGAGAGATCATTGTTATCAATCCTGATTCGTTGTCGTGAACTCCAATTGTTGTCGTACCACGTTCCTGGAGGCGCCCCTTCTCCCCCATCATCGTTGCGCCAGCGGTAATGCGCCTGCTCAGTCAAAAGACAATCGCTATCGTCCCAACGAATCGAACTACAAGCATCGGTTCCATCTTGGTCATATACCTCACCAGAGAGATTGCCGGTGTGTCCAGTGAACGTCCAACTATTAGTGGTTGTCGCGTCCAAATTAACGTTGATCCCTCCCGTAAAACCTCCATCAGTAAACCTACTGCCGGTAATAATTAATCCAGCATTGGCATTTAAGGTTGTCGAAGCAAGTGTGATCAATGACGCTCCATTGAGTGCTTGTGTGAAGCCACCATTATCGAGTGAGGTGATGGTTGGTGTGCCACTGAATTGTAGACCGTTAGTATCAAGGTCTTCAAAGTCAAAGTACTCAGCGTTGAAGACGCCCGCCAACACCTGAATGCTGTACTGGCCACTGCCCGGAGTCGAGATGGTAGTTGTACTATTAGCAATACCAATAATTTCAAGCGTACCGCTCACTAAGGTGGTAGTGGCGCCACTAGCGATGAACACATCGACCGCACGAGAAGACCCGCCAAGAGCCGCTCCATCAAAGTCAGTTGCGTAACTCCAGTACTCGGTTCCTGAAGTAATGTTGTAGTCACCAAAGATCGCGAGATCACCATCATTATTTGCATGATCTTGTGAGTAGAGTGAAGAAGTTACCGGTACCGTGAGATTAGTAGATGAAGCATTCCAGGTGCTGACGTCAGTATTTTCACCAAGTATCACGGTGTCGTAGAGTTCAGCCGGAGTAGACTTGCTGTTGGTCTCATAGATTGAGCCACTATCCAAAACCAGAGTCGAGCCAAGCCAGGTTGTGGCTGCACCAATGTTGTTGGTAAATACGCCACCTACATAGAGCGTCGTACCACTAGACTGAATATAGGTAGTGGCTGCACTAAGCGAGAGATTGTTGGTAACCGTCGCGTTTGCTCCCACTGTCCAGCCACCAAGCGCACCACCGAACACCACATCGTAGAAGACGTTATTGCCAGGATAAATTAATTCTCCAGTATCACCTGAATTAAAGAGAATTGAACTTGAAGCTGTAGCAAGCGTACCAGTTGCAGCAAGTGATCCACCGATAGAGAAGGTGCCGTCACCGATAGCAAGACTAGCTCCGGTAGTGATATCCAGGTCACCAAGCAATGAGGCGGAGACGTCTGAGAAGGTGTACGAGCCAAAGTTGTCGATAAACAAGTTGTTGAGGTCATTGCCGGAGAGTGTCACAGTGTAGGCTCCACTTGATGTAGCGAGCCTAACTGTTCCGCTGTTGTTCGTAATAGTGTCGTTCACGATAAAGTCGGCTCCTACCGCAAGAACTCCGCTCGGCAAGGTTACCGAACCAGTTGCCACCCGGAAGTAATCAGTAGTAGTGGCATTTGTGTCTGCCATTGTCCAACCACCACCAGTTCCAGCAAAGAGTACTGACCGAGTATCTGAGCCACCAAAGGTTACGGTATTACCACTACTGGTGGCATCAAAGACAATCCGACCACCATTACTATCAAAGCTGCCGCCACTATTGACGAAGGATGCACCAATTGTAGTAGTGCCACTTGGCAGGGTGACCGCTCCGTTTTGAATTAAGAAGTTACTGCCCGTAGTAAGTGTTGTATCAGTGACTGTCCAACTTCCCGTACCATTAAAGACAAGGTTATAGAAATCGTCATCATTGATGTTGATAGTGCGAGCAGCTCCGGTGGTGGTAAAGGTAGTAGTTGCGGTACTTGCATCAAACACAGCGCCTGCAGCCGTGATCAAACTGCCACCAATCGAGTGTTCTTCTCCAGCAGCCATTTGGAATGTTGCATTCGAAAGGAGTTCAACCGTACCGTCAAAGTCAGCCCCGGCGCCACCGCCAGAGACCGTCACATCTCCATCTGGCGCAAATGTTTTACTCTCCCATACTACCAACTTGTGATTAGATGGCAAAACGAGCGTATCTGGTGAACCACCAGTAGCAGTGAACGGAATATCTGCGTCATCATCACTGTCCCAGGTATCCATATCATCGATAGTCAGCGGGTCGCCACTTTCGTGTCGCACAATCACTCGATTCTCATAGATATCCATATTTCCAATCGAAGACAGTGGATCTTGTGAGACAACGACACCAGAACCAGCACCATTACCAATATACACAGTGATAACATCTGAGAGTCCATAACTAATGCCGCTAAAGGTGTAATCGGCACTACCAATAGCACATGAAGTACTCGCAAATGTAAGGCCGTCCATACTCAGGAAAATATTTGCCGTCGCGCCATCACAGATGCCAATACCTGATTCAGTCACACCGTCGTCACTGTATACAGTACCCTCGATATTAATGATCGCCGCAGAGTCTTCCCACACTAAGAGACCCGGATCATCACCTGGATCATTATCAAAGTCTTCACCCGCCAGATTGCCAGGCACATTAACAAACCGCCATGAGCTAGCAGCTGATCCAGTTGCGGTAACGTTAAACGCACTGATCGCAGTGGTGGTAGCAAACCGGATATTGGTATAGTTAGGGGCTGGATTAGCACTAATCACTGAACCACCTACCGTCATACCAGAACCGCCCGCAATGGCGATTTCAAAGTCACCATGCGACAAGTCAGTCACGTCAGGTGAACCCGAGAAAGTCAGACCATCAGCCGTAGTATCACGGAATTGGTAGTAGTTCATGTTGACGTCAGTCGAACCTCCCAGTCGGAAGTCATACGTACCTACGGTTAGCGCATCAATACTGGTAGTGGCGGTTGAAGATCCCAGGACAGTCAATGAACCTCCGGTATAGAGTACTGAGCCACCTGCTTCAACGAGCACCGCCGCTTGACGTGCTCCTCCGCCAAGTGCCGCGCCATCAAAATCTTCGTTATAACTCCAGTAATCGTCAAAGCCGCTGTTCCTGTATTCACCATAGATATTTAGTGCCCCATCAACTCCCGCGTGATTTCGAGAGTAGACCGAGCTTGCATCGTTGGTGGTAATACTGGTTGATGTCGCATTCCAAAATCGTGGCTGTGTGCTAGAGGCAGTTACAATCGCTCCGTAGGTTTGCGAGGTTGTTTTTGCATTTACATCGTACGCCTGATCACCGTAGAGACGGAGCGTTGAACCAGTCCAATTGGTGGCTCCTCCAAGCATTGAGTTCGTGAAGGTATTGCCAACAGACAGCACCTGACCACCACTCATCGTAAAGTTGCCAGCACCTAACACCATATCCCCCGTCACTGTTGCGTGCTCGGTCATGGTAAAGGTACCAAGCCCATCAATAGTGAGGTCAGCAAACGGTGAACTGCCGGCGGCAATCGCCTCATTACTAACCACCTCACCAAACCGGACCGTTCCACCGTTAGCAGCAAATACCCCGTCGTTATCCCAGCTGCCGAAGGCTTCTAGAGTAGCTGTATCACTCGCTTCAATCGTACCAAGTTGCCCAATATAGATAAGTTCTGCTACCGCTAGAGCTGGATCGTTGGTATTAAGGTCAAGCGTTGACGTACCTTGATTACCGACCGTCAGACTATTGAAGACTTGGAGGTTGGTACTAGGACCAGTCGCCACAACATCTCCCCCAGCGTCAGTATCGATACGCAGATTGTAATACGGTGTACGATCGATATTTGGTGTGGCGCCACTATAACGAACCGTACTGGTTCCTTGCTGGAAGGTACCGTTCGTGGCAAAGACATTACCTGAACCGGTGAGGTCGAAGGTCGCTTCTCCACCATCGAGGAGATGGTTAGTGGAGATGGTGAGGACGCTTCTTACGGTAGTTGTCGCATCACTCGCCATGGTGGTGCTGTCAGAATCTGTCACATTACCAAGCGTTAGGTTATTGAAGGTCCAACCTTGTGTTCCACCAAGCGTGTTATTACGCTCTATCGCAACCGTTCCTCCCGTCATATTAACCAGACCATTACCAGAGAACGAACCACTCTCGACAGTGACGTCTGAGACTCCTGATACGGTTCCGGTTGCTAAGTTAATTCCAGTTTGGGAGATAATTGGTGTTTGTACTGCCCAGCCGCCGCCTACACCAGTAAAGTCAATATCGTAGAACGTAAATGTCGAGCTGGCGCGCGAATCGATAGTTTGACCAGTATTGGTTGCCGTAAAGGTTACTGTTGAAGAAGCACCGCTAAACACGGCACCATTTTCGCCATAGAAGCCTCCACCAATCGTCACTGGGTCAGTACCGGCCATGGTCAACGTACCTCCATTACCAATTGAAAGCGTTCCATCTTGTTCGGTCGTACCATACCCTGAGAGATTAATTTCACCACCCGGAATAAATTGCTTACTATCCCAAACATAGAGGCCACTACCCGGCAGAACAGTGAGTAGATCTGGTGACGTGCTCGTAGAAGCAGTAAATGGAATGTCACTATCGTTATCGTTATCAAAGCGAGTCATATCAGCAATTGTCAGTGCTGCGATGTCTTCGTGACGAACAATCACTTGATTAGCGTAGATATCAAACCCTTCAATGCGACTCGGTACAGCCTGTTCTTGTGGTCGCATAGCAAACTGAATCGTCATGCTGTCCTGGTTGCCAAGCGATGTAATTTCAGCATCACCAGTAGCACCAAACTCTTCTTGTAGCTTGGTTGATACTGCGAATAGTCTGTCAGTGTTACCGGCTGGTGAGAGCGAGTCTTCGACCAACGTCTCCCAGTCTAGTGGCATGTCAACATTAGTGTCACCAATCACCATCCACGCGGCAAACACTTGGGCTTTATCAGTGACTGTGGTGATTGATTCTGCTGCTGGCGAGTTATCGTTTAACTGATAATCCCACGTTGTTGCTACATCCAGTGGACTAGTGACATCTACTCCAGAGAGTGAGCCGATCCAGTACGCAATCTCGTCAGTACCATCGTTATTAGTAAAGGTATGAGTAGCGGGTTCAGTCGTCGCGTCAGTAACTACCCGATACCAAGCACCACCAAACACATCGGCTTCAGCATTCTCACCACGGGTTGCTATCTCAGTCCAGCCAGCCGGAGCACTAACGGTCGGATCATCATCCTTACCAATAATTACCACGAGGACATCATTGGTTACCACTGATGGAGTAGTGAGCACTACCGTTGCACCAGTAGCAAATTGTTGCTGATCAAATGATGAATCACGGACAGCAATATCTTCGTACACCGGATCAGTTGGGGTACCAAGTGGTGTCTGAGTTACCACCGCAGCTGAAACTGACGTGGTTGCGGTCGGCGGTGTGGCAGCTGGCTGCAACGCGAATGTGCCAACATGAGGATCGCGAGTACCTGGCACCCCAACCATCTCAATTGATTGAGTAGTGCTCGGGGTAGCAAACTGTCGTGAAATAACACTGAGGTTCACATTGTTAGTGCCAACAATATTGTAGGCCCGAGTGTCCCAACCTTCATCACTAGCAACCTGAACTGCAACGTCGTTATCGACAAACCATGAACTAAGGACGTACGTATTGTTGACCGTTGTCACGACACTTGGAGTTTCCGGAGTTCCGTCATCAAGCAGCTCTGTCCAGCCACTACTAACATCAATTGGTGTGGTCGTGTCGACATTCAAGAATGAACCAATCCAATACGAGTATCCTTGATTGTTATTAAGAGCGTTAAAGTCGTACGAAGTTGGTTCACTGCTAGCATCAGAAACCACCCTATACCAAATACCAGTATAAATATCATCATTGGCTGCGTCCCCAAATTCATTAATAAGTGTCCAACCAGCTGGTGGCGTGATACCTGGATCATCATTCTTTCCAATAATGGCAACCAGAACTGAGTTATCTTCAATGGTGGTTGGTCGGGTGACTGTGGTGACTCCAGCCCCTGTTCCGACTCCACTGCCAGTCAGCTCATCCAAAAGGAAGATATCCATTGCTCCATTGGTGGCTTCAGAATTGAGATACGCAGTCACTTTCGGCTCGCCAACATACACAATGCCGGTCACTTCAAAACTTCCATCAGTCGGGTCACAAGCCGCTGTGTATGATGGACCACTATCGAGTACTACGGTCACATTTTGTGTGACACCATTACAGACACTGGCTGACGCGGTGGTTGAGCCATTATCGGCATAGACCGTACCGCGAATTGAGATTGCATAATTACTATCGTCCCACTGAATTGTACCGGGATCTCCATCATCATCGTCAAATGATTC
This sequence comes from Patescibacteria group bacterium, assembly GCA_039188945.1. Classification (GTDB taxonomy): domain Bacteria; phylum Patescibacteriota; class Minisyncoccia; order Phycocordibacterales; family UBA918; genus OLB19. Next base: position 15,429 of record JBCCYW010000003.1, read on the forward strand.
ACCATAGCGATCACCAACCCCACCGCTAAAGAGCCAGAATGCACTCGCCGTACCACTCGCCGTAACGTTTACTGAAGGACCTGAGACTGAGGCGAAATTAAGATCCGGATACTCTGTTGATGGTTGCGCATTGATGGTGCTTGCATCAACGGTAACCGCTGTAGTGCCGCTCGCGATAGAGAAATCACCGTTGGTGAAATTAGTAACTGAAACAGAATCAAGGAGCTCAAAACCATTTACACCAGTACCGGTCATCGTAAAGTACTGCGCATTCAATGTTGCTCCCGAGAGCGACAAATCGAAGGTACCAGTGATCGCATCGACCGTTGTCGATGCCGTACTACTACCAAGCATATTGAGAATGGCACTGCCAGAAAGACGAACTGACGTACCACTCGCAATCCGCACATCAACCTGACGAGGGCTACCGGAGATATCCGTGCCATCAAAGTCAGTCGCACTACTCCAGTATTCTGCCCCAGTCGTTCTCGTGTAGTCACCAAAGATTCTAAGTTCACCATTATTGCCACCAAAATCTGGCATATAGATTGATGACGTATCGAGAATGGTTGAGGTACTGATGGTTGAATTCCAGATCGTAATATCACTATCACCTGACACCTCGATCGTCGCATAGTCATCACCTGAATCGAGTCGATCAGTGACAACATAATCGCCACCCGTAAGCACAAGGGTTGAATCAGTCCAGGTAGTTGAGGCCGCGGTGAAGCTGTTGCGGAAAATGTTTTGTACCGACAAGGTAGTGTTTGGTGCCTGCACAAAACTATCACCCGTGACTAAGGTCGCATTATTTTCTACGGTCGTCGTACTTAGCGTCCAGCCACCGCCAACGCCATTAAAGGAGAGGTTGTAGAAAATTCCCGTACCAAAGTCTATTGTCTCACCGAGATCGTTACTATCGAATGTAGTAGTGGCGTTATTGGCATCATAGGTACCGCTGTTGTTGAGCGCTGAACCACCAATTGTGAAGGTATCGCTCGGTGCGATGAGAAGCGCTCCAGAGACTGTTACGTCTCCATCGGCGTCTGCGTTGGCCTCGTTGAGTGTAAAGACCGGCGCTGCTTCGGTAAAGAGTTCTGAGCTAGTGGCGTAGAAACTCGTTGGTGCAAATTGATTATCGTACTCAGTTGTAATCCATCCAGCGTCTCGCACGACTGATGAGAAACGGAGTTCATCGAGAAAACCATCAAGCTCTTCCCCGCCATCAAAGCCACCGAGAATTGAATCTTGGTCTTGCCCAATGATAAGTGCACCATCGTTAATATCGATTGCATCAAGTGTTTCGAGAGTTGGACTTTGATCATCTTCTTCAGCGTTAATGTAGAAGCGAACAATATTATTATCAGTATCACGCACTGTGTGGTAGGCTCGCCACGCACCATCGTTAATGAGTGAAATATCGACAAAATCAACCGTCCCTTCATCAAACCATTCAAACTCATCACTATTATCAAGACGAATGAGAACCTCATTAAACTGTCCTGAGTTAGCACCTGATACAACAGCATGATCGTTCAATTCTGTTGTTTGGTACCACCACGACACAGTGACATCAGTTTGACCATCGAGAGTAGACGTAGCGATTTGAATGTAATCAGCATTCGCTTCGTCCCATTCTTGACCCTGGCCAATGAACCCAGTAGTTCCAGTAGCATCGACAAAGTCGTCACCATCTCGGCCATTGCCAGTACTGTCGGTGTAGACACCAATGTTACCGGTACCGGCGACTTCTTCTCCTAAGTGGTATACCGCCAAGTAATCATTAGTCCAAACATTATTTCGGCCGTACGTGTCAGTAGGGCTATAGGCAGTGGCGTTTACATTGTTGTAATAGAGATAGAAGCGATTATCAGTACCGCTCGTCAGCATCGGTGCTTTAAAGTGTAGTTCTCCAGTCTGGGTATTCGTGTCGATGCTCACCAACTCATAGGCGAGTTCGGTTGTTCCGTTACTACTTGTCATTCGAATATCAGCTCCATCGGCAGCAACGTTCGCCCAGAACACCGACCCAAGATCCGCTAGGTTTATATAGACCGGGAAGTCAATCATCGCTCCCGTAACTGAGGTTGAGGCAATATCAATCACCACCCGATCACTCCAGGCGGCTGCGTACCAACTATCAAGAACACCACTACCAAAGATTACGTTGTTAAAGGCAGCGTTATTAGTAGTAACATCAACACTACTGGCACTCGTAAAGACAACCGTGCCACCATTAGCAGTAAAGTCACCACTTCCGGAAACATCAAGCGTGTTCCCAATCGCTAACGCTCCTGACGGGAACGTCACTGTACCATCTTCAATAGCAAAGAGATTAGTAGTGGTCGCATTAGCATCAGTAAAGGTCCAGTCACCAGAGCCCGAGAACGTGACATCATAGAACTGATTCAGGAATTCTGTCCCGTTGAGGGTAATCACTTCACTGCCAGAGCCATCAAACTCAACCTCGTTGTTGTTGTGCATGAACACTCCGTTGTTAATGAAGGAACCACCAACATTCAACTTACTTGTCGGCAATGCCACCGTACCAGTCGCTACGGTAAAGTCACCGCTCACCACAACTGATGGTTCGGTGAAGGCTGGTGAAGTGGTGGCGTCGGCAAACGTGATATCGAAGAAACTCGAACCGCCTGAGGAAATATTGTGTGTTGCCTCGTCAGTCGTGGTCGCTGGGGTATATGCTTCGACACTGCTCGTAGCGTAGAAGTCAGTTGGCGTGAATTGGTTGCTGTATTCTGCCTCGACCCAGGAAGCGTCGCGGCTTGAGGTAGCGATACGGAGCTCGTCAATGTAACCCAAGAACGCACCACCACCAGCATTACCAGCCACCCGCAAACCACCTGTGTTTGAAGGGTTCTCATCAGCACCGCCTCCCTGCTGCACACTCTCAACTTGCACCCCGTCTTCATACACCAAGTTAAACTGCGTCGTTGAAGTGACACCAATCGTAGTAAAGTGTCGCCAAATCGAAGGTGTTCTTGGGTTTATTGTATAAGCCGCCTGACCGTCATCACGACCAAAGTAGTGTAGGCCCGACGTACCGCCGGTCCAAGGCCTGAATTCAATATCATTTGGACCATCACCAGTTCCCCACTCCCAGACCGTCTCATTGTCAAAGTCATCCAAGAAGTACCATCCCGACGTCGTGAGACGATCACCAGATGTCCATGAGAAGTCGGTATCAATTAAATATCCAGCACTACCACTTGCATTAAGCGCTACACCCACCTGACCACTGGTGGTTGCCATGGCTCCACCCAAAAGCAAGAGGTCGCGTCCTCGGCCAGAATCATCTGGAATAATAGTTCCAACGGTGCTGAAATCATCATTAAAGTGATAGACCGCTTCATAATCTCGCCATACGGCGTAAGAACCATAGGTGTCAGTAGCTAGATAACCGTCGGCAGCAGGGTTATCAAAGTAGATATAGAAGGTTGTAGTAGCGGAGCTACTAATTGCATCTGCTAAGAAGTGAAGCTCACCAGTTTCTGCGCTGGCATCAAATTCAACCAGATCATATGGTAGTTCCGTCATACCATCATTAGTAGTAATTCTGATATCGTCACCGTCAGTTTGCACACTACCCCAGAAATCGCTACCTAAGGTAGAGAGGTCAACAAAAGTCGGGAAATTAGTCAGGGCACCACTAACTTCAGAATCTTGTACCACTATTGGTAATCGGCTTGCAAACGAGATGTCTGCGTACCAGTCTGCCGAACCTGGAATAGCGGCAGGATAAGACCGGTCGTCCGGAATAAATTCAACGTTACTCGAGCCAGCTAAGAAGGTGCCAGTGTTTGTCCAGTCACCGCCCACATAGAAGGCATACGTCGCACCAGACAATGTATCGTTCGCACCAATCGTAATATCATATGCTTTCACATCACTGGTAAGCGCTACAAACTTGCTCACGCCATCAATTACCACATTACCGATATTTTGTAATGTTGTGCTCGATACATGATCATCGTTCCACGTTGCCGCAGCGTTTCCATCGAAGGTGGTAGTCGCCACTCCAAGCCAAGTAGCATTGGCACCAGTTGAGAGGTTACCCTGCAACGAAATATCATTTACACCTCGATCAAAGGTGCCACTCGCTACGGTTAGTGATCCGGACAGATCAAGAGCTGTTGCAATGGTATACGTCGCCGTACCCGCTCCAGCTCCCATTGAAAGGTTATGGAAATCAAGTGGCGATTCGGTACTAATGATGGTCTCACTTGAGCTGGTAGCCACCAAGTTGATGGTTGAGGTATCAGTAGAAGACGTGGCATTATTTTCCCACGAGCCACTCACAGTAAAGGTGTTGCCATCGAGCTCAACGATACCGTCATTGACAAAATCATGCGTTGTCACGCTCACCGTCTGGGAACTACTAGCTGTGTATGTGGTACGAGGACCAATGTAGAGATTGGCATTGCCACAACTACCGACCGCACACACATTGAGATTACCAGAGAGATCTACATCAAAGAAGATATCTTCATTACCTGAAATACTATTATCGTACGCGGCCAAATTATTATTAAAGACCGTACTATCTTCATCGGCCTGGAGTGAAAGATGTTGTTCATAGAGTGTCACACCAGTAATATCACCAACCCCATCATACTCAAAGACCGCTACTGCCTCATCAGGATCAGCTGCTCCATCAACCCAGACAGTAATAATATCGCCAGCAAATGCGGTCACATTCGCAAGCGTCCAGGTGCCATCACCGGCAATCGTACCGGTATTTAAGAGCGCTGGTCCGTTATTCACGGCTGCCATAATGGTACCGCTAGTAACTGGAGTCACTCGGTCATATTCATAGACAATGCCAGACATATTGACACCTTCGCTCCATTCAAGTTGCCAATTATCAATTGATGGACACGAACCACCACCACAGGATAGGGTCGCAAATGGACGAATAATGCCATAGGTATTAATGTCGACATTGGTGAGATCTATTGGGCTGGTTGTGGTGCCAGTACTGTTGCCTGGAATTGCGCTATCTGGGATAAGTGCATACACTCCATCACTTACTTGGTATTGCAGCTGATACAAAATATCACTGGTAGCTGGTGTACTATCTACCCAGGAGAAATTATCGAATTTTGGTCCTGCACCATCAGTGAAGATAATATCCTCACCAGCAATCGTACCGGTCAAATCACCAGCATTAAGACGAGTCAGGTTACCAGCAGTATTTTCAAAGGCCACGATCGAAACAATTTCCTGAGTATGACCGTCAGCCAGTGAACCTTGTTCAGAGATACTGACAAAAATGTTTGAAGCATTGCTTGTGCCACCAAGATCCTTCTGAGCAAAACCACCCTGACCACCATCTTCAGCATTATTTTGAATCAACGTAATTGCCGGTGTCGTTGAGAAGCCAGAAATACTTACTTGCGCCCCACCGTCATCAACATCACCATCGGGTGAGTTGAGGGATTGGAACACACTACCGCCCACATCAGTAGACGTCGTTGCATCTAACACTATGTAGTCGATATCTTCTGACCCAGAGCGACCACTTGTAGTATGACGACTTAACGCTAATGCGACCCTCATCTGACTACTAGTGACTTCAGTCTGGAAGGTTCCCCCACCATCTACGTGAGAAGATACCCACTCTGAGTCATTGTTTGTAGATACGGTAGTAATCGGTACTGGTATTCCTGAAAAAGCTGGTGTAAAGGTAATCACCTCACCAACAGTATTTGAGTATCCGTCTACTTGTGTGGCACTCACACTCTCTTGCGTACCAGCCAATAACCGAAAACCACTGCCACCATCATCAATCGTCCAGTCACCTGTTTCGGCTACCACATAATCTACGTCGGTTGAGCCGGTAAAGTTGTTTTGGTAGTTATCTACTTTAATTTCAAATGAATTACTGGTCTTGTTACGAACCCGCACCGTTCGACCCGAAGCTTGTCCACCCGCTTGGAAGTCAAATTCAGGAGTACTCACCACCACCATATCGTTGTAAATATTTTGTGTATTGACCGTCGTCCAATTGTTGTTGGTGAGGGAAATCGTTCCAAATTCACCGACAACATCAGTAATTTCTACTGAGTCAGAACTCGAGGCAATCACTCCAGCCAGTTCACCTTGATCAAATTGTTCCTGAGTCGTCTGGAACCAGGTTGATACTGAGACTGACGTTGAGGCGGTAAATGAATCTGGTTCTGACCACGGACTAAAGCTGTCGTTACCATTAGGGTCCTTGGCCCGCACTCGCCACCAATAGGTAGTGTTGTTGGTGAGTGGCGTCTGGGTTGTGTAGGTGACAGTTGCTCCAGAAGCATACGGATTACCAGCACTGAAACCAGGACTCGTGCTTGAGTTAAAGGTAGATGAGCTGGTGAGGAAATCAATGTCAGTACTGATTGATAGCTCATACTCAAGATTGTCGCCTTGTGGATCAGTTGTCGTGAAGTCGAATACCGGACTCAAGCCTGCGAACTTCTCGTTATCAAACGAATCACCGAGTGTCGGTGTGTTTACCCGAAGCCCCCACTTCACCGACCACTCCTGCAGTGAGACGGTTGTTCCTTCGAAGGTAGCTACTAAACGAATTTCGTTATAGACACTCGTATCAAGTTCAGAAATACTAATTGGTGAGGAAGTCGCGCCAATACTATTATTTGGAATCTGTGAATCAGGAATCAAGGTCCAGGTACCGCTATCGTTAAACTGCACCTGGACCGAACTGGTACCACTCGTAACCGTATCACTCCAAGAGACTTCACCCCAGGCGTTGCCAAAGGTTGCATCATCAAAATCGATCGCCGTTGACGTCATGGTGGCAGGCGATGAAGCGAGTGCGACTTCCCCACTTGAAGTCGACATATTGCTAAGTTCGTTGGTTGAAAATTGGTCACCAGTTGTTTGGTACCACTCAGTAACTTCAATCAGGTCCTCGACGGTGAAACTATACGGTGATGACCACTCGCTGGTCGTGGCTGAACCATTTGGATCATCAGCCCGCACTCGCCACCAGTACGTTGTACCCGTTGCTAAGCTTGTACCTGATGTAAACCGAACCTGATTACCTGACGAGAATGGAGCCTTATCACCATTATTGTTGATGTTTTCAAATTCGAGGAAATTATCGTCAGAATTACGATCAATCAGTGGGCTAGCAAAATCTACGGTGTTCGCAACTTGCACCTGATAATCAATATCATCACCAGCAATGTCAGAAGACACAAACTCAAGCATCGGGGTTCTGGTAGCAGTCCGCTCGTTATCAAAGAACGCAAGCAAAGTTGGCACATTTGGTGGACCAACCGTCTCGAGTTGTGGGTATAAGGTATAGGTTGTCAGTGGCGCACCACCACTTCGGGTCATGCGGAAACAATAGTTGATATTAATATCAACATTGGTCGCCTGAAGAACCCAGTCAAACTCAGCCACTTGACCAACGCCAATTTCATTTTGAATAAGGTTAGAAAGATTTCGCTCCTCGTACGTTCCAAACACCGTTGAGGATGCCAGGGTGGTAGAAGATAGAATGCGTCCATCTTGAATGAGCGGAATATCAAAACCTGAGAAGGCTGCGGTCGTACTACCCGGTTGCCCAACTTCAAACCAATTACTTTCAGCAATCAAAGAACATTGATCAGCCGCCGTCGCAGCACCATATTCAAGTCGGAATGCAGCAGAATTTTCAGTACCAGTAGCGGTACTGGCTTCAATATTCATTCGTAAGCGGATAACATCGCCATCCTGGAGTGCACCAGACCCAGTAATTGATTCTCCTTCAGTCACATTTGAATCACTAATTGGCCAGGTGGAAGTTGGAGTTTCGGTATTACCATTTTGATACCACAAGAATGAGAGTTGTTCATAGTCAGCGTCATTGGCCATTTCCTGTTGACCAAACGCAATAGTAAAGGCATCTGCTCCAAACTTACGTGCCTGCACGGTACCAACCAAGTTCTTCTCGTCACCAACGTTAGTACCGCTGTTCTGGATTGAACGATCTTCATAAATAGCATAAAACGGCACACCATTAGTCGACACGACCTGATAGCCAGCTGGGTAGTTGAGCGTATCTCCATCAGTTCCTCCATTAAAGAGCACTTTGCCCGGATCTGTTGTATTAGGGGAACAAGTTGCACTCTCAATAAAACCACCCGTACTATCTTGGATCTCAAGCGAGACACTGCCAAAGCGAGGTGAACACACAACTGCTACATACGCCGCATCATTAGTCATGGCGTAACGAGTACCAAACTCCATTTGTGGCCAGAACATTGTTGACTCATTACCGTCAGCGTCAGCTTGTTGAAGAGCCGTAACCGGTACCGTACTGCCGGTATAGCGAGCAGCCGGACCGGCTCCTTCAGAGTCAGCTCCGGTATCACATGTCACCTCAGCTTCATGATCACCCCGACTGACTGCAATACCGGTAGCACTTGAGCCGTCTGAACAAAACACATCAACTGTTGTACCCTGGACAGCAGAAAGATGAATGTTTTGTGTGTAGACACCGAAGAGGTCGCGAGTAGTTGGCGGATACGAAACAATACCATCGCCAGGAGTTGAGTTCTTATGTGTTACCACTGCTGGTAAGGTTGAGGTAATAATTGCACCAGCCCCATCAACTCCTTGACCAGAATCAGTAATATCCAGATTAGCAGTGCCAGCCGAAGATGTCGCTACATTGAAAGTAGCACCAGCCGAGGCTGAAGCCGCTTCAAACACCCGTACAGTCGTGCTACCGAATGGAGAGAATGCGTACCAATCATTAACAGCCCGGTTCGTACCGATAGCATGGGTGGTGGTAGCAAAGCTAATTGGTGCGATCGAGTCAGTACTATCTTGCGTGTTTCCAGTTTGACCAGAGACAGTACCAGAAATAGGACCGAGAGCGCGAATGATGGTGTTTTCATCGACTGTCGTCGTACTAATCGACTCACCCTGGTTTAACGTTGTGGTCGCCAGACCATCAAAAGAGACCTGATTGTTATCGATGAGGCTCTGAATCGAAACTGAAGACACATCATCATCGACAATGTAGAACAGTTCAGTCAATCGACTATACGTAAAAGTGTCCACTTCATTACTGGTCGAAGTCACTCCAGAAGCACCGTAGTACAACCAAATAAGGGCTGTGCCACCGGCTGGAATCTCATCTACTTGCACCCATATATCGGCCTCTTGGGTTGATGAGCTGAAGTGCTGGATCCAGTAATCGAGCTCAACAAAATCAACCTCCTGAAGGGTTTCGGCGGTAGATGTACTTATGAATGTCGTCGGATTAGCGAGCGTTTCATATTCAAGATCAGCCCAATTGTCATCTCGAGTCGTGCTGGCAATACGCAATTCATCCATAAGACCGATAAATTGGTTTGAGGTATCAAAACTACCGACGGTCGTTTGTTCCTGACCGATAACCAACCCACCGTTCGCGACCAAAATTGCATCAATCGGTACCTCATCTTGAGTGCCGTTACCATTCTCACCATCAGGCACTCCGTTAAGGTAGAACGCCACCGTATCCTCAGAATCATCACCAGACAGGAGGAAGTGATCCCATTGATCATCACCCCAGTTTTGCCCATTGTCATAGCCTGTACTTTCGTTGTTAGCACTATGGACGAAGAAAATTTCATCGTCACCCGAGCCATCAAACTCAAGAGCAACTCGAAACTCATCATCTTCAACGACATTCGCAGCACTCAAGATAGTTCGCTCATCGGTCGCAGCTGCAACCGGCACTTTATAGAAACCAGAGACAGCGATATCAGTCACACCGGTAAGTGCCTCATCTGGCAGGTCAATATGGTCACCACTCGAATCACCAAGCTCGAGACCGCGACCAACAATACCAGTCGTGTCATCAGAGGAGTTCTCATCATCACCATGGTACTCATTACTGGTTGAATCAAGATACACCTCATCATTACCAACCCCAGCTGCATCTTGGTCAAAGTGGTATACCGCAATAAAGTTATTGGTCCAGACATTGTGTGCCCCGTACACATCATCATCGGCATACGCTAAGGCATCTGGGTTGTCAAAGTAAATATAGAACTCATTATCCTCAGTACTCGAGAGGTCAGTTTTGAAATGTACTTCACCAAGACCACTTCCCGTATCTACTCGGACCACTTCACGTGGCAACTCAACTCCGGCTCGAGTCGTGATGCGAATATCTCGTCCATCACTCGCTACCCCGGAGAAGAAGGTACTACCGAGGGTTCCAAGATCAAGATATACCGGGAAATTCGTAATATCGGCATCCACATTATCCCGTGAGATAGTGAAGAGCTGGCGCTGATTCCAGCTCGTGCTGTACCACACATCACCACCCGCTGGTACCGCAATCAGATCAGTACTCGTACTATAGAAACTAGTTGGATTCGCTTGCGTCGTGTACTCAGCGGCAATCCAGCCATCAGTTCGTACCCCATCAGCAAAGCGCGCTTCATCAACAAACCCATCGAGCAGTTGGTTGCCGCCGTTATTTTGTTCCACATTAGTGTCCTGCTCACTACCAATATTCAACCCATTGATATCAAAGGTCTGATCTGCATTATCAATATTAGTGTCAGCATAGAGCAGTGCGCCATCGACATACTGCCTCGTCTCATCGTCAAATTCATCACTAGATCTTGTATATACATACTGACGCCACGCACCATCACCAATATTAGACAGCAATACCTGATTGCCGTTTTCCTGACTATTATCGATGAATTGTTCCATCTGAGTAGCGTTTTCAATCCAAGCAATCCACTCGTTGTTTTGGGACGTATTAAATCCAGAAAGAAGGGTGTGGTCTAACGAACTCAGTGAGTTGGACGTTTGATACCAGACCGAATAGGTCATCTCAAGTTTGCTATCAGCCACTGCAACCGGAATATTAATATGGTCGACCAGGTCAACGCCGGAGGTCGTAGCAATATCAAACTCAACCCCGTCACCAAGGCGCCCGGTCGTGCCAGTAGCTGATGTGTCATCTTCAGCGTTAAAGCCATTGCTCGTGCTATCAAGATACTCTCCGATATTATTCTGTCCCGGTTGGCCTTGATCTTGGAAGTGATACACCGCTGCATAGTTATTGGTCCACACGTTCTGAGAACCAAATTCAGACGTACTCGCGTAGGCGGTGGCATCAGGATTATCGAAGTAAAGGTGAAAGGTACTATCGTCAGCCGTGTTAAGAACCGGCGCCCTAAAGTGCAACTCACCCTGATCACTACCAGTATCAATCCAAACTAAATCAGTTGGTACTTCAGTAGCACCATCACTTCGCGTTACTCTGATATCACGACCGTCATTCGTAACGCCACTCCAAAAATCGTCACCAAGTGTCGACAGGTCAACGTACACTGGGAAATCAACCAAGGTCTCAGTAACTGATGTCGAAGCGATGTTAATTGCCACTCTTCCCTCCCAATTGAGATTGTAGTTGTTCTCAACTACCGGACCATTCTCCGGGAAGAGGTTGTTTTCTACCCGCTCTTGAATAAACCGAATATCACTACCATCGTCAGCAACGTTCGTCCAGAAGTCACCAAGAGCACTGTCAATCTCAAAGAATATCTGCTGCTCAGTCAGTGTCTCGGTGCTGTTTGTGTTATCAATTTGAATTGGGATTCTGTACTGCCACTGACTTGACCAGAATGGATCCAAGAGACCGTACTCACTACCGCCCACTGCTTCGATCCAATACTCACCACTGGAGAAAGCTGGGAAACTAACTTCCATCTTGAAGTACTTAGTTTCTCCAGGACGAATCGCAAACGTGTCAGGGGTGTGTCCATCTACCCTAAAGCTGTTCGGCACAAATTTTCGGTCAGGGCCAAAACCAAAGAACTCGCCTACTTGTTCAATAAAGCCAGGTTCTGGGAGTGTGCCTACAGCATATGTGGCAGCTTGCCAACCACCTGCATACTTAACCACTTCGTGTTCTCGTACTTTTACATTATCAACGTGACAAGCTGTGTTATCGCCATCAATTGAATTACAGGCCCGAACAATATTAGTGTTGCGACAGACATATGTCTGGGGTGTTTCGATCGCTTCAGTTGTAGTAGCTTGTTCGCTAGTTCCAGTTGCAAGTGCTGTCGCTTGCGTGAACAAACGAGCATCTGTCAGAAGTTGAGAGGTTGTCGTCGTAGCAGTTGTGCTGGCTGATTCAGTATCTAGCGAAGCTGCTTCGGTCGAAGTAGCTTGGCTACCTTCGGACGGCTCAGATGAAGTAGCAGTTGCTTCTGGTAGCACTACAGACTCAGCACTAGTTGTTGCTTCAGTTTCGTCCGCCTCAAGTGGATCAACCAACGCCTCAGGAGTGAATGCCCGAGACATATCAAACAGTGAGTCAGAGATCGGCTCGCCAGAGTACTCCCATCCATCAGCGCAGTGATAGACAAATGGTCTGTATTCAGGAATTGTGACTTGTGTTGGTTTATTCTGATTCCATTCTTCTAGTGAGACAACCTCTCCCTTGGCATGCGGGAAGTAGGTTTGCAGTGAAAACGTATCTGTATTATTTGAGGTGTTGGTGACATTGAAGTAGGTCGTGATTTCGGTAAGACCGTTATACGTCAGCTCATCTGATTTGATGATCAAGGTTTCATCGCTATTTTCGTCGGTATTGTCAAACGTAATTTCACGCCCATCAGGTAGCACCAACACATCTCCTACCAGCGGATCAGGATTAAAGCCATCATCTTCGAGCAAAGTTGCAATGTCAATTGGTTCACCAGTATTTTCGAGTGTAAACAATTCTAACCACGCACTTTCGACAAAGAGATACTCGACGTGTTCTGGATTATTAGTGAAGCGAAGTTGGAACGTCAGATCTTTGAGAACAGCTGGGTCTTCAATTGTTGGTAGCGCAAAGAGATAGTATCCGCCATTAATACCATTTGACTGCTCTTCATCAAGTAGAATTTGACCATTTTCTACCCACGACTCTCCACCATCAAATGAGTAGCGAAGCTCTAATGACGTTACCTCATCACGAGTCTCTTTAGGGGCGCCAGCAAATGACAACCTGAATTGAGCACCGGTAAGTTCCAGCCCGTCTTCAAAAATTGGCATTGCAAAACCGGACAGAGTAAGTGTGTGGAGTGAACAGTTTTCGACACAGTCGCTCGTGCTCGTCGCCAGACTGCTGTCGTCAACCGTTTCACTGGTTGTAGCTGAAGACGGAACCTCGTCTATAACTACCTCACCCAGCAGCTCCTCAACCTCGTCTGTAAATTCATTTTCAGAACTTGTTGTTGTCGCCACCTCTTCCTCCTCAGGCACCTCTTCAACTAAATTTTCTTGTGCACTCAGTGTCTCAGTCGGTAGTATCTCAGTTACTGTTGTAGTACTTGCTGCTGCTTCTGATTCAGACACAATCTCTTCTGTATCTGTCTCAATGTCTTCACTACTAACAACCGTTTCAGTAGTGGTAGCAGCAGTAGTAAAGCCAAACACCCGAGTAACAGCACCGAAAGCAAAACTGAACAACGAATCGACTGTCTGGAGCACAGTAGTTGTTGAGGCCGCTTCTTCAGCATCTAGCTCGTTTGAGGACGTGGTCGCAGCTGAATCTGACTCAACAACATCCGGTACCTCAGGAGTTACCTCGTCTGCCTCAGAAATAGTAGGTTCGGTTGTTGTTGCAACCACCTCCACTGTTGTCGTTCCATTTTTTACCTCTGGCTCTGCGGGTACGTCAGGGGTGCTCGTGGCAACCACCTCAGTCGTCGTACTAACTTCAGTGGTAGTAGTAGCTGAAGAAGTAGCACTACCTAAAGAAATTACCGGCTCCTCTACAAGCATCACTTCTTCGTTTTCAAATTCATCTCGAAGCTCGCGCAACGTTTGATCACCAGTACTTAAGTACGCAGAATTAATTTCATTAAACTCTTGTGATAGGGCATATTGGTCGAGATTTTGGAAGGTCACCGTATCAGCATTCACCCAGCCAACAGATTCAATTGACTCAGGGAAAACATTGACGCTACTAACCACAATCTGGCTTTCAGAAAACTGAGCAAACACTGCATATCCTGCAAAACTAGTTACCACCAGTGCTGTAAGAACAGAAACTTTCTTAATTCCAAACAAAGAAGCACTATTAAACCGCCTCAATTGGTCTTTGAGCGCTGTAAATATCGATATATTGAATTTTTGTCTTGTTTTGTGAGACTCTTTTTTGTTCACACCACAAGCCACCCAAGATTCTGCGCAGGCAGAAATTGGGCTAATTATAATTATATCGCGCAGTCCTAGATGGACTGCGCGATACGCCTCAAATATGTGGATTGGTCAGTGTTTTTTACTTCAGAATCGACTTTACATCATTGATTTCTTTTTCTATCAAGGTCTCTGATACTTCGAGTGCCTGGTTAAGTCCTTCGACCGCTTCTTTTTCACCTTTTGAGAGTCGTTTTCGTTTGGTGATACTGTTTACTTGGTCATAAATTTCATCACGCAGGGCTGAGAATATCTTCTCCATTTGATCCTGAATTTCACGAGTTTCTTTTCTCAGTTTTTCTTCCCGAAGATGATTCTGTTTCTTCTCGTACCAGATGAATGCAATCAACATGATGATAATGAGCACGAGCACCATGATCAGGATGTTTACTGCGCTGAAGAATGCCCAGAAACTTGACTCTTCGTCCACCTCTTGCGGTGGCAGCCAGCCAGCTGTGATGAGCACTGGTACCGAACTCTCTGTCTCGTTACCAGCCTTGTCAGAAGCAACTACTCGTACCGTGTATGTACCATCTTCAAGTTCACCAAGCAGGTACCCGAGGCGTGCTTCGTCAGGAGTGATTTCAAAAGGTTCCTGGTCAGCAATTGTCATCTCATACACCTCGATACCTGATGTTTCATCGTTTGCCTCGAAGGTCAGAAGCGGGAATGACGAGGCAGTAGTACCGGCCTGTACATTGATCTCAAAGTCTTCTGGCGGTGTTGTGTCAATCTGAATCTTTCGATTAAGGACCGTTCCCCATCCAACTTGGTTGCGGAATTTGATACTCAAGTATTGAACTCCATCAGAGACCACATCACTGTTAAT
Organism: Patescibacteria group bacterium; assembly: GCA_039188945.1. Classification (GTDB taxonomy): domain Bacteria; phylum Patescibacteriota; class Minisyncoccia; order Phycocordibacterales; family UBA918; genus OLB19. Next base: position 30,478 of record JBCCYW010000003.1, read on the forward strand.
GATGAACTCTTCGATCGGCGGATCATAAACGGCATCCTCGTTCTCTTCGGGCTGATTTTCCGAAGACGTGGCAATTTCAACCGCAACTACATTTACATCAAATGGTAGTGTCCAGCTGAAAATACCATCGGTTGTACTGTACCAAGTATCTGGATCAAGGAATTCTTGCGAACCAATTTCTGGTGCACGAGGCGGATCACCAAAGGCGATGGCTGCGTTGTCTGCATCTGGCTCAGGTTCTGGTTCCGGAGTAGGAGTTGGGGTCGGGTCAGGTGTTGGTATCGGCGCACCACCAACCGTAAACGTGGCGCCACTAGCATTCTCAAATACATCAGTACCAAGACCATCTGCTGCTAAAACTGACGCTGAGTTGAAGGTTACCGCGCCATCACCTTCACCAACCGCTCGCCACGTTACCGTGACTAGTGTGGAATCTGCGGTGAAAGGAGTTGGACTACCTCCCCCGAAGGTAATGGTCCCGGCTGAGTTTGAGAATTCAGGTTCAGTTGTCCAAAGCGAGAACACCGAGCCATCTCGAGAGACACTCACTACCTGCAAAACAGCTGTATCAAATGAGAGATTTGCTTCAACAGCGTTCACGTTATCACCGCTTGGTAACACTCGAACGGTAGACGTAAATGTTTGACCATTATTGTACGTTCCGCTAGCAGGTGACACTGAGAGATCTGCCGCCTTGGCGGTAGTAGCACCAAGCACGAAAAAGGCTACGGCAACAACCGCTCCTAAGAACAAGGTATTCCGAATTAAACTGAAAAGTACAGACTGAAGAACAAACATAGCTTCCCTCGGTGGATTACTCCGCTGCCGATACATCTATTATGACATACGTCGGCGGCGTTTATCTTGAGTAATCTTCAGTTTTACTTTTTCTTTTTCTTCAGGTTTTAGAAGTGGTAGAACAAGGATCAAAACTCCATTTTTAATTTTTGCTTCAGCTTTCTCGATTTCAACACTCTCAGGCAAAATAATTCGTCGATAGAATTCTCCCCAAACACACTCTTCAGTAAAGAAAGCCCCGGCCGGCTTCTTTTTAGGAAACACGAGATACTCAGGGCGCAGACGCCGTCCTTCAATCAGCACAATGTCCGCATCACCCTCAATTGAGACATGCACATCGTTTAGGTCGGCCCCAGCTGCTTGCGCGTAAATCACAATCATCTGTTCGGTTTGGTAGACGTCAACATCAAGCTGCGCGATTTTATCAACCGCTGTTTCTTCTTCACTTGATTGCAGTGACGCGCCAGCGCGGACACCCCGACCTTTTAGTCTTTGCAGAAAGGACATAGATAGCTAAATAATACCTTGTTGCTGTATAAATAAGGTGCGTTTTACCCACATCTTACCCAGTCCAATTAAAGAGCAGGATTGAGAAGTCGGTCAGTGTGACATTGCCATCACGATTGATGTCTGCCGGGGGATCAGAAGCACCACCATCAGTTCCCCACCAAAAAAGTAAAATTGAGAAGTCGATGAGATTCACACTTCCGTCTCGGTTCAGGTCTGCATCCAGAGCGATTTCTGCTTCCTGACCAACTCCATAAAATGTGTAGCCTGAGAAGTCAGTTTCAATTGGGTCGTCATTAACGTCTGTTCCGTTGGCTCGAGCTCGTACTTTATACGTACCTCGTGCAAAGCCAGTGGTATCAACTTCAACCGACCAGCGGCCGCGGTTGTCAGATTCAGTGACCAGTGTTTCAAGTGACGCAGACGAACCGTCTTGTTCATTCTCGATTGTTACCGTAGCGTCAGGCAGGGTGTAACCACTGATCACAACCAGATCACCAATCTCAGCTGGATCAGGTTCAACCAAAATAGATGGCATAACATTCACATTAGACAAACTCGAAGTTCGTGAACCAGTGACTGTAAATGAAGTACTGAAGGTTGATGAGCGAACATTCTCATCGTCAACACCATATACACCAAACGTATAAACACCCCGCGCAATTTCATCGATTGTCACACTGTACCGACCATCGCTATCAGAGGTATCTGTTTCTGCGATATTGCCATCAACCAAGGCAACAATCGTACTAAACGGGAAAGCATACCCATTGATAATCACCCGTCCATCACCACTTTCAAACGGTGCATCGGTACTTTCAAAACCACCACCTGATTCATCATCATCGTCGTCACCAGAGCTACCGCCACCACCGCCACCAGAACCGCCAGTACCAGCATCACCACCTTCTGCGGGAGTTTCACCGCTGGAGTTACCGGTTGTACCGCCTGAGCCGCTACCGTCTCCTGTGCCTTCATTGCCTGAGCCGCTACCGTCTCCCGAAACATCTCCTTCTTCGTTCGCCGTACCCGTTGGAATATCGTTTACCGTGAACTGAATCACATAATCGTCAGTATTGAAGTTACCTTCATCATCGATACATCGTACGTAGAAGGTGTTCACACTATTTGGCACAATTGCCACCACTTCTGAATGAAAAATTAAACCGGTTGTATCAAAGACATTCGCAGCTGACGATCCATACGCCACACCAGAGCTGGCAGAAAATTGACACACCGCCAACTCGTCAGTTTCTAAACTGATTTCTACGTTGAGTGTTGTACCACCCACAGTTGTGGTCGGGGCACCATTAAAGCGGAACGGTGGCACTGTCTCAGTAGTATCAAGAGACGGCACATTTACCTCTTCAATGAGATACAGAACTGGATTTGCATTAGCGACTAATCCCCCGTCATAGATTTCAAGGGTCATATCATTGCGACCTAGTGACGGGCCATTTTCAATTGGCTCAATATCTGCGGCAGTCGTGGTGGTTCCGGTTGAGCTACTGAAATTAATGCTGAAAACATTAGATTTCGATGTGTGATTACCAATTAAAATCTGCACCTGATCCCCTTGACTAAGGCCGGTAGACGAATTGAGTGTGTATTCAATTAATCCGGGACTACCAGTAGTTATGGTCACACCGTCAAAGGTTGCGTCTGGAGATGATGAAGAGAGGCGAGGTGTACCATTGACCACCATCTCGACATTTCTCACGTCACTAAATGTCGACGTTGCTAGAATAGTGAAACCAGTTGGTGGTGTAATATCAATTCTGGCCCCCGGAGACACAGCAATGTTTGTGGTAAAACCAATCGTATGGTTTGCAGGATCACCAGGCGTCGAGTCAGACAACGTATCGCTATACGTCAAGATATTGTTGTTGGTCGCACTTGCACTCTGTGGCGCAATAACAAACAAACTCAGTACAAAAAAACTGATCAGCACAAAATGTTCTAGCTGAGCTAGTTTGCTATACATATATATGTATAGTTTACCGTGTGCAACTAGTACAAATGACGCTTCGTACACAGGCTACTGCACGCAGCGAAAACCAACTGCTGTACCCGAGAAACTCGCCTTTGTCTGCATATGTGAGGTATAGATACCGGCGTCTCGCTGACTGCCATAAAATCCTCCTTTCATAATTCCGTACGTACCCGTGTTGTCAGACCAAAAGTAGTCTCCAGCAAACAGCTCACCAGGAGTTTCTGTAGTAGCTACAGCAATTCCTTCACTATCAACCTCACTAACATAGCCCTCTTCAGGTAAAGCTCTATTTTTATATTGTCCAGCGATCACATCACCGCTGACCCACTCCCAGACATTTCCAACCATATCTGACACACCGCTGGGAGTTCGACAGTTTTCATACTCTCCAGTCTCACGAAGTTCTCGACTACCCACATTACACTCTTGATCTGAGTTTATGAGGGCTTGTGCTACTACGTACCATTCAGACGCAGCTGGCAAGCGAGCTTCGCGACGAGCACAGATAGCACTGGCTTGATCTCGGGTGACGTGGCGCCAGGGTAAAACACCCGGCTCAGATCGTCCGGAGCAAGTCTGCATTTGGAGATTCTGTTGTGTCTCATTGCTTGTGGCTGGATGAGCATATAAACAATCTCCTCCAGCACTTACCTCAAATTGATCGATACACGAAAAAGTAATCCCTGCTGCGACAGCGACCATACCATCTGGACAAGCTGTTGCGTCTGTCGCGATGAGTTGTCCAAGTAACGTAGACTTCGAACCTCGCAATGTATCGGTGGCATCAATACCAAAAGCCGTTATCACAACCGCTCCTACCACTACTGCTATACCTTTTACCCATTTCATATTACTGACTTATCGCACAACGAAAACCAATCGCTTCTCCAGCAAAACTAGGATCAATATGAGCGTGTGTAGTAAACACCCCAGCATCTTCCCGGCTGCCATAAAATCCACCGCGCATGACGACATATCTACCTGAATCATCAGGCGACCAAAAATAATCATCACCAAATAATTCACTCGGTGATGCGCTGGTGGTGTCAGCCAAGCCATTGCCTGACACCGATGTCACATATCCTTCTTCTGGTAGCTCGCGCTGCGCAACTGAACCTTCGACAACCTCAGCATCGACCCACTCCCAGACATTGCCGACCATATCAAACGCCTCAACTCCAGATACGCATGCTGACCATGTCCCAGTCTCGGTCTTCGTACCGGCGATGTTACATGCACCTCCGGTATCTGGCGTTGCCTGACTAGCCACATACCATTCACGTAAAGTAGGTAACCGTTTACCAGCTTTCCGGCACAAGGCTTCAGCTTGATGCTTTGCCACGTTAGTCCATGGTTGCACGTCTGGTTCTGATACCGGTTCACAACTGCCAGAGTTAAGGTTCTCGGTAGTTGCGGCAGCACTTCTTGGTAGCGAGGTTGGACAAGAACGATCTGGGCTCACTTCATACTGATCGATACAAAACGAAGCGGCACCATCGTCAACAAATACCATACCTTCCGGGCAACTCTGGCGAGATGCGCGATCAGCTAGTATGCCAAGAGCCGACTGTGATCCGCGAAGCAGGTCTGTAGCGTCAATCGTAAAACTTGTGAGTGCAATAATACCCACACCAACAAAAATAAACCTCGCCCCTCCAATGACGAAACGCTTCATTCTCTACAGTATACGACCGGGCTAGGGTTACAGGACAATGTCTTGTACACACCGGAAGCCGATACCATTAGTCTTAAGCGTAGGCGCCACTGAGTAATTTTGAGAAAAAATACCAGCATCACTACCCGCCCCATAAAAACCACCGCGTAACACCCCACGAACTCCTTCTCTGTTTACCCATGCATAATCATCGCCAAACTCAGGAACCGGCGTCGGTGAAGTAGAAGCAACCACTCCGTACTGATCAACCATTGCCACAAAGCCTGGTTCGGGAAGTGTTATCTCTTCACGAACGACACCCTCACGGACAGTCTCATTCGTCCACTCCCAAACATTTCCAACTAAGTCATAGACTCCTGACTGACTAGAGCAACGACCAGTTCCGGTCATTTCAGGATTAGAACCACTGTCAACCACACAATCAGACTGCTCTGTAAGTCCAAGCGCTGTTCGATACCATTCTTCTGAGCTGGGCAAACGTTTGCCAACTCTGGCACATAACTGCTCTGCTTGGGTTTGACTCACAAACCGCCACGGCATAGCTTCGGCTTCTGAAACAGGCTCACAGCTTACTTCGTCAATATTCTGTCTACTCAATTGCTCATTACGGCTATCACGCTGAGGACAAGCTGACCCTGGAGAAGATTCATATTGATCAAAACAAACCGCGTGTGTACCGAACACCATACGCACGGTACCGACAGGACAAACGTTAACTCCCTCACTGACTAAGCCACGCAATAAACTTGAGTTGCCCTGAAACACATCTGCCGCTTGCAAACCAAGGGTTGAGATCACTACCGCTGCTCCACCAACCAGGAGGGTTTTAGGTAGCCTGCGAACGTTGCTCATACCGAAGCTGTTCTCGACCACGTACGTAGTCGAGAATATAATTAAGCACAATTAGTACCAATAGGATAAAGAGGATGGTGCTTAGTACGTACGTTGAAATATCGATATCTTGAGTTGTACCAGTTTGCGTCGATAGATTTATGGCAATTTCTCGGTCGGCTACTGCTGCCTCGCGCTCATCCAGTTCGCGTTCTCGCTCAGTAATTGCAGCGGTCATTTGGTTAAGTTCAGTTGGCGCCACACCAACACTCACACCAACCGCGGCGCCTAAATAATTTTGGGTTGATTGTGACAACTGGCTAGTTGTTGTTGATAACAAGCCACTATCAAAGACAAGAATGAAAGCAGTAACAACAGCGGCTACCCGAAGTAAGACATGGTAAAACGGTACATTCATAGGTCCACTATAGCACAAGCACGTACTGTGCTACGCAAAGAGCAGTAGCAAAACAATCAGGAAGAGAGCCGTGACAACCAGCATCACAATCATGACCATAAAGAGTGTTGATGTGCCGCGAGACTGGCGACGCCGCACTAATCGGCGACCGCCACCATACGCAGCCAAGGTTCGGCGGATGTAGGCCCGAACTCCAAAGTACGTAGCGAGCAGTAACACCGCAAGCACCCCGAGAGCTGGACCAATAATATCCATTGGCAAAATCCAGAAAGAGACAGTACTGAATATCGTTGATTTTCGTCCGTCCGCTCCGTACGTCAGACTAACTACAGCATTGTACCGACCAAAACCAGGACCTTCATCTTCCCAACTAACAACAAAATCTCGATCAGTTCCTGGGAATACTCCCCCTTCAGATTCATTTAGGGTTAGTAAGGCAACCCGTTCACCGAACATATTGAACACCTCAAGCGGACCAAATGGTCGAACCAGGACGTTTCCAGCATTCCTAATCGTAGCCGTAAATGCAACATCAGTTGAACCATAGATATAATTGTCAGTTGAGAACGAGCGTAGCTGAGCACTCTCAACCGCATCCCCCGCAACACGGATACTCACAATATTAGCCACTTCATACCCAACTGCAGCACCGACCGTTCGAAGTCGAGGTGGATCAACCGAAACAAACACTCCACCGAAGTGACTTCCAGGAGAGGCGTCTTCAGGGACACGCAACGTAAACGAGACCTCTTGTTCACTACTGGCGCCAAGGGTTATTTCTTCAGTGGATAGTTCAATCCACTCGGACAGTTCAAAGCCAGTTTTTTCAGTATTTTCATTTGCGAACACTGGTACACCACCATCGCGAACACCAATGATATCACGCTTAAACAGGTAGATAGTTTGTTCGACGTCAGCCAAGTTACTCACCGTAACGGTATACTGCTTTTCTTCACCCGGCACTGCCGGTTCCTCAATCGTGGCGGGCTTAATACCAATACCTGCTGAACCCTGCGCCAATGCAGATTCTGCCGTAAATAACCCCATCACTGCTAGTGACAGAGCAATAAGAAAAGTCGTTCGCTTCATTCCGAGTAACATATAGACTAACGAATATCCCTCTATGGTATCACTACTTGAGAGAACACTCTAAAGAATCTTTGTATAACTTAAAATCCATACATCTCAAGTGAGTTAACGCATAAAATACCCGCGAGCATACCTATATACGTATAAGAAAAACCTCCCAGGAGGAGGTTTTTCTTAGCTCTACGTTTGCAGGGTTGATCACCTAGAAGGTCGGGGTTGCAATGTAAGTGAGGGTAGCGTTGTAGTCATCACCCGCTTCCTGGAGACCAGTAATCTCGATCTGATAGCCTACCGTGGTCGAACCAACACTGTTTGTTGTACCATCAGCCGGACCATCGTGTTCGAAGATCTGACGTGGCGTCGTGCTGGCCGCGACCCAACATCCTTCCGTAGCTGCTGCTGGACAACCTTGGAATTCCCCAGCGTTCAGGTCATCAGCTGATGTAAGACCCCAGTGACCATAGGTATCCTCTTGCAAGATAGTCTCTGCCGGGTCAGCCCAGTCACCTGGTGTATTAACGTATGTACCATCAGAGAAACCATCAATGTCAGCACCAGAAGCTGAACTCAACTGCTGATCAGTTTCAACGGTTACTACGAATCCGTTACGGGCGTTCGTTGAAACATTAAGTCGTTGAGCAAGTGTCTCAATAATATCTTGAGTTACGACACCGAATGGAATTGCGGTCGGTGTAGTTGATCCAGTAGTTGATGTACCGTTTACTGGCGTAGACGTAGCCAAGCCACTAACGGTGAAGTCGAACGAGGTAAGGACTTCTGCTGTAACAAGTACGGTATCAACAATTGCTACTCGTGTAGCACCAGTGTCTTGATCACCAGCGGTAAGGGTAATTTCGTACGAGGTGTTTGACGTAGATGGGTTAGTGATTTGGTCACCTGAACCACCTGCGTTAGCACCGATTCGAACAGTAGTAGTCGAACCAGCTGCAATTGGGTTTACCATAGTGATGGTAACGGTTGGACTAGCTACTACTGCAGTGTAGTCTGTACCACCGCCGGTAAGAAGGACTCCGTCATCGAGGACGGCTACGTCATCAGCGCCTACGCCACCGAAAACGAATTCACCACCCGCAACTGGGAACGTGAGGACGATAGTCTCCGCTGCCAAGACTGAGTCAACAACAGCGAACTCTAACTCATGGTCTGACCCGGCACTTGGTGCTGAGTCAGTTAGGGTGTCCTGAAACCCTACGACGTTTGCTGCTTCAGCACTATGTGTGTACACCCCTACTGAGAGAAGTAACAGTGCAGACGCAACGAGCATCGCGACTACTCGGTGCGCAGAGCCAACGTAAGTTGGTAATGCGAACATGTTCTTTGTATTAAATTAAATGCTAAATAACTTTTGTACTCATGCAGACAATACATGCGTACGTCACGATGGAAATGTTTATGTGGAGAAGTGAAAGTTCGAAGCTTACGAGAAAATCTCAGCCTGCCTCGTATTCACCCATTTCTATCGCTCTGTCTATAAGTATAAAACGTTTGCGACACTTGTCTTTGTCCTACTGTTGATAACTTTCAAGTTTATTGTCTGCTATTTGAGGCTTGTTTTGCAACCTATTGTAAATTCTATTGGTACAAGTCTTAGACACTACTATCAAGTACAGTTGTCTTTTCGCTCATTTGGCCGCTACGGTAGCGATGTCACTCCACCTGGTTGTATAGGCAGGTGAGACTAATTCTTTCTTAGTTTGCCACTTACTGCGCAGCTTCCGATCACCCGCTCGCAAGGTCTCCCGACCAAGCTTCGCGTTAACTGCATCAATCACCTCCATCAACCCCTGACGTTCCTCGAGTTCTTGGTCAACAAACAATGGTTGTTGAGTCCCAGCAGTAGCGACAATCCCACTTATTATTACACCAGCTTTTTTATAAGGGACCTTAGGTTCATATAATTGTTTCGTGAGCTTTATTGCTTCTTTTATATAGAGAATAGTATCGTCTGATGGGACATCGAGAATAGCTTCGGCTGAACCACCGCGCAACATATAGTCTCCGTGTCGGCTCGGTCTAATCATGACTCTTATATGAGTCGCTTTCGCCCCCATTTCGCGCAAGTCTTCTAGTGCGTGCCGCACATGATATGCCACCGCGTCTTCCAACACCAAAAGGTCGTCTGTACTGGAAGCAAATGAGCGAGTACTCATAATACTTTTCTGGAGATCAAGCCGATTCTTAAGGCGCTCAACTGACGCCCCCGAAAGTTCTTGTTGTAAGCGCTTTCCAGCTATACCAAACAACTTTTGTACTCGCTCAGTATCAGCATTGATTAAATCTTTAATGGTTACTAGACCATGTCCTTTCATTTCTCTGGCTCGACCTCCCCCAATTCCCCACACTTCGCCAAGAGGAATATCGTTAATTTCACTCATATTGGTGGGATCAAGTAAGTAAATACCGTCCCCTTTCTTAGCTTTACTATTAGCTAATTTAGCTAGGGTTTTAGTACTCGCCAAACCGATCGAAACCGGCATCCCTACCTTTGTCTGAATAGCGTTTCTGATGCGCACGACTTTCTCTTGTGCTTCTTCAATTGAAACAGCACTTAGGGTAAAAAACGCCTCATCCACCGAATACTGCTCTACCGTATCAATTTCTTGCCGCATCACCGCAAATACCCGCCGGGACACCTCTCGATAGTGCGGAAAATTGCTTGAAAATACCGCTGTCCTTTTGTCTTTTATAATGTCCTTTATCTTAAAAAACGGGATTCCCATCGGGATTCCCATATCTTTTATCTCCTGACTACGAGCCACCACACATCCGTCGTTACTCGAGAGCACCATGGTCGGCACATCTCTCAAATCAGGCCGAAACAACCGTTCACACGAGACAAAAAAATTATTGCAATCAAGGAGACCAATAAATGTCATCTCTCAAATAGTACCTTAGTTTTTAATGATTTCGACTAACCAACAGAGTATAAGGTAAGTCTCTAGACAAAAATCTAAATATTTACTAGTGAGTGGCGAGAAGGTGAGAAGTTTATAAATAAAATAATAGTGTTATGGTGAATCTTGCTAACGATTTAAATATTGACACAATGTTATTTTATTTTATACTCTAGACCAGTAGTGTATTGAAAAATACCGAAAATCACACGAAGGAGACTGAAGTGTCTACTGAAAGTACGAAATCAGCTCCAGAATCTGTTGATCAAGTTGGATTAGCTCTCGTCGATGGTCAAGAGCGCTCTATCCAGCTTAGAGAGATGATGGTTAAGCTGGGGGTCACGTGGACCGTTAGGCTTCATCCGGATGACTTTCTGCAAGCACAGCAGATTCTTGACTCTGAGAAAACATTCACTCACTTCAACTTAGGAAAAACGATCCATAAAGTTGGTGAAGAGTATGCTCTTGTTAAAATCGTAAAGTCAGGCGCAAGTGATAGACCTCCACTTATTGACTATACACAAGCAGTCTCTGTGAAGTGTTCAAGGGTTCTGGATGAAGTTAGCTATTTGGACATCTCTAGTAGTGACTACCGATTTTCGTTACCCAATATTCAGAGTAGATCTGAATTGGAACGAGCAATGTGTAACAGATACTGCTCCGTTAGAAACTTGACTGAGACTGCAGTGCTAAATATGACAGTCACCCTCACAGAGTTCAAACTTTCCTGAATTAATCTAAAACGAAGGAGTATCAGAGCCGCCAATTAACTTCGAGAGAAAGTTGGTTGGACGGCTTTTTCCTATATAAAACTTGAATCAATTTGTAGACTAAAACAAATCCCAAATATCTTGATCCTCTTCTCCGTCGATCTTAAAGAGGGCTATGCCACGTAAATCGTAGTCATCAGCGAGATCGAGCTTGTCTTCTACCGCCTTAGCATCACTCCAGGTAATCATCCGAACGGGAATCTCGATATCAGCATAGGTTGCTACTAGCAAGGCTTTGGCGGCCGCCTCATAGCCTTTTGGGGTGCCCGCTGGGATTGGTAGCGCGTTAAAAATCTTCCAAATTGAGTCTTCTGGAAAGTAGGTGATCACGGCTTCCCCGCCCTCAGTGCGACCAATTGGTGCATCATAAATTTCCGCCAGCTCTTCGATTCGTGGTGGATTAAGGGTTGCCACGAGCTCATAGTCTTTATACCACTCAGACGCCACGGTAACGTCCCAGGCGCGACCGTAGGTTGGAATACCGAGTACCACCTTGTCTTCATCGAAATCCTCGAGCGCAAACTCCAGCACATGCTCCACCCAGTCAACATCAGCGACTGGGTTATACGGTACTCCACGACGCTCGTTGTTAAACACAATATCAGCCCGCTGCTGATCGTACGCCATAATTTCAATCCAATCACAGTGGCGATTCATCGCTCGATAATCATTGGCGTACTGGATGGTTTCTGGCATTTGGTCGTCTCGCCAGCGGTGCTCTGGGCGCATCCGAGCCTCTACCGTACAAGAAAGGTCGCGTCGCCCAAGCTCATCTTCAAGTTCTTCCAGGAAATCTGAGAAGTAATCAATAGTTTTGGCTAGCTTTTGTTCGTAATCAATATTTACACCATCGAAGCGATACTGACGTACCATATCGACAATTTCCTCGATATGATCTGCTCGCTTGTCTTCATCACTTAAAACTTCATGAATCGCTGGACCATCAAACCAAGCAATCGTCGGAATCACCTCGACCCGCTCATCATCAGCCTCATCAAACAAATCGTCCCAGTGATCATCGCGAAAATTTACTTTATTGACCAAGCGACCACGATCATCTACCTCGAACACAAATGGGTAAATTACATCGAGCTCGTCAAGATTATCTAAGGCCACCTCAGCGCCAGCTTCTTCCGTCCACCAAGGAATCCAACCAGACATATCATAAGAAGCTGCAAAAATATTGCGCGGAAAGAGGATTGATAACAAAAACAGCACCAAAACCAGCCATAGCAAACCATCGCCAGCTCGACGCCCAAATTCTCGTTTATTCATACTGTTTATGACGCCTCTATTCACCATTTCTTTCTTTGAGACAGTCTGACAATCGATGCTTGAGGAAGGGAACAACATCATCACGAGACAAGACTTCTTCCACACTCATCCACTGCCATCGCTGGCCTTCGTCACCAAACACAATACTTTCTGCAAGTTCGGCAGGAATTTCTACCCCGCAAGCAAAAGCCTGGAGATTGTGATCATGCATTGCTGGATAAGCTTTCTGCCAAAAAACCATTTCGGGTGTAATACTAATACCAAACTCTTCCTGCGTTTCTCTCTGCAGTGTCTCAAATACCGTCTCTTCTCCTTCTCTTCCACCACCAGGAAAATCCCACATATTTGCAAAACGGAGACCGGGTTTGTCATCTCTCAAATAGACCAAAAGCTGGTTATTGTGAAATACCGCTGCTTTTACTCCGTTGAAATCCATTAAAAAATTCTTACCGAACCAACGACAGTGCCCCATAGATATACATCTTCACTCTCATTTACCATGATCGGAGCATAGGCTTCGTTTTCCGAAACCAGAGCTGGATCGTTACCGACTTTGGTGTAGCGTTTGACCACTAATTCACCATACACCGCCGCTACCACGATCTTACCTTCTTTGGCATCAATAGCGCGGTCAATCACCAACACATCGCCGTCAAAAATACCTGCCCCCTCCATCGAATCACCCGACACCCGAACAAAGAAAGTGGAAGCCGGGTTTTCAACTACCAAATCATTAATATCAAGCGCTTTTTCTACCAAATCATCACCCGGAGCTGGAAAACCAGCTGCTGGTTGACTGGCGTATAGTGGTGCCTCAACGGGGTTGCCTGGCTGCATTTTGGCCACATCGACCGCTTTCGTTTCACTCATAGAGGCTAGTATAGCGGCAAACGAAACAGCCGGCCAGCACGTAGTGCTGGCCGGCTGTTTCTTCAGCATTAGACTATCAGCGCCCCACTCGTGACAAAACTATGTAGATAGAAGAGTCCACTCATGAGGACCAATAGTCCAAAGCCATAGGCAATCTGCACTGGCCGTTGGTGCTGCGCCTCAATCACAATAGACAACGCTAAAGCTAGTGCCACAAACAAGCCAATCAGAACGTACAGAGTTTGCAATACGACATTAGGTCGAGTGGCAACTGAACCAATAAATGTCCCGATATCTTCTGCAGCAATTTCGCTCACCGTCTCGGCTGGTGGCGCTGGCGCTAAGCCAGAGCTCGTTGCTACCGTTTCGGTAAACACCGAAACCGATTCATCCTCAATCTCAACTTCGGCAATAACCGGTTCTTCTGATTCAGCAACTTGAATTGGTTCTGATTCCACTTCAGTTGCCACTTCTTCTAGCACAACTGGTTCAGATTCTGGTTCCGGAAGCTCAATAATATCGATTGTTTCGGCCAACACTGCGCTTGGTTCAGGTGATTCGGTCGCTTGAGCCACCACCAGTTCACTGACTGGCTCTGGTCGAGCAATAGCTGGTGTTCCAAATAATTGAACAACGTAGACAGTATCAAAACCTTGGTAGCGTCCACGAGCGGTACCAACGCCTATTTCGGTAAATTTTTGATCAACAATATTGGCGCGGTGTGATGGAGAATCCATCCAGGCATCCACCACTTCATCTGAATCGCTAAAATGGATGGCGAGGTTTTCTCCAGCGTGCGCAAAATCATACGACACCTCACCAAACCAATGCCATGGCGATACACCATCTGGGCTGTAGTGTGAGAAATATTGACCTTCCGCCATGTGTTGTGCTTTAAGCTCAGCCGCCTCATCGAGTGTTAGACTCCGCTGCAGAGCACTCGCACCATTGTCAGCCCGCTCGTCGTTTGTTAATTCAACCACCACACTAGGCAAAATAGTCGAGACCAGCCAGTCTGAAGTCATCCAAAACTGCGAGTGGAGGTTAGCGGCGGTAAAGGTAAGCAATACCAAACCGAGCATCGCCAACATAGCGGCCCGTTGCAAAATATGCGGTGTATAATCATTCCCTTCGTGTGGAATAAAGTAATTATGGACGTGTTTTTTCACTTTTATATTATAACACAAATTGTACTAAAGATCAATTATATCCAGGTCCAGTAAGTCCAGGCTCAAGTCAGCGAACGTCCGCGAGGGTTACGTGCCTATCTCTTTCGTCAAGCATCCAAGCGTGTGAGCTGATTTGAGCTTGGACTTATGTTTCTGTAATAAGCCTACCGTATACCACTAAATTATGGCTATACCGCTGCTCCCCTTTGTCAAAGGTACCTGAGCAGGTAATTAATCGTAGCCCAGCGTGATCAATGTCTCCGTACACGAGCTGCGTTGGGAAACCAGCCTGTTCATAACGGGCTAGCTCAGTAATTTCAAAAGTGGCCACACTCCCATCTTCTCGCTCAATATCTACCGTATCCCCTGGCTCAAGCTCTCCTAGCGACCAAAATATAGCTGGTCCATCCACTGAATCAACATGACCAAGAATGATCGAGGGACCAAGTTCACCGGGCGTAGGGCTATACTGATACCAACCAACTTCTTCATAACCGTCTGGAACTTCCACTTCCCCGTTGGTTTCAAGCCCAAGCGGAGCAGTGAACGGTGCTTCGAGGTTTAACTTCGGGATCGAGAGAATAACTGGTGCTGACTCTGGAAGCAATTCGCCTTGTATAACCAGTGGCTTTGTTTCTTCGATACCATTTTCAAGGACTTTTTTCTCATACTGATGTAGGAAGTCACCAATAAACAGTGCTCCCAGCAATCCACCCAGCACAAAAGCCACTACAAGTGTGTAGCGGCTTTTGTAGTTTAGGATAAATGCTTTCAGCTTACTCAGTCGCATTACGACGAGTATAGAGAAGGAATCCGAAGAATACAACCAGGATTGCAAGATTGACTACTGAACCAGCGGCCTGAGCGCCACCAGCACCCGCATTTGGTGCCCCGAGTGGAACTATACTCACCTGCTCACCAGCTACAATTCCTTCAGGTGTAACCAGATCACCTCCCTGACCATCACCAGTTGGACTCACTTCGACTTCACAGGTTCGAGTTCGACTACCTCGACTCACTTCCATCAAGAAGGTAGTGTCTTCGGTGATAGTAGTTTCAAATGAACCATCATCAACATCAGTCGGATCGTCTGAGCTAAAGATCTCGGTTCCATTTGCAAACAACACAATATCAGTCGTTCGTCGTGTCTCCCAGGTAAGGGTTACTTCCCCATTATCCTCATCTGCTTCAAAGAGTGTACAACGTGGTGCGCTTGATCCACCAGAACCGCCGCCGCCACTTGGTGTGTCAGCTACTTCGATCAGACCAAAGTTGAATGGACCGAAGCTTGGCACCTGAGCGTGGGCCGTCGGAATAATGAATTCACGTACCGATTGCAAGAACGTAGTAGCCACAACTTCTGGTACGGTTACCACATGCTCACCGCTATCAGGGAAAACATTTTGCCAACCACCTTGCGTTACCTGAGTGATAGTCCAGGTTCCCGCTGGTACATTCAATTTGTAGTAGCCAGTTGAGTCTGTAGTAGTTGAGAAGGTTTGCTCGCCATCGGTTGCTTTGACGGTCCACCCACTCAAACGTGACTCCTCCTCATCAATTACATCATCTTCATCCTCATCATTCCACACGAAGCCATCGAGCATGTAGAGTTGTTGCTGATTATCTTGGAATTGATTTCCGAAGTCACAGCGGTATTCACCTCCATTAGCGTACTCAAACACACATACTCCCGGATCTTCTGGAGCGGTCTGCGTCCAGCCGATTTGGTTAGCTTCTGAGATAGTCCATTCGCCTTCTGGCAACCAGAAATAGTAGTACCCTTCGGTATCAGTCGTGGTTGATACTTCAGTTTCTCCATTAGATGCGAAGATAGTCCAGTTTGGCAGATACTGTTCTTGATCATCTTTCTCACCATTTCCATTCTCATCACTCCACTTGTAGCCATCGACATAGAATTCTTTCGGTTCTTCAGGATCAGGCATAGTAGTGACTGCACATTGAGCCAAACCATCGACAGTCAACTTGTAGAGCAGGCCAGCTGGATTCTGACGATTGTTGGCGTTCTGATTTCCAACATTAGTAACCTCGATTACCAATTCATTATTTCCTTCAACTAAGGCACTCGTCACGTCTTTTGAGGTCTGCGTGTGTGACTGGAAATTATTGTTTTGACCAGACCGGTCGATCACTAATTCACCATTAAGGTATGCTTTGTAACGATTATCTGCGGCCACTTCAAGCAAGCCCGTGTGTGGACCAGATACCGTAAAGGTTTCCTTGAAGGTATAGGTCTCGTCTTGATCAGGGTTCTCAACAAACTCACTGTTCCAAATCCACGTTGCATCATCAATGTCTGCTGTCCAATTTGGGTGTACGTAGGTAGAAGTTGCGTAGGTATTACCCTCAACAACAACTGTCCCACTATCACTCACCATTTCAATTGAACACTTCGGCGCTTCTTCACACACCAACGACACGTTGTCGAGGAACGTACCTGATGAATTTGGTACCCCAGCGTCTTGGAAAGAAATGTCTGTCACATAATTCTCAGCTGTGAAGCTATATGAATCACTCGCCCAAGCAACATCGCTTCCTCCAGCCATACCGTTAGTAACTTCTACATCACCATCAACCAATACTTCGAGCTGATTCTGCGCCGCATTGGTGTCTGGTCGTGGTGAGAAGTCCCAACTCAGTACGTAATTCTCTCCCGGAATGGTTGGAATTCCTTGCGTAATCTTCACGGAAGCTTCTTCGCTACCTCCACCACTCGGGCCTTCCCAGTCACCATCAAGCTCTGCGTACTGATCACCATCTGACGCTGCCCAACCCTGAACATCTCGTTGTAATTCAAGCGATGCCTCATCTGGTGCGCCGGCAAAATCGTCAACAAACTCAACTGTCCACGCGAGCGCAGGATAGGTAGTGAGATCAAAGATATCCCACGCACCATCGACTTCAGGTGCCTCGAATGACGGATTTGTGATGAGATTAACACCAGGCTCACAGGTCAGCTTTGGCTTTTCGACATTCCAAGCCACACAGTAGTATGTTTCACCATTCTTAAGATCATCAATTCGATCGTAGTTGTCGTAGTTCTTTACATCGATGTGACAGTACATTTCTGCGGTAACATCATCAGTATTCCTCTTACCTTCTGCTTCATGTGTAAATGGAATATATCCCTCCTGGAGTACCTCACGGAACCAGAGATGTTTTCCTTCCCGATAGTCATCAGCAGAAAGCGTGATTGAAGCCTTGCCGTCTTGATCAGTTGGACCGAAGGTGTTCCAAGGATCACCAGCTTCACCCATAAATTCATCTCCAGGATCAAAGGCGTTTTTAGGACCCCACTGGAATTCCCAATCTGGTTCAAGACGACAGCTGTCGTTATTAGCTACCCAATCAGCGGCAGTACTTTCGTCCATGTCTGGACCTCCCTTACCATAATTCGGCAACTGGGACTCATCCGTACATACGATCTTGTGTGCCACGATAGTAATTTGATCTTCCGGCACAGGACAAAATGATCCATCTCCCCAAGCAAATGGTCCGGTCTGCAAGAGTGGTGTATCAGCGACAAATGGACTGAGTGTGAATGGGTAGAAACCATCTTCACGTGTATACGCATAGTACGTACCATCTTTACCAGCCGCACTGGTAATTCGTTGATTTCCAACCGCTAGAGTGCCGAGCAGTGTCTCAGCGTAGCTCATGCTGTCGATGCTATACACTTGCCCTTTATTTCGTACATAGACAATCACATCATCTTCGTACACGACATCACCACCCGCTACATCTAGATCAAGATCATGAAGCTTCGTCGCAGCGCCAGAAACTGGATTGATTTTGTAGAGAGCATCGTTATTTTCTGTAAGAGCATACAGAGTCCCATCAGGAGCAAACTCCATAGCAACGGGCTTTTTGCTCTTTATACCGGTATTGCCAATCGTAGTAATAGCTCCCAGGTCGTTATCAAGTGTCACCAGCTCTCCAGTAGCTCTATTAATCGAATAGACTTGCTCATCTGACGACACAGCAAGCACTGGAAAGAGGTCAATGT
Source organism: Patescibacteria group bacterium (assembly GCA_039188945.1). Lineage (GTDB taxonomy): Bacteria > Patescibacteriota > Minisyncoccia > Phycocordibacterales > UBA918 > OLB19. The sequence continues at coordinate 48,812 of JBCCYW010000003.1, forward strand.
CGTACGTGCCAAATAGTGTGGCCGCTCCAGTCATTTCATTAACGGTATGTAAGCTGCTTTGCGCTGGCGCATCAGTTTCAGTATCGAGATACAAAAGCCCGGCCTCACACTGATAGACCTCTGGTTCAGGCTCTTTCACGAAACACACCGCGGTGTTATCAATCAATGACCCGAGACCATTAGCATCTCCCATGTCGGCGAACGAAATGTCAGTCTCTTCGCCAGTAGCTACAAATGTAGTGGTGTGAGTATCCCAAGACTTTTCACTAAGTCCATTACCCGAACCAGTAGCGCTAAGAACCTCAATATCATCTACAAGAGCTTGTACCTTGTTATCATTTTCACCAGTACGTGGACGCGGTGAAAAATCAAAACGAAGTTCATAGGTTGCTCCCGGAATAGTCTCAATAGTCTGTGTGATTTTACTTGGTGCGGTGGTATCAAGCTCAAGATTTTGCTCACCATCTGAAGCGGGACCAAATAGTCCGCGCCAGATCTCACCAGTAATGCTACTGTCGTCAGACACCTTGGTTACTACCCAATCGGTGATCGAGCTGAGCGTCCAGCTCTGGCTGATTGCAGGATCTTCAAACGAAGGGTTTTCGAGAAGATTCTCACCAATCTGACACACCGGCGGAATGATAATCTCAGTCGGTTCAAAATCGTAAGTTGTCTTATGAATGACATTATCAGCCAGTACGCCAATAACAAGTTCATCGACATGACTTTCAAGTCCAGCATTTGATGAACCACCCTTGAGGAAGAATTGTCCTAGTTCACCAACCTGAATACCCGCATGAGGCGCAATCGTGAGCACTTCAGCAGCGGTACAAGGACTACCTTGTGTACACGCACCACCAAGTGCGCTACCGCTAGATGCCCACCACTTGCCAGCCAGCGCATCCCAGGTTTTCCATTCATTCAATGCTTCGGTGTCACTACTTGGATTTGAGTGATAAGGCTCAAAAATGAGTCGGCCCTGCCAAGTCTCAACATCATCATCAAGGTTCTCATCGAAGTTAAACGCTAGCGCAATGTTTGTAACATTATCTTCTGCAATCTTGTACGTGCTGTACATAAGCATGGTGAGCGCGTCGAGTCGTGTGCCAGCGAAGTTATTGGTGGCGATACCATACTGGTCGCCAGCTTCTGGGAGTGTCAGCAGTACATTACCTTCACCAATTTTTTGGGTGTCAGGATCAAATGAGAATTCGTAACGACCAGCTTTGCTGGTAGTGGTTGGTACATTTGTGTCACCACTCTCAGCGTCACTGTCTACCCAAAAGTACCAGTCAGATGGCACTGACAGTGCAAGCTCATCTTCTTTAACGACAACCGTTTTTTCGCGAACTTCTGGTTCCGGTATAGGGCATTTGGTTCCAGCTAGTCCAGCCGTGTCAGTGCTGCCAAGTAAGTTCCAGACAATGTTTGAACCGTCCCAATTATCAATCTTAATGGGAGCACCTTGATTAAATGGAGTACGTCCTGGCCGTCCTGCAACCGTATCTGGTAGTCCAAACTCTTCAATGAATTTACTCTCGAATGAACTAGGAGTGACGTTATTGTTCTCTCCGAATGGGATTGTTGTAGTTACACCAGTTTTGTTTTCGTAACCAAAGTACGCAATGTATTTACCATCATTATTGGGATCATCTTCCCAACACTCAAAAATACCGTTGAGTTCCTTGGCGGTTGGCAGTGGATCAGATTGTTGGACAGCTGCTTCGCCAGAGTATGTCTGATCTAAATTCGCATTAGTGAAACTAACGTTAAGCACCTCGTTACCCTCATTATCTTCGAGAATAAACGATTCACTGCCGGAGTTATTCCATACATTTGAAGTACCCCAGATTGCATCGCACGTACTGGTTGGAGCTACGTCCTGACAGACTTTATAGCTTTCTCCAGTCGCAAGTGTCACCGCCCCGAATGTATACGAGAAGCTTGCAGCGTCTTTGACCTCCCAATTAAATAGATCGAGAGCACCGGTGCCTGAATACGAAATAGTAAACGACTCAGGTCCTGATGACGGATTTGCTAATACGGCCCCCGTTACCAATCCATCTGCCGCTGCATGCGCGACAAAAAAAGACGCTGGAAAAGCGCTCAACATCATCGATACAGCAGTAACGACCGCAAGGAAGCGTGCTGTGGCACGGTTGGTTGATGTAAAAATATTCATAAAAATAGCCTCTAAACTACTAATCCCACACACAGAGAAAATGCGTGTACGCCCATCCTACACCTTTATTTCATTCCTGCAAAGTTTATGAAATGGGATTAGCTTTTAGTCAAGCTATTGCATTGACTCACCGATCCTGCGGACCGTATCCATGCCAGCACAAGCACCCATCATATTAGTGTCGATTACTTCAGCTTCGAGCTCTTGAGCTCGCAACTCAGCATCATCTTTATGAGCATACATACGCTCCACGAAGGCTCGTCGCTCTCCGGCCATCTCTTGCAAACTCACCGCGTTATCAAACATCCACGGGAAAACGCCACAAGCATGAAACGTTCGCTCCTCCTCACCCAATAAGCCGAGTACTCGCACCTGGTTACCTGTCTTTAACGTAAAGATGTCTTGATCATACAGGTCAGCGATCTGCAGCTTCCATTCACTACCAGTGATATCGATAAAGCGGATAATGTTATCACCCTGCAAACCATGGACCTGACCAACCAAACGACCTTCCTCAGGCTGTTGCCAGAGCGCCAACTCACGATTTTCTTGCGAAGAATAATAAGGCATCATGTCGCCAATTTTGTTATCAATCAAGCCCCCAAGACCAGCCGCCTGAAGCCCTAAGCCCCCAAAGACACTGAGTGCGAGACTGCTTACTACAATTGTCGACAATGAGTAACGATAGCCCCGACCTGAGTTCTTAAAGTTGTAGTACGCAGCCACCACCATCAAAAACAACACCACCACCCACAGATACGGTAGTGCGCTGACAATAAAGGTAAATGAATTCTCATGAGTGGCTTCATAAAACGCGTAGCGTGTATGGAGAATAGAGAATACCGAGATTGCAACCGCTAAGGCCCCCACCACAATGGAGACAGCCCACAGCATGCGCATCAGGCACTGAGCACAGAAAAATACCACCCATGGAGTTGGTTTGATTTGCTCTTCGTTTATCTTATCCATCACGCTATTGGTGAGAGCTGATTCTGTTTTATGATTATCCATACTCATACTTAAATACGCACTGATTCTATATTTATTTTGTCTCGCAACTGCTTCTTTCCGCGATGAATCAAGGTACCCACCGAACCAACTGGGATCTTCAAAATGTCTGAAATTTCCTCATATTCTTTATGTTCAAAAAAGCGAAGAATGAGTACTTGTTTATATTTCTCGTCAACCAACATTAACGCTGACTCCAGCTCAACGGCATTGATTGCTTTATCAAACTGCACTTCAGATGAATCATTTTCGCTGGCGATAATACCTAAGATCTCATCGCTATCACCAACCAAGTGACCCTCTGGGCGCACATTTCGCTTACGATACCAACTAATCGCTTCGTTATGAGCAATCCGGTAAATCCAAGATGAAAACGAGAGATCAGGGTTGAAGGCGTTCAGGTTTCGATAGACCTTAATAAAAATCTCTTGTAAGACATCTTGACGATCTTCAACCGTGCGGACCCCAAGACGAGTCACGTATCGTCCTAATTTATCTTCGTATCGCTCAACAATATGCCCAAAAAAGGCATTTTCATTCAGGGCGAGACGAACAATTTCTTCGTCTGACATAATTTCTTTTTCGTCCAGAAGACTCATACGTACTACGGCAGCCACCATAATTTATTGCAGCGGTCCAAATGTAGTAGAATACTCGCATGAAATTAGGAAAAATAAAACTCACACTCATGGTGCTTAGTGCTCTATTTGTGCTTCCCCAAGCAAGCCAAGCATACTTCACCACTGACCAATCAGCTTTTCTGATTAGTGATAACGCTGCTCTACTAACCATTTCGTATAGTTTCGGTTTCTCTAGCCGAGAAGCACTTCTACCTATTGCTGCAGTACGTGGTGAAACTGAAAGTCAGGCTGTACTGGGTTATGAGTTGTTGGAAGATAGCCGAGCCAGTACCAGCGTTGGGACAGCCGCTGGAATCATTGTCAGCGACGCCGAAGTTCGTAACGGTCAGTACTATATTCCAGCCGGACAGACCGCTGACTTTACGTTGGTAGTTGTCCTTACCACCGAACCAACTGACCCAGAGATTGACTACGCTCTCCAGGTTAGCCACCTACCCTTTACTATGATCACAGCCGATGGCACGGTACTAGAAAATGGTCTGACTGACAGCGAGCTCTCCTACTACATCTCACCTGAAGTAGACCTCAACGAAGAGTAAATATATGTCTGACGAACCAGTCCGACTCAACAAATACCTCGCCCATGAAGGCATCGCTTCTCGACGAGAGGCTGATGCGCTGATTGCAGCCGGAAAAGTTTTCGTCAATGGCGAGAAGGCTGAACTTGGCACTAAAGTGACGAGTGCTGATGAGGTCACTCTCACCGGAACACAAAAAACAAAAAAGTACCTAGCCTACTACAAAGGTCGCGGTGTTATTACGCATTCACCAGGTGAAAACGAGACCGACATCATGGAAAAGCTGGCGGCTGATTATGGTATTACCGATGTTAATCCGATTGGTCGTTTAGACAAAGATTCTGAAGGCTTGATCCTTCTCTCCACTGACGGCCGTATCACTGGACCACTCTTAGATCCTGAAGCTAATCACGAGAAAGAATATGATGTCACCGTTGATAAGCCAATCAACCAATGGTTTTTACGCCATATGGCTGAAGGTGTTGATATTGAAGGCTATCAAACCAAGCCTACCGCCATTACCGCCAACGAGAAGAATAGGAAGCGGTTCAGACTCATTCTAACTGAAGGTAAGAAGCACCAAATTCGGCGGATGTGTGCCGCTCTTGGCTACCAAGTGCAGGATCTCAAACGAGTTCGTATTGTGAATATTGAATTAGGTGACCTAAAACCAAATCAATTTCGAAACATCAAAGGTGGTGAGCTTGCAAAACTACTGCATTCTCTTGCTATAAAAAAGTAGACGCCGCAATGTTAGCGACGCCATACTAGCGAGATGAGCAAGAAAAGACCAGCTGTAAGTGCGGCAGCAAGGCTACCAAGAGCTATTGCTAACTGACAGAGTGCCAAAATAGCCGGATACCCAAGCAAAGCAAAGATCAGCAGATCATGCGGCCACGAATCACCACCAAATATAAACTTTAAGCAAACGAGCGTACACACCATGGGCAACAGTACGTGAGGTCTTAGATCGACCTCTTCCACTATTCCATGTTGAGCAGTATCAAATAGGCGTCTTCCTTCTTTGGCTGAGGAAATGATCGTCAGCACCAACAAGCAATGCAGCAAGTACCAATCGTAGAGTGTTGTGAGCACGATCTCGATTGGTCCATTTTCTGTATTTTCGTGGTTAGCCACCATAACGAGCGCTAGGCTAAATACAGTGGCGATGAGTGTGACAAGAAATGGCAGCGGCAAATTCAGCAACCATCTTGCCAATTGCCGTACCATCATCTCGTGTCCTTTCCGTTTTCTTATTTAGTTATCTATTGCTTTAGGAAAAAAGTCAATCACCACGGTGGGTTACCGGAAAACGCAATGTGCGCAAAGTAGTATAGAATCAATCCAACTAAAGCAATCACTGTGTATTTAATCAGCATGAAGCGGTCGATTACGATATCGCCACGTTGCGTACATCAGTCCAAGTAATAGCAAGATACCCAGCGGTAGGTAGACTCTCGAAACGGTAAACAATTTGAAAATTGAATAACCGTGGAAGGCGTGGGCAGATCGAATGCTGGCTAGTGAGCTAAAGTAACCGACACCACTTTCCTCAGTACCCATCCAAAGGGCATATTGGCCGAGGTTCTCTGGATTACTAACTTCCAGTCGGTACACCCCAGGTTCAAGCTCACCTTCAAACACTTCTCCACTGAGATAATCAATCCGACTGTCAGGGTCAGTCACCTCAATCCATTCACCGTCTTCTCGTTTCAGACGCATGATTTCAGTCACCCCACCGCGATCTTTTTCACGCACTAAAATAACCGAAAAGGTTGGATCAATCTCACCGTCCTGATAAGCCAATATGTGCGCTTGAAATGGAGCAGGATCTCTCAAGACAAATTGGTAGGTGTCTGGAAAACCTACCAATTCTCCAAGATACTGGATTCGGTCAGTTGGTTGCTCAACATCATAGACCGCGTATTGTTGTGGTAATTCGTTACGCTCAACCGAGAACGCTATGGCTACCACCGGTAAAAAGAAGAAGGTTAGAAAACAAACAAGGCGTTTCATCATGACAGTATACCAACCATTACTTATTCTTCATCAAACACTTGCCAAATGCTCGACATTGCCTGAGCGAACGCACTTTCGGTTGAGAAACGGGTGCCACAGGTGTCTAGACTGAACTGCTGATCGCCAGCAGTAATCTCATACAGTAAGTCATTTCCAGCCCCAAACGAAGGACAGCTAACTGGCTCGACCAGCTCAGAGGCAGTAACAAAATTGGTTTCTCTGATGGCCGAGTTCACCTCTTCAAGCTGTGAAGGGGTGATTTCAGTTTCTAGTAATTCACTATTCCCACCCGCACTAAATCGCAGCTGGCCATCACTACGCAGTTGAAACGCCGCGCAAGCACCGTCGGTCTCGCACCCACCGTACTCTTCGGCCACAATGACATAGTCAGGATCAAGATTAGTCAGACTTTCTTCTAAAGTAACTGCCGTAGGCACAAACCCAATCACATATAGATATCCCCCGGTCACCATACCGATTACAAAGGTAGAAATAATGAGTTGTTTGTCTTGCTTTTTCACACTGTCATTATACTGCGGAGAGAGGGGGATTCGATTCTTACAGAATCAGTACAGGTTGTCGCTCGTTTTACAAACGAGCTGGCAACCTTTTCGAATCCTTCTCCTCACCCAATGATAATGCACTCACATGGTTCCCGTCCATGTTCGCACATCATTGCGGAGAGAGGGGGATTCGAACCCCCGATACGGTTGCCCGTATACATCCTTTCCAAGGATGCGCGATCGACCACTCTGCCATCTCTCCATCTGTTTCGTCGCACCGTGCCTGCATACTTATACACCACCCGGCCACTTCTGCGTAGCGGACAGTCTAACAAACTCTTTTTATTTATTCGAGATCAAGATCGTGAAAGGCTTTATCGACCGTATCGACTCAAACAACTGATGAATAGTGTCTATCTCCTCAAACCTCCCCATAATAAAAATTTTATATCACTCACTTTCATCATCACCTAGTTCTAATAACCGAGGCTCAGGATCAGTCACTTTGTAGAACAATTCAACGAAACTAGCGGATTCTTCTTTGTCTATTGGACCATCAAACTGTGCCTTAAAATGATCCACAAATAGCTCAAACCAGCTCTCTTGCAACTCTTGAGCGCAACGATCTCTATTACTGCGATCCTCAGCTACCTGATCAGCGTAACTAACTAAGTCTTCTCGGAGTCTAGTGTCTTGCAAAGCTATATTCACAACTTCCATAAACTTCAATGCGTATTGCTGCTGTTCTACTAGTTCCTTGTCAGGATATTTTTCCTCAAAAAACTCCATAACTTCCGCAGTTCCAGTCAAAGCTACATCACAATGATAATCGAATACTGCATATGCACGCTCTCTTTTCTCTTCTTCATCCATAGTCGCTAGATTTTTTGCTTCAATCTGCCGGCCAGCATGAGCCGCCATCATATTTTTGTAAAAGATTTCTTTTGCACCACGTTCAGGACGCTGCGCCTCATTAAGTAGTTCTGATACTGAAAAATCATGTTTAGTGCTTGTTTCCCGCAAAATGCTCTCCGCTCCCATTGAGCGGACTGATCCATAGGTTTGCGGAACCATAAGATTTGCTACTCGCAATGACTCAATTAAATTATCAGCACTTTGTTCTAAAGATTCTTTGCGCAAAGGATCTTCATTAGCTGGGAAACTCTCTGACATAAACCACGCTCTTTGGATTAAATATTTTTACTTCGCAGACGAGCAATCCGCTCTGCTGCAGGAGGATGGGTTTGAAAAAGATTACTCAAGCGCTGCATCAGACCTTTACCATGCTTTCCAAATGGATCAGAGATAAACAAATGAGCGGTCGCGTGACTAGCTCGCTGCATTGGTCGACCTTGGTTAGAAATCTTTTCCAAGGCTGATGCCAGCCCCTCTGGATAACGAGTTAATAATGCGCCTGTAGCATCAGCCAAATACTCACGTTTGCGAGAGATCGCTAGCTGGATCATCTGAGCAGCGATTGGCGCCAAGATAATGCCAACAATACCAATGATGAGAAACGCTGGGTGTCGATCTCGGTTGCCGCCGTCCCAGAATAGTGAGCGAGCAAACATATCAGCCACAATCGCTACAAATCCAGCCAGCACTACAGCTACTGTCATCACCAGCATGTCGCGGTTACCAACATGAGCGAGTTCGTGTGCCATCACTCCTTCAATTTCATTTCGATCAAGTATCGCCAACAGCCCAGTAGTTGCAGCCACCACCGCATGTTCAGGATTACGACCAGTCGCAAAAGCATTAGGGGCTGGGTCCTCAACGACATACACCTTGGGCATCGGTAATCCTGCCGTAATCGATAAGTTCTCAACGATATTAATAAGATCACGGTGTTGTGCTGGGTCGGCTGGCTTAGCATTGGTCATGCGCAGGACAATTTTATCTGAGTACCAGTAACTCCAGATGTTCATGAGAAACGCAAAACCAACCGCTACATAGAGAATGAGTGGATTGCCAACATACCAGCTAATACCATAACCAATCGCAATTACGAATACCAAAAAGCTACCCATCAAGAAATAGGTCTTCCAAATATTTCGTGACTGCTGCGTATAGAGAGTTGCCATCGTGCTTAGTACGTTTGTGCTAATTCAATCTTACAGCGGAATACCCTGTGGAGTTTCTTCAGACTTGTATTGTACATCATCTGACCAGTGCAAGAAATGTCGGTGCTTGTAGCCTCCTTTATCATGATGATTGGCGTCTCGTGCAGCCTGCACAGTTGCCTCATCGATTTCAAGTTGTTCGAGAATAGCGTCCAATACTTCCATCATGTCGCAATATTCTTCCAAGAAATCTTCTTTGGTACGCGTCATTGAAAGCGACGTAGCTTCTTCACGGATTTTCTTAAAGAGTTCTTGCTGAAATTCCTGAATGTCAGAGATCGGGCGAATATCACACTTATGACCTTTCTTTTCAATCTTCTCCTTCGTGTGATCACGTACGAGCTTGTTGTAATAAATACGAGTGAGTTGTGACATAGTGTCAAAGATTAGAAGTCAACCTTAACGTTCTCACGCTCTTCTGGAGCATCATCAAGGTCAAAGTATTGTTCTTCTTTGAAGTTGAACATGTTACCAATAATGTTTGAAGGAAATGACTGCAACGCAATCGCGAGGTCGCGTACGTTGGTGTTGTAAAACCGTCGAGCGGCTTGGATTTTATTCTCTGTGTCAGAGAGTTCGGTCTGGAGTTGTGAGAAATTCTGATTTGCCTTGAGGTCTGGATACGCTTCAGCCACCGCCAACAGTTTGCCAAGCGCACCAGTTAGCGCATTCTCGGCTCCTGCCATGGCAGTAATCTGCTCTGGTGTAATGCCGGTAGGGTCAACATGAACCTTAGTGGCTTCAGCCCGAGCGTTCGTTACCGCGTCGAAGGTTTCGCGTTCATGAGCCGCGTAACCCTTCACGGTTTCTACCAGGTTTGGAATGAGGTCGTAGCGACGTTTAAGCTGCACATCAATATCAGCCCAGGCTTCTTTCGCCCGTTGTGTAAGTTTTACAAAATTATTGTAGGCGTAGATGACATACAACACTGCCACCACAACTACTCCAAGTACAATCCACGTAATCATCATAAGTGTTTTTATCCCGTAATTGTAAGCCATTTTACCATGAGTTGTACTTGAAACAATCGATTAATGAGCTTATGATGCGCAAAGAATCTGAACCGTTCAGGGAGCTTACAATGAGCAAGAGAGAAGTCTATGAGGGTCTGCTTGTCCCAGCATTAATGCAACTTGGTGCAAACGACGAAACAAATGCGAAAGAGGTTGCTGCAGAGGTCTATGATTTCTATGCCGAGCCGTTTCGAAACTACCACGGAGTTGATCATCCGCTAGATATGATAGATCAGTGGTTTAAATATAAAAAAGCCACAGAAACTGGCAGCGTGAATCTAAAATCTCGCAACCAAGATGAAGACCCTGTCTTGATCGCAATGATTTTCTTTCACGATGTCATCTATCGCATCGGGCGAGAACCTGGTTTCAGCGAGAAAGCTTCAGCTGCGTGGGCTGGTGAGAAATTGAGTGATCTTGGTATCAGCCAGGATCATATTGATTGGATCAAAGCTGGCATACTCGCGACCATCGATCATCGTGTGCCTGAAAGCACTAATGTTCCACATATCAGGACTATAGGACTTTTACTTGATCTAGATCTATGGATCTTGGCAGAGTCGTGGGATACATTTCAAGCAGCCGATGAGCAGCTCTGGCCAGAGTTTCAACCGATTGTCTTGCGTGAAGAATTTCTTGCTGGTAGGGCTCAATGGGCAGCGAGTTTTGCTGAAGGACGTATCAGCATCTTCAACACCGATTACTTCAAACAAAGAGTAAGTGTTGCCCTGATGAACTTGACGCAACGAGCTGGCATGATCTGACAAAAACAGCGCGGGATCCTAACGGAACCCGCGCTGTTTCTTTATGTTGAAAATTGGAGTCTACTACCAAGCGATACGAGTGAAATGAAAGCGGACGGTAGTCCATGTTCATTTCCGAGTGAGCGAAGGTAGAAAGAATGTAAAAAAGCTGACTTTCGTCAGCTTTTTTACATTCTTACATCATCCCGGGCATTCCTCCGCCCATACCGCCCATTCCAGACATGTCAGGCATGCCACCCTTATCATCTTCTGGTTCGTCAGCAATGGCTGCTTCAGAGGTGAGGAGAATCGCCGCGGCAGAGACTGCGTGCTGTACGCCAGCGCGTTCCACCTTCACTGGGTCGATGATTCCGGCCTTGATCATATCGTCGATCATCTCGCCCTGGTGCGCGTCGTACCCAGCGTTACCACCAGCTTCTTTCACTTTCTGTACAATGACCGCACCATCAGTCTTGCCGGTGTTGTCGGCAATTTGCTTCAGCGGTGTTTCAAGGGCCTTTAAGACAATTCGATACCCAATCAACTCTTCGCGACCAAGATCCTTAGCAACCTTGCTCTCAACTACACCAGCAGCACGAGCGAGCGAGGTTCCACCACCAGGCACAATCCCTTCTTCGATCGCGGCGCGAGTAGCATTAACAGCGTCTTCGATCTTGAGCTTAAGATACTTCATTTCAGTTTCAGTCGCCGCACCCACCTTGATGACCGCTACGCCACCAGAAAGTTTTGCGATGCGCTCTTCAAGCTTTTCTTTGTCGAACTTAGAAGCGCCATCAATCTGTGCCTTCAGTGCCTTTACTCGATCATCAATTGCGGTTTTTTCGCCTGCACCACCAACAATTACGGTGTTGTCTTTGGTAGACACCACCCGGTCAGCCTTACCAAGCTGCGCGAGCTCAGTGTTTTCAAGCTTCAACCCAAGGTCATCAGAAATCACCTGACCGCCAGTGGTAATCGCAATATCAGCAAGAATATCCTTCTTTCGGTCACCATATCCAGGCGCCTTAACCGCCAAGACTGAGAAACCACCCTTAAGCTTATTCACCACAAACGTCGCAAGTGCTTCACCCTCAACATCATCAGCAATAATCACCAGCTCCTTCTTGCCACTCTGAGCAACTTTTTCGAGGAGTGGAAGAATTTCCTGCACGTTTGATACTTTCTTGTCGGTAATCAAAACGTGCGCGTCCTTAAATTCAGCTTCCATTCGCTCAGGGTTCGTCACCATGTACGGTGAGACATACCCCTTATCAAACTCCATTCCTTCAGTGAGTTCGGTTTCGATTCCAAACGACTGACCTTCTTCTACGGTCACCACACCATCCTTCCCAACCTTCTCGATGGTTTCGGCAATCTTCTCACCAATGTCTTCGCTTTCAGCAGAAATAGTTGCCACCTGCTTTACTTCTTCATTGGTTGAAATCTGCGTTGCCATGTCGCGAAGCGCTTCGACAACGTCGTTTGCGGCGTGCTCCATACCAGCGCGCACCGCCATTGAGTTGAGACCCATAGTGGTTTGTTTGAGACCTTCAGTCACGAGCGCCTGGGTAAGCACAGTTGCGGTAGTGGTACCATCACCCGCTAGTTCATTCGTTTTGTTGGCAACTTCCTTAATGATCTCCACGCCCATGTTTTCGAACTTGTCGCTAAGAGAGATTTCTTTAGCAATAGAAACACCATCGTTGGTGATAGTTGGACCACCAAACCCTTTATCAAGCACCACGTTGCGGCCACGGGGACCAAGCGTTACTTTTACCGCATCGGCTACGGTATCGACACCTTTTTTGAGTTTCTTCTTTACCTCTTCATCAAAAATTACTTGCTTTGCCATATCACTTAGTCGTTAAGGATTCCTAAAATACTCGATTCAGACACAATGAAGTATTCCTGGTCTTTCACCTTTACCTCATCAAAGCCATACTTTGAGAACACTACCTTGTCCCCCGCTTTCACTCCCATGGCGATGCGTCCGTCGCCATCTTCATTCCACTTTCCGGGACCAACTTCTACCACCACACCCTGTTCAGGTTTCTCTTGCTTGGCGCTATCCGGAATGATAATGCCTGAGGCAGACTTGGTTCCCGCCTCTTCTTCCGTAAGTGGTCGGACCACTACTCGATCGCCCAGGGGCTTGATTGGACTTGCTTCTGACATAAATATTTCAAATTTTAATTACGTACTATAAAGTGAACATTACTACGCCTACCTCACCAAAAAAGTTACCGTCATTCCGGTAGCCGCGCCGCTATTATACGAAAGCTTGCGGTGGTGTCAAAACCTATACTCTATTGCGTCCCCCTCACCTTTCTGCTACTATCACTCGCGACATATGGGAATTATTCAATCAGTGCTCCCAGCACTGCCGTTTATCCAGATTATTCTCTCCATCCTCCTCGTCGCAGCCATTCTGCTGCAACAACGTGGATCGAGTCTCGGCGGTGCCTTTGGTGGCGACAACTTCCAAGCCTCATTTCATAAGCGCCGTGGCGCTGAGGAATTTCTATTCCGACTCTCAATCGGTTTAGCAGTGTTGTTTGTGCTCTCAGCCTTTTTGAACATCCTCGCGTAAGCGATTCCATAATACATACTGTCAGATAGAAGTATTTCTTTGCGTATATATACGTAGTATTGAACCAACTCTATGGCTGATGATCGATCGGATAGACTCCTGAATCTTATTGAACGAAAACCTACCAGTGACCGCCTGCTGTTGCGGATACTGTTTTTTACTGTGATTGCTAGCGGTCTTGTGTTTGCACTTAGTCTCAATAGTCAGTTTATCTCAGAAACCCCAACCAGCGGCGGTGTCTTGGAAGAAGGAGTGATTGGTACCCCACGCTTTGTGAATCCTGTCCTGGCAGTCACCCGCGCTGACCAAGATATGACTGCCTTGGTATACAGCGGACTCTTAGAAGTATCTCCAGAAGGAGATTTGGTTCCTGACGTTGCCGAGTCAGTTACGGTTTCGGAAGACGGCAGGACCTACAATATCGTGGTCCGTCAGGATGTGCGCTTCCACGATGGTGTTCAACTAACTGCTCGCGATGTCGCCTATACCATCGCCCTCATTCAAAATCCTGACCTCAAGAGTCCGCTGCGCGGTAATTGGAATGGTGTGCTAGTGGAAGAACTAGGAGAATACGAATTGAATGTCGTACTGGAAGAAGCCTACTCACCATTTATCGAAAACTTCACCTTCGGAATCCTACCTCGTCATATTTGGGACGAACTACCAATTGAACAATTGCCATTTAGTCAACACAATACCGAACCAATCGGTTCTGGGCCATTCCAAATTAGTGAGGTAGAGCGCAACCGCTCTGGTCTCATTAACACGTATACCCTCTCGCAGTTCCCCGATCTACCAGACCCAGCTCGCTTAGATCGTGTCGTCGTGCGGTTTTATGAAAATGAAGCTGACGTTGACGAAGCCCTCATGGCTGGTGAAATTACCAGCAGTGCAAATCTAACCAGCGGTACGGTTCGCACGCTTAATGAGAATGACTACACGGTCACACAGACCACCCTGCCACGAACCTTTGGTATTTTCTTCAACCAAAATCGTTCGATTGTAACTCGCGATCTTGATGTTCGTGAAGCCCTCAACGCTGCCATTGATCGTGAGATGCTAATAGAAGACGTACTACTCGGATACGGAGTACCCGCCACTGGCCCAGTACCCAATGGTTTCTTACGCGAAACTCTAGCCACATCATCAGCAACAGTGTCCACATCCTCACTCGAAGCAGCTCGTGCTATTCTTATCGCTGCTGGCTGGGAAGAGGCTGAAGATAGCACCTGGCAAACTGAGATTGACGATATAGAGTACACCCTGTCAGTTACCCTCCGTACCGCGAACACCCCATTGTTTGAAGCTACCGCCAACGCAGTAGCTGATCGGTGGCGTGAGCTTGGGGTCTTAGTAAATGTTGAGCAATTTGAGCAAGCTGACCTCTTGCAAGCAGTTATTCGTCCACGTGAGTTCGAAGCATTACTCTTTGGCACTGACCTCAGTCGTGCCGTCGACCTCTTCCCTTTCTGGCATTCTTCACAAAAAGATGACCCTGGTCTTAACATTGCACAATATGCAAATATTGAGGCCGATGCCTTCTTAGAAACCGCTCGTGTGAGCCAAGATGAAGAGGAAGTAGAAGCAGCATTACAAGCAGTTGATGAATTGATTCAAGCAGAAGTTCCGGCTCTCTTTCTTTTCTCTCCAGTACTGACCTATGTCACGAGCAATGAATTTACACTACCAACACTATCAAAGTTAAGCCGTCCACACGAACGATTTATGAATATTGAGAACTGGCACGCCAAAACTGGCGCCCTCTGGCCATTTTTTAATGAGTAATTAACAAGTAACAACGTAGTAATTAATATAATATGAATAAACCATCTAATAACCGATCAACCAACCGAGGACCGCGACGGACACCAGGTAACCGAACTCGAACAACTCGACCGGGCACTGGTAGTACGTCTCGCAGCACCCAGAAGCCAACCGGCAACCGGCGCCCAGCCCGAGGTCGCTCTGGCGGCAACCCAAGTGGTGGCGGACAGCGTCGCCGTCCAGCCGGACGAGGCGGACAACGGCGTAATCATCGTCGTCCGAGCAAAAACCCAGCTCTCCAACACCGCATGGAGGACGCCGAAAAGACATCACTTCATCTTCCCGAGATTACCGATGAAGATACAGTACGAATCATTCCTGTATCTGGCGTAGAGGAAGTTGGAAGAAACATGAATATTATTGAAACGATTGATGGCATCGTGCTTATTGACGCCGGATTTCAATTTGTCTCAGAAGGAGGTGGTACGCCAGGGATTGATTACATCCTTCCTAACACCCAGTACCTGGAAGACCGCAAAGACAAAATTCTTGGCATGATCGTTAGCCATGGTCACCTCGACCATATTGGTGGGATTCCTTTTATCATGGAACGAATTGGCTATCCTCCTATCTATACGCAATACCTGACATCTTTGATGATCAAGAAGCGCCAAGAGGAGTTCCCTCACATGGAACCGCTTGAAATTGACGTCGTCAAAGAAGGTCAGTCGTTTATGCTTGGTAAAACTCGTATCAAGACCTTCCCTGTCACTCACTCTATTCCCGATTCAATGGGTATCTCAGTTGAAACCAAGCATGGTGACGTTGTATTTACCGGTGACATTCGCCTCACTCATGACGGCGAGGATGTCGACCAAGAAGAGAAGAAATCATGGGAGGCAGTTGGAAAGAATAACAACCTTCTTCTGATGGCTGACTCGACTGGAGCACACCAGGAAGGTTTTTCAGCGCCAGAGTCAATTGTCTTTGAGAACCTGGAAAAGATCATTAAGGATGCTTCTGGACGTCTTATTATCGGTACCTTTGCATCTCAGTTTGAGCGGTTGATCCACGTCGTTAAGATGTGTGAAAAGTACGGCAAAGTTGTTATTCCTGAAGGACGTAGCATCAAGACTCATATTGATATCGCCATTACCGCTAAGATGATGGAAGTAAAGCCAGGTGTTATTGTGAGCGCTCAAGAAGCTGAAGACTACCCTCGTGACCGAGTGGTTGTACTTGCTACTGGTGCTCAAGGTGAAGAATTTGCTGCCCTCATGCGCATGGCTACCGATAAGCATAAAAGTATTACTCTGGACGAGCGAGACACTATCGTACTCTCTTCTTCAGTCATTCCTGGTAATGAAGTCGCGGTACAAATATTGAAAGACAACATCTACCGCAAGAACGTCCGGATCGTTAATTACAAAACCCAAGGTGGAGTTCACTCGTCTGGTCACGGAAACGCTGGTGAGCTGCGTTGGGTGCGACAAACGGTAAAACCAAAATTCCTGATGCCCGTACATGGTCATCACTTTATGTTGAAGAGTCATATGTACGACGCGGTTGAACATGGCATGCCAAGAGAAAACGTGATTGTGCCAGACAATGGAACAATCCTTGATATCAGAAATGGCGAAGAACTGATCGTACATAAAGAAAAGGCTCCAACAGAAGATATTTTGGTAGACGGCTTTACGGTGGGTGCTAAACAAGAAGTGGTTTTGCGTGACCGGCTGTCACTCGCCCAAGACGGGATGTTTGTGATTATTGCAACGGTGAATACCCGGACCGGTAAGTTACGTAAGTCTCCAGACATCATTTCGCGAGGTTTTGTGTACTTGCGTGAGAACCAGCAACTCCTCTCTGAGGCTCGGGTACTAATTAAGAAAACAGTTGAGAAGCAGACAGAAAAGATGCATCCGATTGATCTCGACTATGTGAAGGACAATCTCACCGATGTCGTGAGTGGCTTCCTCATGCAGAAGACCCAAAAGACACCGATGGTGATTCCAGTGTTGATTGGAATTTAATTTGGTGTGCTACACTTCTCCAGAGTAGACAAAAGGAGACTCAGCATGGATGGAGTTACAGTCGAAGATTTTGCTAACCTGCCTGGAGATTTGGATTTTCCAGTACTGATCAGACCAACCTACCCTCTCGGTGGCTGCAGCAAACTTGAGGCGAAAGATCTCAATGAGCTGACTTCATTGTTGTGGGAGAAGTGTATGCCCCCAGTCGTGCTAAGCTGCAAGACATAAACAAGATGTGAGGTCCGTGGAAAATTACCACGGACCTCTCTTCTGTTTAGTACACTAGTACTAATGCCAGTGCATGGCCGACACCCGCTACATCGTCGAAACCCAGCCCACATCGGGTTCTGGTTGATTTATGTGATCTCGGTCATTTTCACCTTTCACACCCTCCTGACCGCTTACAACAACTCCACTTATATGGAGCAGTTTGTGAATCCTGCCGTTATTGGCGCGCTTTACAGTATTGGCTCAGCGCTAGCGGTATTCTCATTCTTATTTATATCAAGGGTATTACGGAAGGTTGGCAACGTCCGTCTTACCTTGTGGCTAGCAATTATTGAACTCCTCTCACTTGTCGCTCTTGGCCTCGCCACCGATCCACGCACCGCCATTATTGCGTTTGTGGTCTTTCTCACCCTCAACCCGCTTCTTTATTTAAGTATTGATATCTTTTCCGAGAGCCTGATTGGCGACAACGAAGATTCAACTGGATCAAAGCGTGGTCTCACTCTGGGACTCATGAGCATGGCAGCGGTAATCGCTCCACTCACTATGGGCTATCTGGTCGGTGATGATAGCTCCAATCTACCCAATACGTACTTTGCTTCAGCAGCGGTGATGACACTCTTTGTACTGATTATTATTGCTCGCTTCGACTCCTTTAAAGATCCCGAGTACAAGGAAATTAAAGTCTTACAGGCAATTCAATCCTTTTGGGACAATACCGATGTCCGTGGTGTATTCCTCGCTCACTTTCTCTTACAGTTCTTCTTTGCGTGGATGGTTATCTACTTCCCACTCTATCTCGCTACTGAAATTATGTTGCCGTGGGATGAGATTGGTGCCATCATCGCAGTAGGACTCTTTGCATATGTATTATTTGAATATCCAATTGGCATTGTGGCTGACCGCTGGACCGGAGAAAAAGAAATGATGGCGATTGGATTTGTGATATTAGCCGTTGCCTCAGCCAGTATTTCGTATATGGGAGCCGCCACGGTTGCTGGATGGATGGCGCTCATGTTTGTGAGTCGGATTGGTGCCAGCTTAGTTGAAGCCACTACCGAAAGTTACTTCTTCAAACATGTAGATGGTAGCGATGCTAATGTCATGAGCTTCTTCCGTCTCACCCGCCCACTCGCCAACTTGATTGGTGCTCTCGCCGGCACCATTACCCTGCTCTACCTCCCTTTCAATCTTATTTTTGTCATTCTTGGACTCCTGATGATTCCGGGTATTTTCATCACCCTAACCATCAAAGATACAAAATAAAAGATCAGCCCGTAAGCTGATCTTTATCTTTTTCCCGTGAACCCTCAGTTGATTTGTGGCCAGGCTTTAATTCATCTGGAACCTGGTAACCATCATCGATTTCTTCACCAGTAAGCAGATTCTGCATCAGTTCAGACACTTCTTCCGGACTCTTAAGATGATCGTTGTTCATTTTCCTCTTAATCTCCTATGTAGGCAATTGAAATTTTGTTCTTTCTTTACTAACTATACCCTCAGCTAGCAACTTCTCCAATTGCGCATCAACGCGTAACTCATCAAACGGAAGCTTATGTAATTGTTTTCTAGTACAGGATTCACTAGAAAGCAGACGAATAATGGCACCGCGAATCTGACGGTCACTACCTTTGAAGGTCGATTGTTTCGCATATTGTTTGCTTTGCGTAGTGTTATTACCTTCTGTTTGTTTGAGGTGCGAGCCGTAGTCCATAAGTGCCCAGTACCATTCTCGCGCTCGGTCACGGTCGAGAGTCTTCTCTACTAGTTTTAGTATCTCCTTATCATCAACGTCAGTCTGGTTCTTAAAAAAATGATGGAGGTAAACCGTTCGGATGTTTGTTTCGATAATTGGGACGGCTTGATTGTACGCAAAGGCCATCACCGCTCCAGCGGTGTAAGGACCAACACCCGGAAGATCGAGTAGGCCATCGTAGGTTTTGGGAAATGTTCCCTTAAGATCATTCGTTACGACTTGCGCTGCTTCCCATAACCGCTTCGCTCGAGAGTTGTAGCCCAAGCCTTGCCACATTCGTAACACCTCACCAAGTGGCGCGGCAGCTAGCTGCCGTGCCATCCCCCATCGCATCATAAAATCTCGATACTTCGGCTCCACCCGACTCACCTGCGTCTGCTGCAACATTACTTCTGACACCAAAATATCGTATGGCTTACAATGTTTCTTTTTGCGCCACTGCAAATCATGACGGGCTTTTTTACTGTAAAAATCCCAGACTGTCTTAACAAACCTTCTCTCCTTTTGATTCATTATTCAACTACCCGGTAGGTTGCTTGGGGACGCTCCGGGATAATCCACCACGCAATTCCATACACAATAGCAACCGGTACAATTGCTGTCATGAGAGCTAACAATATAATCCCCAGTCGCCATAGCACTGGATCGCCACCAAAGTAGTCTGAGAGGCCGCTCATTACGCCACCAATCGCTTTATTGTCATCATTTCGATACAATCGTTTTTCCATGTCCAACATTATAGCTCATAGATCACATCCTTGCGCTCAACCACGATCTCCCAATCACGTAATTTTGCATGGTCAAATAATTTCTGATTAGGGTTAAAACAAATTGGCCGCTCAACAGCTTCTAGCAGTGTGATGTCGCCTTCAGTATCACCAACTGCAATTGATCCCTCTTGCGTTACATCTTCTTTCTCGATCACCCGAGATACAATATTGGCCTTGTTCTCGATGAGGTGAATATCGATCATGTCACCCGTAAAGCGATCCTGGGGACCAATCTCATAAATTCGGCCATATACTTTGTCAAAACCATACTGCGCACAGAACTCATCAAGAATGGTTTTTGGTGACTGCGAGATTGCTACCACATAATAATCACTAGCCTTAAGTGAGCTAATGAGATCGCGCGTGTAGCGATACACATGCTTGCTCTGCTCGGCCACCACTGCCCGACCAACATCAGCTAAGTCACCATAAAACACTCCTTTAATATGCTCCATATAACTCTGCACCACGGCAGCAATATAGGCTTCGTAACTTCCCTCTCGATTGACCCACGCCACAAACTCTTTCTGGTACGACTGTCTTGCTTCAGGCGGAAAGACCTCTTGCTCCACCAACGTCTCGACCAACTCAATTAAGAGGCTGGAGCGAAAGATAGTACCGTCTACATCAAAAAAGGCTGCTCGTTTACTCATGTCAATGTATTAACTCACTTATTATCTTCTGCGTCCAGGAATCTACTTTAGGAAAGAAGTAGATTCGGACATATACCACGAGAGCATTTCCATTTTTATATTCCTGTCAGTCATTAAAAAATTAGGTCAATTCAGAATAATCGCTGCGCTCATTTCTTCATTTAACATCAAAAAAGGCTGCTCGTTTACTCATACTTATCGAATCTCTATAAAAGTTGGGCCAAACGAACGCCACACCTCTGGTGAGACTTTTTTCTTATCAAATCGACCCTCAATTTGTTCACCCACTGCCTCAACCTCAATCGACTCATCAGGATAGACAGCGTCTACATATAATAATTGCCCCGAGCCGTCAGCTCGTGAATACTCCATTAAGCTACCCGTGGTAGGCCTCACGCTCATGTGAATACCCTTTTGACCGCGCAATAACTGGTGCCAACGGCCGGATACTCGAGGACGTACGGTTGGCCAAGGGATCATCCGCTGCTTTACATGAAGACGATACGTTACATACTCAATATCCTGCAGTGGCAAGGCCAGTTCTGCCGCCGCAAATTCATCATTGAGGATGGCTCTGATTTTAGTGGTGTCAGGGTGATACACATCATAAATACTACCGACCTCAAGATCTGGAAGTACGTCAGTTTTTTCTGACACCAAACCATCTTTCTCAACCCAGGCTTTTTCTCCGGCTCGCTCAACGTGCGCCCAACGACCCTGGTAACCAATCACCTCCACTATCATGCCGTAACGGAGCGTTCCAATAATAGTATCGAGTGCTCGAACTGGTCGTTGATAGCAAAACAAACCTTCGATAGCCACGAAGGCCCGACCCTCGTCGAATCGATACTCTCCAACCGACACTCCCACTTTTTGAGGTTCACTGTTCGCTGACGCAGGAACTCGGACCGCAGCCGACTGTACCTGTGAGGTATATAGCGCAAGAGCATCCTTTACTTCAGTAGCAACCTGAGTGACTGGAGATGAGCTAGGAGCAGCTTTTTTCTCAATTTCTTTGCCGGTTGCAAAATCAGTTAGTTCGACGAGTACTTCCTTGAGTGCAACAATCATAGTTCTGGCTAGAGAGTATTAAGTTGACGATAGGCCTGAAGAACAATAGTCCCAACAACAGTGCTGAGGAAAATGATAAATACCAGCACACCAACTACTGGAATGAAGAATGAGGTTTCAAGCGCTAATGCACCAACCACAATCCAAAGTGGCGAGACCACCATCTGTTTATGAGCTAGCTGAGAAAGCCAGGCACCGATAGTGATCGGTAGCATTGCTAGCGAGTACAACACAACACCAATCCAGAGCACCAGAAGCAAAAGACCGATCAGTATTCCAATCACCGTAGCCAAGAGAAGTGATACGACAAGTGGTGTGGCTAACATCACCATCAAACCAACGAGTGACTTTAACCAAAACCGATTCATCGTAAACAGCACCACCTCCGTTACACGAGGGCGCAAAAATACGTACAGCGTCAATGCCGCGAAGAGCAATATAAAGAGCGGGATGAGAATAGCCTGCAACTGATCCCTCACATCAATTTCTTCCGCGACTTCTGTTAGAGCAACGTCTCCAACTACTATTGCATTAGGAGAACGTTGGATATCTCTCGGACTCACGTAAAGTACATCGCCACCAATGTCTGCACGATCACCAAGCGTCAACTGTGTAGCTCGCACATCAACCGTGCCACCAACCCGGCTATCAATCCGTACTCGGTCAGCTGCCCCCATAATGTTGCCGCCAATTGGTCCGGCAATTTCAATATCGCCTCCGAAAAACAACACGTCTCCTTGTACTGACGCAGTAGAGAGGACCTTTACTGACCCACCAATGATCATAAGGTCTCCGGTAATCGTTTCTGCTACCGTCACATCACCAGCAATAATTCTCACATCATCACCAACCGTGGCATGGACTTGAGCTGAACCAGCTACCACAAAAATATCCTCGTTTACCGTTCCGTTAATGGTAATGTTTCCAGCCGCGGCGTACATGTCTGCAGTGACCGTCCCCGACATCGATGCGATTCCAGCTGTTACATAGAAGTCACCATCTACGAGCTGCTCTTCAGAAACACTAACGGTTTCTCCCGTACGGTACACCGTATTCGCAGCAGCAACACTGCTGCTCAAGTATGCAATTCCGATAACGACAACTGCTAATGAAAAAATTCGTAACATACACTACTGATTAGCCTCTTCACTGAGCTCTTTAGCTACCTCTTCGATCGCCTGATTCTCTTCCTCCACCTTTTGCTCCTCACGCTTGATAGTAGAAACTGCAATATTTTGATTCTGCTGTTCAGATAGATTCATGAGGAGAAAGATAACTACTGCAGCAAAGATAATACCAAGAAAGTTCAGCCCAAGAATAAGCGATGCCCCTTTGATAATAATTGGGTCTAGAGCAGCAATCCCGACACCCACTGCGGCCAGTGGCGGAATGAGCGCAACTGCAATCGCTACTCCCGGCAAGGTTGCGCTCCACTCAGGTCGAGCCATAACATACGCTACCGCTGCACCAGCCACCACTGCCACAAAAAAGTGCAGGAGATGTGGTTCAGTACGACTCATCACTTCAGCTGTAGCGTACATAGTAGCGTCACCAAAGAAAAAAGCCGCAATCACCGACAAGCCAAGTCCTGCTCCGACTGACTTTGTCAGAGTAGAAACAGAGCGCCCTAGCACGTTGTAATTGCTCATTACCAAACCTAAAGCAACTCCTAGAATCGGATACATCAGTGGAGCAATGAGCATACTCCCAATTACAATCGAACCACTATTTAAAAGCAGTCCCATTGTCGCCATTAACGTGGAGAGGCCAATTAGATAGAAATAATCAAAATCAGGCGTACTGTTCTCCATGAGTTGACGAACAAGAGCCGCTTTGTCTTTGTCTTGGATTGCCCGCAGTCGTGCAAATAAGGTCATAGAATAAGGCTATTATTATCGATAGCGATAGTATACCTGGCTTCAATGGTGAATGAAAGTTAGATGCAGCTGGCCAGACTCAACCCTTCCAGAAAAGTCGGTTGCTCCCCACTTTTTATTTGGTTAAACCGTTCAAGGCTAACTTTGTCAACCGCACAATCAATCGAATCTTGCTCGATAACGTAGGTCTCTACATCAATACCAGCAGTTTCAATCAAGCTGCGCTGTGATTCACTCAACGGTAGCTCGCGCAGGGGAATTGGGTCAATCTCCGGAACCTCCTCGACAAAATTCTCTGCAGCCTCCGCTGGTGTAGCCGTGTCGAGGACTGGATACAGGTCTTCAGTAACCACTTCGCTGGTGACACTTTCGGATGCTGGGACTACCGGTTCAGTTTCTACTTCGGTTGGCATCTCGGGAGCTTTTGTACTTTCTTCAGCTGTCGGCTCAGTATGATCACTGTTCTTTACTTCCGGTAGTTGCGTTTGAATAAACAAGTACAAGCCCACGACAAGCGTTAAAGCCACTACCAGCAAGATGAGACCAGTGACAATAAAGGAAGACGGTTTAGAGGGAATCATACGAAACTGGACTTTGCAAAAAGGCGACAATCAGTACTCCAAGCATGATGAGAAACAAACCAGCCAAAAAAACGATCAAGCGCGGCCGCGAAACCTCTCGCTCGCCGCTATACCAATTCCTTGTATATAAAAAAGAAAAAACAAATTGCAGCATACGATTGCTATCCAAGCTTACGGTACAGTGTACCAGTCAATACCAGTGTCCCAATCCCAAATAATAGCATTACCCACGGGTAATCAGCCAAGACATTATACTGCTCGAGAATCATTTCGATCCCCAGAAAGGTAGCTACCACTCCGACCGTCGGGAGAATGGTAAAGAGCGTTGGAAAACGACTAAAGACGGAGCGACGGATAGGCTTATTGATCATCTTCACAGTCTCCTCGACACTACGGTCAATTGTCTCAACCACATCAGCCGCTGTTTCGACTACGTTTTTATGTTCAGATTGCTTCATAATTTATTACTCAAACAACTCCCTTCCTCGCTGCCACATCTCTGGGTGACCCTTATCTCGCAACCAATACCACCACTCAGCTCCCCACAGATACTGTCGCTCAAGGTGAGTACCTTTTGCATATGCAAGAATATCATTCAGCTTATCGATGTCCATGCGAGAATACTGCACCTCAATATCTACGTCTGTAATTGGCTCGAGTAGCCATGGCTCCGCTGAGAGTTCAATGAGGAATGTCTCTTTATCTCCATAGAGAAGTTTCATAAGGTTTTCTTTAACCCGATAAAACCATGGTGGCAAAATTGTGCGGAACTGTCCTAGCTCCGGATTCCAAAAATGCACATACACGCTAGTGCCAAATGCGTCTCCGTTTCGATAGGCTCCGGTCCACGTTCCCAGGTTTCCACTATCTGTCACCAGCACTGGTCGGGTCGGGTCGAGCGACTTCACGAGAGCTATTTCCTCTTCCAAGAAGTCTTCATCAAGTGGACCGCAGTGCTCAAACGCAAACACCGCCAAGTAAGGTTCGTTTTCAACCTGCCAATATTCAATTGCTGAATTGTCTTTATAGCGATTTACGACCGCTTCAATATACTGTCGAAGCTCTGCTTTCTGTAACTCCCAGCTTTCTTCCCGGACCCAGTCAGGGATATGACACTCTGGCCATCGCGGTAAGCGACGTCCGACAGCAAACACCACCTTGGCGTCTACCGCCTGCGCTCGTTCTAGCTGATAATCAAGCTCTGCAAAATTGAATTGATCTCGTTCTGGCTCGACCATCGGCCAATGTGCCGCCAAACGCAAGTAGCGCACTCCGAGATCATCAAGGATGGCGTCGTACGTTTCTCGCCAATCTAAACCAAGCTCACGAGCGTACGGAGTGTTAAATGACATTCCATACGTAAATTCAGCTGGTCGTGGCTTTTGTGACAGCAAAAGAAGTACAAGCGCCCCTAGAGCAGCTAAGACAATGAGAACTATGAGAATTCTTTTCAACCAACGCAGCATACCTAGACAAACAAGACAAAGAATCCAAGAACAATAATGAGGACATACAGTACCTTGCGGAGAATCTCCCTTGGTCGGGTTTCGTTCTCTCCAGCAGTTTCTGGGATGAGTTTCCCAAAGAAAATACCAATGATCAAAATAAAGACAAACTTCAGACCATCGGTGGCCTGCACCACGGCAACGTCTCCCAGATCAGTTGCTTTCAAGAGTAAAAAGGCAGCTATTCCAGCTAACACTTTTGTAACCAAAACCAACGCACCTGTCTTTTTGGTGGTGGTTTTGGTCTGAGCAGTAATTTTCTCCCAGTACGCTGGAACCAAGAGTAGTGAGAGTGCAAACAAGACAAATCCAATCCGTGACCAGAAAAATCCGTCATCGAAACTCGTTTCCTGGAACAGGCCCTTCATTGTTATGAAGTGAAGGGCAAAGAAAATACCGGAGTGAACGACATGGAGAACCACATGAGCCTTGGGGAGCGTTTGGGCCACGAGTGCGGTACCAATTGCTAAGAGAAAGATGCCAATAATGAAATTACTCTCGAGACGCACGTCGAGGAAGAGATAACTCATTCCAAACGAAGAGATCGCCGAAACTGCGCCAATCACTGGCATCACATTTGAAGCATCGGCGTTTTTGAGTGCATCGTACATCGACACCAACGCCATGAAAAAGGTGTAGGCTGCCAAAAACGACATTGCCACCACCTGAATTGAAGGCGCCTGCACATTCAAAAGCGACGGCGCGCCCAAAGACGTAAGGCCGGGAATGAGTGCAAAGATATAGATAAAGACCCAAAATCCGGTAATGAGACACGAGTAGAATGCGTACACAAACGGCTTTGGTAGCACCTTGTCATCAGAGACAATATATTTATCAAGAATCGCCACGATGGCGTTTACAAATTGTCCCAACGTGGCAAGCAGTATCCAAGTCATGCTTCTTCTATTTTACACTATGTGTTTCAATCAATTCTTTATACACCCAGGCACTCGGGCGAATCTTACGCTCCAGCGTTTTGTAATCAATCTCCACCAAGCCAAACTTTTTCTGAACTCCCAGCGCCCACTCGTAGTTGTCGATCAGTGACCAGTACATGTGACCACGGACATCAATCCCTTCTTGAACTGCTTTCTGGACTGCTCCAATTTGGTGTTGAATGTAATCAGCACGATACTCATCTTGCTCGTCAGCCAATCCAGCTTCAGCAATATAGACTGGCTTCTTATATTGATGTAACTGCCGTAACGCATGGTAGATGCCCTCTGGTCTGATATACCAACCCATATCCGTCGTATCTACAGATAAATTCTGGCCATAGCCAGTCCATTGATAATAATTGAGACCAATTTCATCGAGGTGTTGCGAGACCCGGTTCATGAACATGCCAGTTTGTAAGTAACGCATAATAGACGCCTTTAGCTGGTTAATCGGATTCCAATTAGCTGTAAAGACTCTGACGTGCTTCACTACAGAAACTTTTGTTTCTGGTTGAACGGTCTTGATTCTTAAATAGGCACAATTGTGTGCTCTAGCAAGCTGTTTAGCGACACGGAAATAAAGTAGCAAGTGACCCAAGGAGGAATTAGGTTTTGCCTTCAAGGTTGTCCCATCACCTTTTTCTGCTCCTGCTGAAGAAATAGCAGCTCTTTTAAATGGTGGCCATACTCCATATAGCCAACCGTGAGTAGCATACACATTAGGCTCATTAATTGTTGCAAAATGATCACACAGGTCACCCAGCTCTTCGACGACCTTAGCACAGTAGCGAGCAAAAATTTCCGGCGCGTCCTTACGCTCAAAGCCTCCGCTCTCAGAAAACCAGAGCGGCAACGTGAAGTGCCATAACGTGACAAAAGGTGTGATATTTCGCTTCTTGAGCGCTTTGAGAACCTTTCGATAATGCTCGATTTCTTTTTCATCAAACTCCCCTTCTCTTGGTTCGATTCGTGCCCATTCAATCGAAAAACGGTGGGCGTTGTGACCAAGCTCTTTGGCAATATCAAAATCCTCTTCGTAACGGTGATACTGATCAGCCAGCCGTCCAGCTGGTGGTACTCGACCTTCTTTAGCGGCTTTTGCCCAATCGGTGTTTTCATTAAAACCTTCCACTTGATACGAAGCAGTAGCTGCACCCCAATAGAATCCGGCTGGGAAACTCATATATTTAGTATAGCAACGTCATCAACGTGAGTGTGGCAGCAATCAGGAACAGTGAGTACTCAACTACATTGATCCAATTGAGTTTGAGATAGTACGGCTCGATCCATTTGTCTAAGCCATACCTATGAATATAGTCCGGAAGCTCCTGGGGTGACCACGATACAATTACAAGCAATTTCCTTTCATCCTGTGACAATTGCTCCCACATTCCTTTCTCGATCAAAATCGATTTCAGCAGGTTGGCTCGCCGCCCCAATAGTTTGTAATTTCTTTGAGACAATGGCCACAATAATTTAATCCCCCACCCAGTTCCATAAAAATCATTTAAAAAATGAAGTAGGGTTGCAAACAAAAATACAGCTCCCCAGTAACTAAGATAATAGGTCGCTACACTACCTACTACTAGCCAGAGAACAGGATAATGCAATCCGTCGCGATGATCTGCAGTATGTTCAGCACTCGCTGATACTCGACCTCGTCGCACTAGTTCTCGTACCCCATCGAGATCTGGACTCATTGCCAAGGCAATACCAATAAGAAAATACCACCATTGAGGATCAACTGAGTACAGCCATGAAGCTGCTAGTACAGCAAGGAGTCCATTGGCGATATCAGCCAGTACAACTAGAATGTAGTTCATCAAATATCCTTAGCGAGTTCGATATCTTTGATACCGTACTCTTTACGAAGATAGTACCACTTCATAAAGCGGTTTGTTCCGTACCCAAGCGCTGCAAGAATAAGGAAATACCACAAACCAAAGATGGTGAACTCTGGTGCTGAGGTTTTTGAAAATAGACCAATAAGTGTTGCTCCTACTCCCATTGAAGTAACGACGGTAAGATTTTTAACCGAGTTACTGGTACTTTTTGATTGCAGGTCACCAAACAACTGAGCTGCCGAATCAACATATTTTTTGGTAAGCACCCAAATATCTTGCATATACTCGAGCGTATCGCTGAGCGTCTCGTGTTTGTATCCTAACACTGGCTCAAACACAGTAAGCCGTTCATCACTATCAGCAATTGATTCACGGGTGTGCAAGTACGTGCCCATTTGATCGATACGCGTACCGATAAAGTCGATGGTTTTATTGTACTGATCGACTCGTTTCTTGAAATCTGGAATCTCACTCCCCTTCATCGAGCCACGCTCCTTTACTTCAGCAATTTGCTCCCAGATGGTTCGGTGTAAGTTGAGGTACTTGTGCATCTGACCACGAAATTCGCGAAGGAAAATTTGTTCCTCAATAAATCGCTGCACCTCCTCATCTGTAACACCATTTTGATTAATGATGTAGAGTTTATCGCCGCGGAAGATGTCATAGGTATCATTATGGACAGTGAAATACTGTGATTGTGAGAACTCATCAAACAATCGGTGAGCGTCCTCCTGGGTTGTTTCACTCGTGGATACAAAGTACGGATAGACCGTTTTAATATTAGCCAACTCTTTGGGGACCGGAGCGCCAAGACTAAAGATATAGCTGAAACCAGCAGAAAGTTTATGTTCGTAGTAACTGGTTAACTTGCGAATATCTTCACTGAGATCATGAGAATGTTCGGTCGCCAGAATTATCAAACCGTCTTCATAAATCCTGATAGTAATACCACTTTCAGTAACTAGTTTGATGTACTCAAGCACATCGACAGTGAGATCAAGTTCTGCTATCTGTAGTTCGTTGCGTAATTGTTTAAGCTTCTCTTTATCAAGTGGTAGTGGAGAATCAGCATCACGCAAGAAGTCATAGATTTCACCCAGGTGTAACCTGGTACGCTGAAACCAACCGCCAACATGAACACGCTTAATCTGCATTACTTTCTATTGTACAAGGTTGGTGTGTGAGTGAGAGCAAGAAACTCACACCAAGATATTTTTGAAACTTGCCGGAGCGAAATACTCAAGCCAGAGTCCGTAGAGTTCACGAGTGACCCGGACATTTTGCTCGGTGTAGTGGGCGAGGTCGGCGAATTTTTTCTGGCGAAAAAATTCGCCGACGGTCTCCCCTCGCAGCTCCTCAGTATCAGGAGACTCTAAACCATAGGCCTTGGCTAGCAAATGTAGTGTCAACGGCATGCGGAAATCGCCAACCCTGGAAAATTCATCATACAAGTCAACATGGTAGGGCATTTGCTGTTTCTCAACACTGCGGCCAAACCGAAACTCTTTACTCGGTGCCACTCGATGAACTGCGCTCCGGTGCAGTACAAATGGAATATCAAAGCGTCTGCCACCAAATGTCACGAACACATCGTAACTTCGCACCCCATCCCAAAAGTCTTCCAATAGTTCTTTTTCCTTTCTGACTTTATAAGCTGCAACACCATTTTCTCCCCCAGTGACATACACCATCCCCTGATGTCGATCGACATCATAAATTCCAAGCGATATCACCTCACCGGTCAGGGGCGAAAGGCCGAGTTGATCTTCAGCGGTCTTCACGTCGGTGCGTTTGGTGAGCGCTAAGCGACTCAACACATCAAGTTGACTCCACCGTTTGCCGGCAGTCGCGATATCAAAAACCAAGGTTGCCATAATTTAAATAGTGACTGGTACCCCTGAGTAGCAACCAAGAATGCCGTCCCGATCCGGATGAATAAAGTAACGGTAGCCAATGCCAACCATCGCTCCACCACATTCGTCTACGTCTAGTTCAGCGGTAGCCCCATAGATCGGCAACCCATCAAGCGCATACCCAATCAGTGTTTCAGGACCAAAGATACTGTAAATCAGCTGTTCATTGTTGCGAATCATCGAACCGTCGAGCCCAACCCCAATTACATCAGTGCCAATACAAGACGTTGTTGGTAGTGGACGCTGCCGCATTGGCAGTTGTAACAACACCACTTCTTGCGTTTCACTAATCAACTCGGTAGTACTTCTAACTAAGACCGGTGTCTGAACGACTTCGGTTGTAAACACTACCCGCGCTCCCTCTCGCTCCGCAGTAAAGATATTGGTGGTTGGCCATTGTGTAACAACCTCAGTCACTTCGTCACAGTATTGGATAGCAAGAGACGTGACTTCAGCTTCATCGGATTCTCCTTCTGATTCAATCTCTTCATTTACGTCAGACTCTTCAACCGATGTACCACTGACATTCTCCAGCACACTTTCTCCCAAGGCGGCGATCTTAGAACGTAATCGTGCTGCCGTTGCGGCTCGATCAACCGCAGACTCTTCTACCGACGCAGTTAACTCAAGTTCGACCTGGTTAGTTGCAAGCGTTGGCACCACTTCGCCACTCCCTCGACGATCATTAACCAGCACCGTAGCGCTAATAGCTATCAGCAAAAACACAAACGCCAGAGCAAACAGCAAAAAATCCCGCGTGCGAATCATACCAAAATAATAACAAACAGCGGCGAGCTCTCGCCCGCCGCTGTTCATAGTCAGTACTACATCGCTGATTCTTTTCCTTCACCACCTTCAGCTGGAGCTACTCCTCCTTCTTCACCCCCTTCGCCATCTGTCGGCATTTCTGGAGCAGCTTCTTCAGTAGATTCTTCAGCTGGCATTACTTCTTCCTCGCCAGTTTTCATGTCGTCTTCAAACAAAAAAGTCATTTTATTACGTATTTATGTTTGTAATATCGTGAAAAAATCACAAGACATTATTGTATCACGCTCAATGTGTCTTACTTGTATCGCACCAATAAATCGTGATGCTCTTTGTTTTGTATACAAAACTTGCCTTCAAAGGCGTTTGTAGGCAGCTCTCCATGTTTAACAAGATACTTCCAAATACTGACATTTCCTTCTCGATACATTTTATCTTTAAGAAAACAGCATCCGGCCATATTTGGGTTACCACCTCGAAACACCCTCCAACACATTCTCCAAGCACGCTCATTACTTATCTGAATCGCTTTTTCTTGTGCATATTTCTTTCGCACACGCTCGTAAAAATAGGTCTGAATGTATGAAAAGGTATCTTTAAAATCTTTCGGTTTGCCGTCAAGTGAACCAAGAGCAATCATTAGCGTGAAGTACTTGTCTTGACCACCAAAATCTCTAAACTTTCCGAACGTCAATTGTTCAGATAAAATACCAAGACCTTCCTCACAAGCAGCATAGCCAGGCAGACCAATAGCAAAAAGTTGTAGAGTTCGCTCCTTACCCAAAACCCGTCTGAGTACATGGACCCCTACTTCATGCGCAAATAACCGAGCTACTTTTTTGCCAGGTGCCTTAAAGTTTCTTGGAATATATACTCGCCGATGACGACTACTCACCTTAATACCGACAACCTCATCACTCAAAACCACCTTCCATCCCATTGCTTGAGGTGGAAGTTTTTTACTCCACATGCCACAAATTTCTTCCGCCTCATATAAGTGATCACCATCAATTTCTAACAAAGAAGTTATCAGTGACGCCCGAACTTTTTCTTGCAAGTTCGGTGTAATTGCTTGTCTTAAAAAAGTGAGTGAGGATGCTTTGCATTTTTGTTTCCCAAATGATTCGTATTTACTAGACAACCTAATGCAAATATCGCTTACTATCTCAGGTTCTAAATCTCCAAACAAAAGTCTATTGATGTGATTAAATTCATCCCAATCCTCCTGACAAGTCGCTTGCTGAAGTGATAGTTCAAGGAGCATTTCTTCAGTCTTTTGGGTATATATATCGCGTATTGCAAAATCAGCCTCTTCCTGTACTATTTGCTTCCGTAGAAGATTTAAGCGTTTTACAGCGTCAGCAATTCTATCGCAGTCAAGATATCTGTACACGGGAATTGGATTGCGATTTGGATTAGCCAAGAAATCACTAAGACCATTTGTTACAACATCATCAGCAAGCCGATACGAGCGAAGCAGTAAAGGAGCCCTTATCTCCTTAAGAGCCAGAAACCAACGATGATCTACTGCATACTTGGTTATGTATTCATTTCTTTTCATTGTAACGTGGCGGCTATTCTACCAACAATCAAAAAAGCAACAAGGGCATGAAAAACAAAATCACAAATCTAGAAATACTAAAAAAAGCTGCCAAAAAGTTTGGGTACAGTCATGGGTTGGCAGATAGCCCTTACTCCAAAGCAATTTATGTTACAGATGGTGAGAGTTATTTTATCTCACGCTCAAAGACTAAGTACGGAATGTATCCTACCAACAACAAATTTGCTGACCATCTTGTTGATGATAAAGCAGTAACAAAACGATTTCTTAAAAAATTTGGCTTCCGTGTTATTAGAGGTAAAGCGTTCTTTTTGAAAAAACCACTTGAAGATGCTGGACCGATTAAATCTTCAGATAATGTCCGAGCTGCGTACTCGTATGCGAAGAAAATCTCATATCCAGTTTTTGTAAAACCGAATTCAGGTTCACGTGGAAAAAACGCGAGAATTATTTTTAACGAAAGCGGCTTCAAGAAACATGTGGCGACCATGAAGAAAGATGGTGTCATTTCGTTTTTGGTAGAAAAGTTTACAGAACGACCAGAGTACCGATTGTTTGTCGTTGGCGGTAAAGTTGAATTTATCTATCGTAAGCAACGCATGACCATAACTGGCACAGGTAAACACACCATCCAAGAACTGCTTCAACTACACGAAGCTGAACCAGACGAAAAATTTATCAAAGGGATGCTAAAAAAAGAAAAGAAAACCCTCAAGACAGTACTTGATGAAAAATATGAAATCGCTTTACAAGAGACATCGAACATTAGCCTTGGAGCAATGATTACTGATTATCGAGAAAAAGTACCGCGAGAAGTCGATCGTTGGGCAAACCGCCTCTATCGCACCATGGGACTTGGGGTGTTTGGGGTAGACGTATTTGCAAAAGGTGACTGGGATGAACCAGCAAAGTACTTAATCATTGAGATCAACTCAAGCCCAGCATTAGCTGGTATTTATAGTAAGGGTCACAGGGAAAAAGTTTTCAAGATTTGGCGGAAGATTATGAAAAAATACTTTCTTTCTCGCTAAGCAGTTAGTCACTCTCAAGTAAACGTAGATCCTCGTCAAGAATTCCGAGCTCAACGAGCATTGATATATGGCGTTCATTATAGGTATCAAATTTACCGATGGAAAACTTTTTGGTTATCTCTGAATCTTTTGAGACAAGCTCCCATGTCTCTTTGTTGCCTTGAAAATACGCCATATCTTTTGTGTAGACAGCTCCGGGAGTTTTTCCTGTCGTACCCCTAAAAACACGGACGGTTAATTTCCAGGCCCAGTCGTCTGCCCGCACAGCTAAATCTTCACCCGGCTTAAGGCTCATCAGGTAATATTGTTTCAACATCTCAAACGTCTGACGAAAATCTTTAGGTTTTCCATCAATCTCCCCTTTGGCGTAAGCGATAGCAAAATATCTTTGTGGATGGGCGTACTCTTTTGTTCCTCGAACCTGTTGCTCAGTATACGTAGCCACTCCTTCTTCACCTTTTTCTACCCGATCAAGCCCCACACCCAAAAGCGCAAGTTTACTTCGCTCTCCGGAATGTCGTCGTTTTACATGCATTCCCTCATGATGCAAGAAGCCATGAACGACTCCTTGTGTTTTGCCTTTTTCTCCCGTGAACTGAGTACCCGGGATAACCATTTCCTTTCTCTCCTGACTAACTCGGAAACCACTAATACTTTCGTTATCGCTCACAACCACGTCCCAATCATCAACCCCCTCATCTTCAAGGTATTGTTCAAATAGTTGTACTACTTCGTCCACATTCTTGATGCTGCCCGTGAGATTTTCACCCTCTGCCGTAGGCGGCTGAATATCTGATATTTCGTGAGTTCCGGTCATGTCCTGAAGCAATAATGCTGCATCACGCTTCTCCTTATGTTTTGAATGTAAAAAACGATCTATCTTCTTTTGTACAAAAGAAGCAGTGTACGAGACAAGGTCTCCCTCTGGTGCACCGTAGATGTAGTCCGAGTAAGCTGAGAACCTCCTGTCGTCATGGTCTCGTGCAGCTTTAAGCATTCGCAACTTTGCAACAGCTTCATTAATTCGAGTACGATAGATTTTCTTAACTATTTCATTCTGCTCTGTATCGACAATCTCCGCTTTCAGCTCGAGTAGCGATGCTTCACGCTCTTGAAAATCAAATTCTTCCAAGTGAGGGTAATCGAGGCTAGGAGTAACAATATCACCAGCCAGAAAAGCCTCCTTTTGCTTTACTCGTTCAGAACCATCGCCATCTAGTTTATCGAAATCACTGAAATTTAACTCAACAAACCGTTCGTACCAGTGCCTGTCGAGAACTTCCGGGTGATACGCAAACGATTCTGACATGATTCCTAAATCCCGAACTGGACGTTTTCGTTTGGATCAACGGTAGTTGTTTCCGCCGGCACCTCAGCGCCTTCTGGGACTACTCCGAGAGCGGCTTCGACTGCTGCCCGAAGGTCGCCGATTGTGGTGAGCTGGAGACGTTCGCCATTGAGGAAGAAGGTTGGCGTGCTATTTACTCCTCGTTCCATACCTTCTGCCATATCATCACGGATCTTATCGCGGATGAGCGAAGAACGCTGCTGGCTCGTAAACTGATTCATATCAAGCTCCAGCTCTTCAGCGAAGCGGGTGAAGAAGGCAGACGGGTTGGCAGACTGACTCCAAGCTGGTTGATTTTCAAACAACAGGTCGTGATATTCGAAGAACTTACCCTGCTGACCAGCCGCCTCGGCCGCCCGTGCGGCTGGCTCGGCCGCTGGATGAATGCGGATCAAGGGGAAGTGACGATAGTGAAACTGAATCTGGTCACCGTAATCGTCCATGATGTCTTGGACCACTGGATAAAACTGGCCACAAGCTGGACACTGGAAATCACTAAATTCCTCAAGGATGACTGTCGATTCAGTGTTGCCTTTAATATTCTTTGCAATTTCAATTCCTTCATTTGCCTGCTCAGCTACTGAGCCTGAGTACCAAAAGGCACCGCCGAAGAGTACCACGACGAGTACTCCAATAATGATCCATGGATTTTTCATACGCCGCTTACTATACCAAGCTTGCTAGGACTGTGGCAAATCTAGCTCACTCTTCGTGCGTCATCTGCATAATTTCAATGCTAGTATACAACTATGCACTGGTTATTAAATCGCTTCCAAAACGCAGTGTCTGGGCTCATTTATGCCATCAGACACGATTCCAGCGCCCAAACACAAATCTGGAGCGTTTTCTTATTTTTGGCGATCTTGGGTTATTTTTTATGGCCACTATCGCAAGTAGAGCTACTCTTTATGGGTCTCGCCTACTTTTTAATCATTATCACTGAGGTTCAGAACTCGGCCTTTGAAGAAGCGCTTGATCGCCTTCACCCGGAGCTACACGAACAAATCGGCCGCAGTAAAGATTTAGCTGCGGGTTCGGTACTGGCAGCCGGCCTATTCTTGGTATTTGTAGTAATTGTGATAATCGTCGGTCGAGTCTAGAACGCTACCATTTTTTCTCGCCGTACCGTTTCTCGACATACAAAATATGCCAATAGCGTTTGCCTAGTTTATACCCCACCAGCGCACCCATTACCCACAAACCAACCGCCACGGTGTGATGCATTAATTCCCAATGTTGCCACAAAAGGCTGTTGGCATAGCGCTCATAGTCACTCGATACCAACCACAAAATTGGCATTTCTAAAGCGGCGTGGACGAGTGTACTGACAATCAATCCTAGGAATATAAAAGCAATAATATAGACGGTTCGTTTCATATAAAAAGTATACCTCACTCAGGTTGTGCCAAAACTTCTTCAGCTAGCTCTAGTAACTGAGCTGATTCATCCAAAGCTGATTCGGGCACCAACCACCAGTTCTTAATAATCACCGGCTTATCTTTATCTTTTCGAATGTATGAAAATTGTCGCGAACCGCGCTCTTTATAGAGCTGTTGCAGCTCTGGATCGGTTACCTTAAAAAACAACACATCGTTGGCAATAATACCCAGCTGACGACCGTCGATCCTAATCAGTCGCCCACCAAACATTTTCTTCAACTCAACACTAACCAAGTGGTTCAAGTAGCTCATGGATGTAATCAGCAAATTCTTCGGTGGTTGCCATAAACTGAGTGTAGCACCTGAGTCGGAGCGTGCTACTATGCAAGTACGTAGCGTATGAAATTTTTCATAGCGTTTCTCGTTGTTCTCTTTGCGGGTGCGGTTGCTCTGGTAATTTTTGACTCCGCGAACCAAAACAAGGCAACTCTTACAGCTTCGCATGTACCAGCAGAACGACCGGTTTCAAATACCACAAACCTCAAAGCTACTGCTCCGCAAGTCGATCTTGCTACCGAAGAATCAATCGAACGGATTATTGGTCGGGCAAAAAGCTACCGAGCCTACGGCGACAATCACAGCACCTACATCAACGTCATCAATCGGGGTGAACCATTGTGGGACTGTGACTTGTATTACCTTGATATACGATCGTCGGGACCTATCTATCTGCCACAGGCAAAACATAAAATCGGTGGCTGTCTTGATATTTATAGTGATAATGAAGGTACTTGGTATGCGGTTGATAGTGGTCGGGTAGGGATGAGCGGTGACACTAGAATCTATCGATTACAAAACGAGGAGGTGTTAGAGATCGAAGGGTTAGAAAGCCTTAAGGGTCTTCGTTTGTATCACGAAGCCGAAACCAATACTTGGTACGGCCGGTCTGCACAAATCATCGATCCGGATGCAGCTAGTGAGTTTTTCTGGCATCAGATCACTTTTCCATCGCTACCCGGAGACAAGCCCCAAGCAATTACTGTAGAGCCCGAACCCTCTCGACCAACACCGACACCAAGTCGTACCATCCCTTTCCAATTAGACACTGCCGCCGAGCCAGCCTCTGAAGATACCGATTCCACTCCTATTGCCGCACCTCCAGAAGTAATTGATTTTATTGACCCTGAAGTAATTAGTATTTTGCTCGCTGATGAAGCTGATCATTTTACGATCGACCCCACCAACCCAACCATGGAACAATTTCCAACCATTATGGTACGTCGCGACGATGGAGACTCCTACTATCACCCGGCTGGTACAACCTGGTATCGGGAACGTTTTACAGGCGATGACATTATTCCTCCGCAAGAAGGCGGTTATACCGACGTAGTACAACTCATCAATAAAACTCCCGCAAAATTACAGTATAAAAACGCTGAGCTTCATGCGTATTATGGCGAGCGCGGCTGGGCCGGCGCCTACGCCTCGTTTCGGGTGGAGGGAGATACCATCCAACTCCTGAGCTACCACAGTACCCTCCGCATGGGATCACGTTTTATCAATAGCTTTGAAAACGACGGCTCGTTCCCACTCGAACCATACTACTGGGATACGTGGGTGTTTGTAAGCGAGCCAATCGCAATGGACGACGTACTCGCCAATGCTTCAGATGAGTGGCGCGACACTAGCAGTGACATCCCTGTCCCACCCGCCTACCACACGGGTGATGATGATTTTGTGATTAATGATTCAGCGCTAAACAATCTGCAGATTGGTGATTTGGATTTCTCAATCACAAATTACGGCATCTCTGGTGAGTTACCGATTACCGCCACAATTGTTGAAGGTGCTGCCACCCCATATTTTCTACCGACCGACACAACACCGCTCTTGGCATTAGAAATTCCAGAAACTGCAATTCCGAACACTACTTATCGTGGTAGCACTATCAACCTCTTTGCCATCACGGACGAAGACACGATCGATGCATACTGCTACTTCCGTAACGAACTACAATTTGCTGGGCGACGCCAGCTTGGTGAGCGAGAGTTTGGGATGTTCACGCACTCTGAAGGAGCTGCTGGCTCGACTTACGACACCTATCTCTTCACCAGTGACCCAGGCCACAACCAACCTTGCTTGGTTATCGATATTACCAGCCGCAGTGTGAACGTAGGCGCAGTCGATAACCCCGATGTATCAGCCTTCGATCAACAATCACTCGACAATATTGTCTTTACTTTTATTGAATCACTTTACTTCGAATCGTAATTTTTGGTGCTCGACAGGGATTTGGAACCCTAAAATTTCTTGGGGAAAGATTTTATGTCGGTTGCGTTCAAGGCTGGCGGACAGGGAATCGAACCCCGATTTTTGGTGCCAGAAACCAACGTCCTACCGTTAGACGATCCGCCAGCCTTGAAAACAAACCCTTGTACAACAGTCTCCCAGACTGTTGTACCCACGCGACGATCGGGCAATTTCTGTGCGCACTATAGTGCCATATTACACATGAGAATCAAGCCACCACGTGGGTATCATCATCAAACTTCACCACGTGCCAGTTGCATAAATTGTCGTGCTCAGATGGTTGAAACTGCAGGTGTGTAATGGAGGTGTTATCAAGTAGGATGATTTTGGCAAAGCGAAGGAAAGCTTCGACGATACTCATACGTCGTTTGCTACAGACATGCTCGACAAAGAAATTTATAAAAATCGAGTGTGATACGACAACAATTCGTTCATGGCCCTGAAAGGTCTCTAAGTACTCTCGAGCTTCTTGAATCCGAGCCAAAAACATTTCATACGATTCCCCGCCAGTCTCACGCCACGCCGGATCATTATGACGAACAAACCAACTGGCCATATACCAAAGCGATTTCAGACCATAGTGTTTATAGCCCATGATGTAATTTGGGCGCTTGAGCTCGACTAAGGAATCGTGTGTCGTCACTGGAAGATTAAGTTCCTCCCCAATTATTTTGCCTGTCTGGTACGCACGAGCTAACGGACTGGCAATAATGCGCGTCGGTTGGAGGTTTTTGAGGCGCAGGCCGACGGCCTGCGCCTGCTTTTGCCCTCGTTCATTAAGTGGCGTGTCACCGAGTTGGTGCACATGCGCTCGATTGGCCGCCGTTTCCCCATGTCGAACAAAATACACCTCCATACTAGTTGGCCAACTCAGCAAACACTACTTCTAATGGGAGATGTGGGAGTGATACACGGCCGGTTTGTTCAGCAGCATCGATTAATCGCAATAATAGATGCGAATTAATCGGCGAAGCAGCATCAGCAGAAGTCTCTTCAAGCTTTGCCTGCACATCTGGACTAAAAGCAGCCAGTACTTGCTCTTTGTGAGCTGGCAGGTTGCGCAGCAACATCACTGCTCGCACAGCTTCGAGCACTAAGCGAACAAACAATTTCATATCTACATTCTCGGTGACCGCTGACTGAATCGCTTCAAGCCCAGCCGCCGTGTCTTTGGTATGAAAGGCTGTAATGACATCAAGCAGTAACTGCTGTTTAGGTGCTCCAATAATTGCTGCCACCTCATCAGCCTCGCCAATCTCATCACCCGAAGCCAGGATGACTTTCTGAGTTACCCCAAGTGCATCACGAAACGAGCCGTCTGCCGCGATAGCAATCAGTTCGGCAGCTGCCTGCTTGAGGGTAAATCCTTCTTTTTTCGCAACGTCTTGTACGGTACTCACCAGTACCTCGCGAGATGGGCTACGAAAACGAAATACCTGACAGCGAGATTTAATGGTGTCCAACAACTTCTCTTCTTCAGTGGTGGCGAGAATAAAGAGTACATGCGCTGGTGGTTCCTCCAAGGTTTTTAAGAGTGCGTTAAACGCTTCTTTGGTGAGCATGTGTACCTCGTCGATGATATACACCTTGTACTTCGACTCATACGGGACGGTGTGTACCGCTTCTTTGAGTTCTCGTATATCGTCGATTCCGCGATTGCTGGCGGCGTCGATCTCGTAGAGATCGACGCTTTTTGTTCCCACCGCTTCTGCAAAGATCCGCGCTAGCGTAGTCTTCCCGGTTCCGCGCGTACCAGAAAACAAAAGTGCGTGTGGGATCTGCTCTTTTTGAATGGCTCCTTCCAGGACCGAAACAATGTGTTCTTGGTCACGAACTTCTTTAAAACTTTGCGGGCGGTATTTGCGATACAGCGCAGTATGGGTGTCTGACATAACTCTATGAGTATACCAAACGGCCGGCGGAAGCAGAGCATCCGCCGGCCGGTTTTCGATTGGCTACTAATACATTTTCTTATCAAAGGTCTTAGCAGTATTTTTTACATATTTCTTATCGGTGTTATTATTAACCTTATTAAAAAACCGTAC
>JBCCYW010000004.1:0-68573 GCA_039188945.1 Patescibacteria group bacterium
GATGAAATTTATACTGGCGCGCAGTTTAAACGAGATGCCGAGGCCGCGATTTTGGGCATCCAAAATCGCGGCCTCCTCCCTATCATTGCCGGTGGCACTTTTTTCTATATCGAACTTTTGCGTGGCACCATGCAAACTGCCCCGGTCGAACCCGATCAAGACTTCCGCCAGACGCTTGAAGACCTCACGAACGAAGAACTACTCGAGCGACTTGAATCTACTGACCCACGTCGAGCTCAATCGATCGACCCCCACAACCGTCGCCGTCTCATTCGTTCTCTTGAAATCATTCACACCCTTGGTGCCGTACCAGAACAAACAGTTACTGAAAGTGAATATGATGTTCTCCACGTTGGGATTAAGGCTGAAAAAGATGTTCTACTGGAAAAATTTAAGATCAGAGCAGAGTCATGGTTACAAGGAGGATTTTTGCACGAGATTGAGAACTTGTTAGAAAGTGGAGTAAAAGAAGCTCGATTATTTGAAATTGGATTTGAATACGCTCTAGGATTAGAGCTTTTTAAAGAAGAGATCACTTCTGATGAGTTTGTCCAGAAGTTTATTGAGAAGAATTGGCAGTACGCTAAACGCCAAATGACGTGGTTAAGGAAAGACGAATCGATCGAGTGGTACAGGCCCGAAAATCGCAAAGCGATTTTCGGGCGCGTCGAAGCGTTCCTGGGTAACTGAGTTGACCAGCAGCATGCCATTGCGTAGTATGTGGGACACTTGCGTGAGCGGCAAACTTCTTTGCCTCCCAGGCAAAGAAGGGCCTATAGTTTAGTGGTAGAATTCTGGTCTCCAAAACCAGCGGCCGTGGTTCGAGTCCACGTGGGCCCGCCTTGAGAAAATAGCTTGCAAATGCAAGCTATTTTCTTTTACCCCAAGTTTAGGTTCAGAACTTTTTACTTGAATAATATAAATATCTATGACATTGTGCGTGCAATGCCCACTGAGGGGCAGAGCTATTTGGATGACACTGATGTTCACTAACTGCTACCGCTTTTACGCACCTGATGGTGAAAACGCTATGCGCATTGAGGAAGGTATCCCGATTGTTCGCAAAAAACACTCGGGAGAACCTGAAACGAGTACCTTGTACAGTGGTGATATTCGCACGGCTGGCGAGCAATTTGCAATATTACCGTTTAGTTCTCGTGCTAATGTGACTCTTCTATCAGTCATTTCAAGGGCTGGCGTGAGTAGCCACGACGCATTTCCTCAACCCCACTTCAGCACGTCGAACACCTGGATTGGAGCGGACGGACCTGGTTTGCTGATACAAAAAGGCAAACATCGTGACAATGAAAAAAGACAGCTTTTCCGTTTGCAATACGGAGACGCAATCCTCTTTATCGATGCTCACAAAGAAGTGACTGCGGTGTTTGCAAATGATACAGGTGAACCACCCCTTCGCATCAGAGCAAGTGACGTGCAGGTCGCAAACTATGTGCTCGGTGAAGCAAGAAGAAGAGGTGAAAACCCCAGCACAAGAACCTGGTGCTATTACGCACTAGAGGAGCTCGGCTGCAGAGAACAGCTGGACGAGTTTCATTCGATGTTTCCTGACTTTCGTCGGAAATAAGTTGAACACTGCCTTCCCTTCGGGGTGGGCAGCTTTTTATGCAACCAAATCCAGTAACACTTGAATACTCGACCTGATATATTCCCTCTCCCTATACAGTTCTGAAAGCCACGTTTCTTGCCCGCAGCAGTAAATCAAAATTCCTGAAAGCCTTCGCTTTCGGGAATTTTGATTTAGAACGAGACCTGCGTCTCGTTCGGCCGCTGCGGGAGGCGGAGCGTTGTGAGGAGCTTATTTCCTAAAGCAACGAACCGCGAGTCGGAGTCGAGAGTACTTAGATTTTTATAAACGTAGTGAAATGAAAAGCTTAGTAACTCGTGACCGCACTTGAAAATATTAAGCTAACGCTAGGTATTTTCATTTGCGCCAAGTTTGTTTCAGAACTTTTTATTAAAAGACAAACACCCCACCACAGTGAGCTTTTCAACTTCACTGTTGCCAGCGAGTAGAGCATTTGTAGTGAGGTGATTAAGTCGTTGGCCGTTTACGGCAAGAACTGATGGTGAAGTGGTACAAACTCACACTGATGTGAGAAATGCCCTGCGAGGTCGCCACAGCGCAGTACGCTGCGACAATGAACGCTAGCAGCCCGAGGAGACCATAGCTTTCGGTTTGACTTGCAAACAGAAAAGCTTCATAACCAGGTATTGCCAACAAGATGCGGAGATGACCGTTGCTAGCGAGCTCTCGCAAAGCTGGTGGAAACTCGGCAAATGACGGCACGCCAGGCACTTCGTGCTTGGCGAATATACCATCAGTCGACAGCATTGCCACAAGCATAAATGGGAAACCGCAAACAAACAGTATGATCCCAATTGCATACTGTAACAAAACCATATTTTCGAAAGGGATAATGAACGG
Organism: Patescibacteria group bacterium; assembly: GCA_039188945.1. Lineage (GTDB taxonomy): Bacteria > Patescibacteriota > Minisyncoccia > Phycocordibacterales > UBA918 > OLB19. The sequence goes on from JBCCYW010000004.1 coordinate 2,447, forward strand.
TGTCATCCCCAATACCATAAGCGTAATTCCAATCCAGATGCACCAGAATACAGACAGTTTCATTGGTTTCTCCCAAGCTGAAGTTACATTTTATCTAAATAAATTATAACACATTATTAATATAAAGCAAATTTAATCAGTGACACCCACACTCACCTCCTGTAACATCAGAATACTCGATTTAACATATTCCCTCTCTCTATACAGTTCTGCACCACAAGAGTATTTCCATTTTCACAGTCGCTGCCACTCCTTGAAAATTAGGTCAAAGTCAGGTTTCTTGCTCGAGCATTACAACGAACACGCACCGTTTGTAACAGAAATGTCCCAATGAGTAGCTTCACGCACATATTCATTGCCACAACTATCAACATATCGTGGACCACCATGCGATCCTTCTCGAGTCCCAGATCTTGTCAGAGTAGTCTGGAGATAGTTATCAAGCGCCGGATTGTCGTCAAGATCAATCTTATATCCATTTGCATGACTAAAGTCTCCTCCAGCATGCCCACCTTCGGTCGCTCCAGTCACCACAATATTGCAGGTTGGGCAGGCGTTTCTAATATTTAGCGTTTGATTTACCGTATCTTCATTGATGCCACCCAAGGTCGTGCAACGATCGATTCCTGTGCAGTCAGTTCGAACTCCTGATGGGCCTTGGGTACTGGTTACAACAATTCCAGCATTTTGCAGCTGACTCAGAGCTTCATCATGCTGTAGCTGCCCTTCACTCACCTCACCTGGCACAAAATCAGTCGGAGCTTCAGTGGGGTCATCAAGAAAACTTTGCTCATCAACACCAGCTCCCACGAAGAACTGCACAGAGACTGTTTGTGTTTGGCACTGCACCTGTTGCCATGGTCCATAGCCCGTAATTGTCCCTTGGTCACCAGGCAACAAGACTCGGAACAAAGTGTCGACCACAAGCCAAGCTGCCAAGACGATAATGAGGCCGATGATGGCGCTTGCAAAACGATCTTTGGCATATTCGCGCGCACTCACATCTCCAGCAGATATAACTAACTTAATACCAGCCACTGCCATCACAACTGCCACAAGCAGGAATAAAATACCGATCAACCACGAAACAAACACATTCCCCATCGAAACCAAATTACAGAAGCTACAATTTGTTCCTTCGCAGGTGAGAAAATTTTGCGCCGTAACCGACTCTGGGAGCGCTAGTCCAATGAAGAGAATCGTGATTGTGACAATAAGTGAAAATTTCATACTATAAATCAATACTACCAGGACAAAAACTAAGCCCTAATTCTTTTGCTCCGAAGGTCTCGCTTACCCTTAAACTTGTAGCGACTCGAATGGTGAGCTGACATGCATCTGTCTCAGAAATACCTAGTTTTTCTAGCAGCTCTGCTTCAGCAGCTATCCTGGCTTGTTTAAGTGGTGGTGATTCAAGAGAGATAAGAAAACTCTCGTCAGGTGCGTGAAACAAGATTTCGTAGCCAGCTTCATTTAAGCTATTATCAGCAAATTTATAATTCTCTCCATCAAAAGTTACTGTTTCATGGAGTTTTTGTATGTTGTTAACGGTAACTGATCTACCCTGAGTACCTGACACTGAGATTCGATTTAATCCAGTTGTTACAGGAGGTGTCAAATTTGCCGACACCCCAAAGTCTTCACCAACCGGATCGTTATTAATAAACTCATCGCTCTGCTCAGAGTCTCTGACTGACTCAACAGCCAAGAATATAATTCCGACGGCGAGTGCACTGATTATAATAATTGTTGCAAAGACTGTTTTCATAATTGAAAATTATGTTGCTAACCCACACACTCTCGCCGCAGACCAATCTGCCCATGGATTTGAAGGCTGACGGTTCGCTCTTCCATCATAAATTCTGCGAGCATTTGCTAAGTTACAACTCGGGGTTTTGGCAGCAGCAGCACACTGTTGGTAGAGACTCTGATTAACAATTGTTGCATTGTAGTTTCTGCCAGAAAACGCTTCTGGGCAATTAAGAGTCCCTCCACCAGGACCACAGCCTCGAAGTTCATGAACGGAAATATTAATTTGAAATAATCCGAACGAAAAGGCTTCCCCGGTTGAAATACGGTCGGTTAAACTTTCGCTCTGTACGTTACCAGCACTCTCACCATTGCAAACCTGAGAAGCTTGTGACGCAAGTGTAGCGTCACCGAAAGTTGATTGTAAGCTATTTGCTGAACAAGGACCGCTCGAAATGACACTACAGCTACCATTTCCAGTTGGAGCACCAGAGCTTGATGGATCAATAGAAACACCTCCCCCGACAGTATTGAACGCTCTTGATTGCGGTTGGTCGACACACTGAATTTGATTCCAAGGGCCAAAACCACCAGTATTAAACAACAGTCGAACGACAGTATCTACAATCAGCCAACCAGCTAGCAATATGATTAAGCCGATAATTGCATTAGAGAGCATCTGTCGAGCTTTTTTATACTCAGTCACATTTCCACCAGACATCACTAAGCGAAAGCCCGAGACAACAATAACAATTCCTGCTATTACTGAAACTATCGCGACAAAAAAGTTAACAATATTATTAACGAGCTGTACAAGGCGACAACTTTGACACTCATCGCCTGGCACGCCACTACACGGCACTAAGCCAGCTTGCGCAAATAGCTCGGCATTGGGTATAAGTAAAAAAGTAAAAACAATAAGGCCGCCGATCAAAAGGCTTTTCATTACCCTTCATTGTACTATGGTGCCGAGTTGCCAAGCTAGTTTACTGTGATAATCTAGTGGCCACGTTGGGCCGCGCCTGCGGCGCGGCCCACAGAACTTGAAGATGCGTCGGTGGCAGAGTGGATAAGAAATGAACTGCTTCATTTCTTATCTGGTCTTCGAACGACAGTGAGAAGATTGACCGTTGTGAGCAAAGCGAGCCGGTCAAAGGAGGACAATGTAATTAATCACGGAGCTACCGTGCAAGATTTAGTTGTCTTCCGAATGAGTACAATTAAATTTTTGCGTCGGTGGCAGAGTGGTCAATTGCAACGGACTGTAAATCCGTCGGATTTATCCTACGCTGGTTCGAATCCAGCCCGGCGCACTATGAAAATAAATATCAGCATCTTGCTGGTATTTATTTTTATCTTAGTGAGCCCTGGATTCGAGGTTTATGCCCGGGAGCGGTAGCGTACGGGTAAATCCAGCCTTATTTTACTTAGTAATACTTGACATAACATAAACTTCATGATAACATATGGTTGGCATTGCATTTCACTTACCAGATTGGCTGGTAACGTGGTAATGCACCAGAAGGAGATTTGCCATGACCACAATATCCCTGACCGGCGATCGTGACCTGCAAATCAGTGAGCTCAAGACGTTTCCAGAAAACAGGTGGCGGGAAGCAATCCTTCACTACCTGTTCGGGATATGGGCTGATAAAGAGAGCGTGACGTATCGTCCGAAGATCCACTTCGGCACGATGTGTCTGCGTCTCAATCAGGCCAGTCGTGAATACTTCGCCTACGGCTCCTCGCCGAATTGGGAAGTTCATCAGTCCTTTAGGGGAGAAGAGATTCTCATCACCGAGGGTTGCGGTCAAGATGAAGTCGAGGGGGCGCTGATTAGGTTCGTGAAGAACGACCGCATCAGAATCCTTGCGATCACGCTTGGCAACGACCAGTTCCTGCGGCTCTGGAAGACAGACAAGCGTAGTGAATATGGTTGTCACGGTGATGTCCCTTCCACGATGGAAGAGATGTCCTCGTAAGAGCCGCAACGGGCGACAGGTTTCAGAACAGCTACCTTTGAATGCTGTTCATTCGGCCGCCACACCAGGAGGATGTGGTGGCTTTCACTTTTATGCAAACACCTCTTCTCTTCTAACAAAACTAGGTAAGAAACAGTACTCACTTTCTATAATTACAGTTCTAACCTTGAGCATCTCAGTGCACCACACAACAAACTTGCATTTGATTGAGGGTGTGGCAAGGTGAGGAGAGATAGAGAGGAGGAGGCTACATTGTCACTTGTTATTGGGCTGGCCAACTTCTTGGCATTGAGAGTTGGTATCGTACTTGTAATTTTTGGCTTATTCCCGGCACTAAAAAACCGCCTGCTCTCTTTTGTTCCAAACCTAGTGCGCTTAAGTAGGGTCGTTATTGGAACAGGATTTATTGCAGTAGCGATCAGTATTATATGGCTCGGTAAAGAAGGCTGGGAGGAAACGGTCGAACACCACATTATCTGCTTTGCCTTAACACAAGATCCGGAAATAGTACGAGATATCTTGTCAGTACTTCCAACCGAGACCAGGGACCCAACAGAGCAAGTCGATAGTAGGCCGAGTACGGTGAAAAAGAGACTATGTGAATAGCAACCGGCCGCCCCTTGATGTGGGCGGCCGTTGATCGTTATACCTCTACCGAATCTTTGGTTTTCTTAGCGCTCGGTTTTTTAGTGGAGACGGTTTTTCGAGCTCTCTTCTTGATGTCGAACACCAGCTCATCATTCCCCTTTTTCATACTAACCTTCACGGTACCACCTTCAAGCATTCCCTCTCCTACCATCATGTTTGCTACTGGAGTGAGAATTTTACTCTGAATGACGCGCTTGAGTGGTCGTGCACCCATCTTCGGGTCATAGCCTTCGCGAGCCAAGTAGTCCATTACATCTTTCGTCACCGTGAGCATAATTTCCTTATTCGCCAGGCGACGCTGTACTTCCCCTACCTGCATTTCAACAATACTGCGAATCGTTGAGGTACCGAGAATATCGAAGATAATTGTCTCATCGAGTCGGTTCAAGAATTCTGGTCGGAAAAAGCCTTTAAGCGTTTCCATTACCTTATCCTTCGCTTGGCCGTATTGCGCTTCTTCGCCATGGTCATGAGTAAAGCCAAAGTTCGACATTCGGTCGATATGCTCTGCTCCGATGTTTGAAGTCATAATAATGACGGTGTTTTTGAAGTTGACCTTCCGCCCCTTAGCGTCGGTAAGGTGACCAGAATCAAGGACCTGCAAGAGAATGTTAAACACTTCAGGATGCGCCTTCTCGATCTCATCAAGCAAGATCACTGAATACGGGCGATGGCGTACCTTCTCAGTAAAGCCACCACCCTCTTCATGACCAACGTACCCAGGCGGCGAACCAATCAATTTAGAAACTGAGTGCTTCTCCATAAACTCAGACATATCAATACGCACCAACGCTTCAGTATCGTCAAACATGAATTCAGCCAGCGCTCGAGACAACTCAGTCTTTCCTACTCCGGTCGGACCAAGGAATAAGAACGAGCCGATCGGTCGATTCGGGTCAGCAATACCAGCGCGTGAGCGCTTGATAGCATCTGACACCAGCTTTACCGCATTATCTTGACCAACCACCTTCTCTTTTAGCTCTTCTTCCATACGCGCCAACTTGTTGGCCTCCGCCTCAAGCATGCGAGCTACCGGTACTCCAGTCCAGCGAGATACCACTGAGGCAATATCTTCTTCAGTAATTTCTTCTTTCAAGAGACGGCGGCTGCGCTGCAGTTTCTTGAGACGCTTCATCTTATCTGCAAGCTCTTTCTCCACGGCCGGGATCGTATCGTAGCGAATTTCAGCCGCACGAGTGAGGTCGGCAATTGCTTCAGCATTTTCAGCCTCAACCCGCAGCTCTTCGAGTTCTTTCTTAAGCGTACTCATTTCAGTGAGAGCCTCTTTTTCATTATTCCATTTCGTCTCCAAGGCTGAGGTCTTCTCACGCAATTCACCGACTTCCTTATCAATTTCCTTCAAGCGCGCTTTGAGCTTTCGTTTATTTTCGGATGTCTCCTCCTCTTTCTTCAAAGCTTCCTTTTCAATTTCCAAACGGCGAACCTGTCGATCAGCTACCACCAATTCCTCTGGCTTATTCTCGAGTGAGATTCGCAGCGCCGAAGCAGCTTCATCAATCAGGTCGACCGCCTTATCAGGCAAAAATCGATCGGTGATGTAGCGACTAGAGAGATTTACCGCTGAGACTATGGCGTCGTCGGTAATGCGCACTCCGTGAAAGAGTTCATACTTCTCCGCAATACCACGCAAGATCGCGATCGCGTCTTCAGTGGATGGTTCATTAACAAAGACTGGCTGGAAACGACGCGTCAGAGCTGGGTCGCGCTCGATGTGCTTCTGGTATTCCTTGAGTGTTGTAGCGCCAATCACGCGCATCTCACCCCGAGCGAGCGCCGGCTTGAGCATATTGCTGGCATCCATCGAGCCTTCGGCTTGGCCGGCGCCAACAATGGTATGTAATTCATCGATAAAGAGAATGACGCTACCAGCTGAAGTTTCAACTTCTTTCATCACCGCCTTGAGGCGCTCTTCAAATTCGCCACGGAACTTGGTTCCAGCCACGAGGAGTCCGAGGTCGAGGGAGAGGATTTCTTTTTCTTTGACTGATTCTGGTACCTGAGAAAGAGCAATCTGTTGTGCGAGTCCTTCAGCAATCGCTGTCTTACCTACCCCAGCTTCGCCAATGAGAACTGGGTTGTTCTTCGTGCGACGCGAGAGAATTTGGATGACACGCTGCACTTCAACATCACGCCCAATTACTGGGTCGAGTTTATTCTCTTGCGCCAGTTTAGTGAGATTACGAGTGTACTTAGCGAGCGCCCGAAATTTCTTTGGTGCTTCTGCATCAGTGACATTATTCTCACGCAGCTCTTTGATGGTCTCAATCACTCGACCCTTTTCAATTGAGACACGTTGCAAGACCTCAATCGCCGGACCGGGGAATTCAAGTGCTGCGATAAAAAGGTGTTCGACTCCTACATATGAGTCACCAAACTGCTCTGCCACCTGTCCTGAATGTTCTAGGGCTTTCGCGAGCTCAGGTGTGAGGTACAGCTGGTATGACTGTGAGATTGAGGAGCCCATGTCAGGACTTTCCAGCGCTTCAAGGAGTAGGTCGGTCAAGGCAATAACGTCGATATCGAGTCGGTCGAGCACCGAAATAACCGCACTCTCATCCTGCATGGTAAGAGCGGTCAAGAGATGAACCGGGCTGACGTGATTCTGGCCACGCTCAATCGCTAGTTCATGGGCTTTTCTAATGGCTTCTTTAGCTTTCGAGGTAAAGTTGTGAAAATTTGGCATAACGTTCTTAACTTCAGCTTACAAATTCAGTGAGGCGGTCGTTACAGTCGATGACGGTCGTACTAGTAGTACGGTTACAGTAACCTTATATTACAACGTATTTTTAGGAGAGTCAAATACTGGTTGCCTTAGTTACGTGCTCCTTCAGCGTCTTCACCACGTAATCAATATCGGACTTCGAAAGTTCGGAACCGAGAGTGAAGCGGATGGTGGAGGTGGCGCGGGCGGCATCACCCGTAATGGTTTTTACTACTACGCTCTCACCGCCGCCCGCGCCACTACACGCCGACTTTGTGCTCGCCGCAACCCCCTTACTATCAAGCACCACCACCGCGTACTCAGTGTCTAAACCAGGAATCGAAATATTTACATTATTTGCGACTCTATCCAGCCCAACCGGACCATTAAGCACCACTTCAGGAATTGCTTGCTGTAGCTCTGAAATAAAATAATCGCGCAGCTCTTTTGTTTCGCTCGCTCGCATCTCATAATTTCCTTGTGCCAGTGAAAACGCTTCGACCCCTCCTACAATCAACGCAGTATTCTCGGTACCAGCTCGTACTCCGGTTTCTTGGCCGCCACCAAGAATCACCCCTTTGACCGACACACCGCGACGCAGCGCCAGCACGCCCATACCTTTTGGCCCAAAACACTTACCCGCATCGAGCGTCATCATATCTACCCCGAGCTGATCCATATCACACGAGAGCCATAGTGGAGCTTGTGCAGCATCGGCATGCAACAAGATATTCATATCTTGTTCCTGATTATATTTCTTAATCGCGCGAGCAATTCGTCGCACCGGCTGAACCACACCAACCTCACTATTTACGTACGCTAGCGATACCAGTACCACCTTCTCGTCAAGCAATTCCGATAGATGCTTTTCATCCACCTTTCCGGCTTCATCAACATTCACCCACGCCACCGTCACTCCCTGGTCCTCCAAATGCTTCAAAACTTCAATCACCGATGGATGCTCGAGCTTGGTTGAGATAATGGTGAGATCGCTAAACGACTTACCCTCTTCTTCTAGTAAATGTCGCACGTAGCCATAAATAGCTGTGTTATTAGCTTCAGTACCACTACCGGTGAAGTAGACTCCTTCTGGACGAATATGCAGCAATCGGGCGAGTTTTTCTCGTGCTTCAGAAATTGCCACTTTAGCTTGCCTACCCTCAGCGTGAATCGCGCTCGGATTGCCAAACTGCTCTGCAAAGTACGGTTGCATAGCCTCGAGCACGCCTTTTCGCACCGGCGTAGCCGCCGCCATATCGAGGTAGAGTCGTTTTTTCTTCGGAACAAGAAACTTTCTAAACATAGTAAAACTATCGTCGCATACCGTGCCAAATAAGCAAATATCTGCTATACTCGGCCCCGATTGCATCTACCGCCCGTATTGGTGCGGTTTATTGCTCTACAACCCTCTATGGCGAAAAAAGGTAAGGCAACAACAGAAAACATCATCAAGCGACCACCGGTCGTGGTAGTTATGGGTCATATTGACCACGGTAAATCGACCCTCTTGGATTTCATTCGTAAAAGTAACGTGGTTGATGGTGAGGCTGGTGGCATTACTCAGCACCTCTCAGCCTACGTGGTTCCTCATAAGACCAAAGAAGGCGCTGAGGAAACCATCACCTTCCTCGATACTCCCGGTCACGAAGCGTTCCAGAAAATGCGGCTTCGTGGCGCCGATGTAGCAGACGTAGCAATTTTAGTGGTGTCAGCTGAAGACGGTGTAAAGCCGCAGACCTTGGAGGCGCTTAAATCGATCCAAAAAGCAGAAATTCCGTTTATCGTTGCTATCAACAAAATTGATAAGCCAGGAGCAGATATCAACAAAACCCAGGCCAGCTTGATCGAGAACGAAATTTACATCGAAGGTATGGGTGGTGATATCCCATGGGCGCCAATTTCAGCCAAGACCGGTGAGGGGATCCCCGAACTCCTCGACTTAGTTATTCTAGCAGCCGACCTCGCTGAGCTTTCCGGGGACACCAACGCTCCAGCTGAAGGACAAGTGATTGAAGGTCACCTCGATAGTAAGCGCGGCAATACCGCTACTCTCATTGTGAAAAACGGAACACTCAAAGGTGGTTTCTTTGTGGTTGCTGGTGCCAGTTTTGCGCCAGTTCGTATTATGGAAGACTTCAATGGCAAGCCGCTCAAGGAAGCCGGTCTTTCTACCCCAGCTGGTATTGTCGGTTTCAACGAAGTGCCAGAGGCTGGCCAGAGCTTTACAGTGGTGAAAAATAAGAAAGAAGCTGAAGCAGCGGTAGCCGCTTTCAATGAAGAAAGTGATACGGTGCGTAACTTTGCTGAGAGCAATCTGCCAATCGTACCAATTTTAATCAAAACTGATGTTTTGGGAACACTCGATGCGATTCAGCACGAACTCGATAAATTTGAATCAGACCGAATTGCTATCCGCGTCATTGATAAAAGAGTCGGTGATGTTACTGCTACCGATGTTCAAAACGTCAGTGCCACTGAAAACGCCATTATCGTTGGGTTTAATGTAAAAGTAGAGCGAGCCGCTACCGACCTCGCTGAACGCTTGGGAGTAGAAATTGACACGTTCGACATCATTTACGAACTCGCCGAGTGGCTCAACACTGCCCTCAAGAATCGCACCCCAAAGATGGAAGAAGAGAAAGTAACCGGTAAAGCAAAGATCCTCAAACACTTTAGTACGCAAAAGTATACGCACGTTATGGGTGGTCGCGTTGAGGAAGGTGAACTAAAACTGGGACAGAACGTCCGCGTGATGCGTCGAGATATTTTGGTTGGAAAAGGTGTGGTGAAAAACCTCCAGCAGATGAAGTCTGATGTTGACGTCGTAAAAGATGATGAGTTCGGTATGCAAATTGAATCACGCGACGATATTGCACCCGGAGATATTATCGAAGCCTACGACATTGTTGTCACCTAACATGAACGATCGACACGACCGCGTTGCGAACCTTATCAAAGAGCTCTCCGCTCAGTTTATTCAACACGAAGCCAACACCGACCCGCTGATTACCGTGACCAAAGCCACTACCTCGCCCGACTATCGTAAGGTGACGATCTTTGTTACCACCATCCCTGACGATCGAGAGGAGGACGCAATTATTTTTTTAAAACGCAGCGCCACTGAGCTGAGACGATTCCTCAAACAAAAAAGCAACCTGAAGATTATCCCCCACCTCGAATTCTCGATCGACTACGGTGAGCGTCACCGCCAACACACTGACGAAGTATTTCGAGAAATCGATGATGAAAAGAAAACTGACTCCTAGGAGTCAGTTTTCTTTTCACCGAATACACTATGCGGGCGAGAGGACTTGAGCCTTTGAAACAGTTTGGGGAACTGTTTCAAAGTTGCCCTAGTGCCTCTGGAAACTTTGCATTGTGCGGGCGAGAGGACTTGAACCTCCACGAGTTACCTCACTAGTGCCTAAAACTAGCGCGTCTACCAATTCCGCCACACCCGCATTTGTAACTGCACAAGTATACACTTGTACGTGTCCACCCACTAGGGCTCGAACCTAGGACCGTCTGCTTAAGAGGCAGCTGCTCTACCAACTGAGCTATGGGTGGATATATAAATTGTGCGCCCGAGTTTACCGTAAAGCCTGTTGTAAAACAAGACGCATTGTGCCGGGAGCGGGACTTGAACCCGCACGCCGTTTGAAAGGCAGGGGATTTTAAGTCCCCCGTGTCTACCGATTCCACCATCCCGGCAAAGGATGACTGGTGTATTTTGTCTCGACACAGGAGACTTACAGTCCCCGCAGTTTGTGTCCCACACAATCCTGCCTACCGATTCCACCATCCCGGCATGGAAGTGTGCGCAGCATAATAGCATAATTACTTGGTGAAAAAAGGCTCAAATGCTACAGTATCGCTTACGGCCAGGTGGCGAAGTAGATAGAGTGTGCTGGGAGCAGACTCTATCTGAGGTCTTAGACCGAATCGTTATCTGGCTGAAAGTTGGCCAGGTGGCGAAGTGGTAACGCTTCGGTCTGCAAAACCGACATGCACGGGTTCGATTCCCGTCCTGGCCTCAGACTAATTAATCAAATCTGCCTGCTTGAGGTCCTCAAGCACTTCTCGATACACATAGGCAATATCTTCTTTCATAGCCTGCTCATAGGTAAACCACCCATAGTCCTGGATCTCAGATTCTTGCAGCGCTACTTCTCCAGACCATGAACCAAGAAACACTAATGCAAACGCTCGCTTGTTAGCAGACTTGCTTTCATAAAAATAAAACTTCTTTCTCGGAACAAAATCTAAGCCAGCCTCTTCTTTCACTTCCCTAATGACAGCCGCTTCGACCGACTCATCAGTCTCTTCTATCCCTCCAGCGGGAAATGTCCAGTGGTTGGGATAATTTTAGAATCTGCTGAGCGCTTAAGCAGCAGTATCTTGCTCTCACCATTAGTAATCACTGCAGAAGCAGCGACTCGTGATAATTTATAGTTCATTCAACAATTCTACTTGATATTACGACAGCTTCGGGCGGAGTCTCCCCTTCTTAAACTGCGTGGGCCGGAAGTAGCGGTTGTAGTAGCGCGCGTAGGTTTTCTTAACTGGTTCAGGCAGCTGATCAAAGTAGTAGCAGTAGGTTGAACAATAACCTTTCTTTTTTGCCATACACTCGTCGCAACCAATGAAGAGCGTGTGGCAGACTTCGTTTTTGCAGTGATAGTGTGTGTCCGCTTTATTCTTATTACAGAGGTGACAAGTCGCAATCACTTCATTGCCAATCCGCTCACCTAAGCGCTCATCAAATACAAAGTTTTTGCCTTTAAATTTGTTTTCTAGTCCTTGTTCTTCTACCTGGTGTTTGTAGTCGATGATACCGCCTTTGAGGTGCCGCACGTCTTTAAAACCATTGTGCTTCAGCCACGCACTGGCTTTCTCGCAGCGAATCCCGCCAGTGCAGTAGAGAGCTACTTTTTTATTTTTATGTTCTTCTAGCAGCTGTGGCGCTACGGCTAATTCTTCTTTAAAAGTATCTACCTCAGGAGTGACGGCTCCTTCAAACCGCCCTACTTCGCTCTCGTAAGCATTACGCATATCAACCACAACAGCGTCTGGATCGTCGACATAGTCGTTCATCTCCTGAGCGGTTAGATATTCCCCAGTGTTTGTGACATCAAAGGAATCATCATCAAGACCGTCAGCAACAATTTTATCTTTCACTTTGATAGTGAGTTTGTAGAATGATGGTGCCCCGCCTTCTTCCACCGCGATTTTGTATGGCACACCTGACAATTCTGGTTGCGCTTGTACCCACATATCAAACTGCTCCCAGTTATCGGTCGGGACGTTCATTTGGGCGTTAATACCCTCTGCAGCAACGTAGATCCGACCGAGACAACCCAAATCACCCCAGGTCTTTAGGAGACGATTTCTAAAAGCGGCTGGGTCACTGAGCTTTACATAGCGATAAAACGACACTGTGGTGCGTTTGATACCATCGGTAGCTATTTCGACTCGTTTTTCTTCCCGACTGCGTAAGTCTCGTTTCATACTTTTTGTGAGCAAAATCATACCAGCTGGGCGCTGGCTACGCCAGCGCCCAGACACACTCTCATCCTATTTCAGCCATATTTACAAAGCCAGATTAGAGGGTTAAAACTTGACTTTTAATTGATTTTGTGATATTATTAAAAGTGGGATGGGGGTACTATACCCCGACCGTGCGGTCGGGCAATGGTGCCCACCATAAATAGTTCGCGGCTCGGGCTTTCATCCTCGCCGCCTTGAAAATAGAAAGGAAAACGCATGCAGCGGTTTCTTGATCTACTCAAAACAATCGGAGAAAATTTCGGACCCTCCATTGTGAGGGCCTGGAGTCTTCTATCTTCGTTCGTTTCAAGTGCTTGGGCAGGTGTCACCTCCCAGTATAAAAACCTCGAACAGATCAAAATGGAGGTGTTGATGAAATATCTCAAATTTACCCTCTTTGCAGGGCTGCTGGTAGCGCTCGCGTTCGTCGTTGGCACCTACCATGTACTGATCCTGGAATGGATTCAAGAGAACCCAGAACTCGCAATCGCACTATCTATTGCAATGGCAACAATCCTTGGTGTCTGGTTCTTGTGGTTCCGAAAAGAAAACGGACCAGATACACCTCAACAAGAAGATTCGGTTACAAAACCTGAGGAGAAAATCATGAAACTTCCCATAACGGGTGGCGTCATGATTGTCGCCCTTGAACTACTGATCACCAGTGTTGGGACAATTGCTATTTCTCTCTATGAGACTGGCAAACTTCTCCCTCCAGCAATGGAGTGGTCTGCAGAGCTTAGCTTGGCAAACGTCTGGCTGATTCTGGGACTAGTCTACACTGGAGCGAGCTTTCGTTTCGACCAACTGATCCAAGCTGACCAACTCGCGGTTCGTACTATCTTTGGTCGTCCGACTGACGTCATGAGTTCTGGTGTTCCGATTCTGCCGCCAGGCATCGGAGATCAAATCGTACTTCCCACTGACGTGATCCAGGATGAACATCCTGGAGAACCTGAAAAGATCTTTAGAAATGAAGATCAGCAAGCGGTCCCTGACGGTATGGTGCCCCCGTTTCGAGTCACCTTCGGAGCTGCTATCAGTGAAGATGCAGCAAGGAATATGTTCAAAGACGAGTTCTCTGTTACTGACAGATACGGTAGAGAGATCGAGTTTAAAGCGGAGGTTGAAGAGGATCTGTTGTCCAAACGGGTAACTGGTGAAGTCGTGACAGTTTCACGCTACAGAATCGTGGAAGCGATTCCGTTTGTGAAATTTATCGGAGGCACCAAACAGGCGAGTGGGCAAATTGAAGACGAAATCTTTGGAGTGGTTCAACGAATCTATCCGAAGATTAGTCTGGCGCAAGCTCTGCAAAATATTGATTGGATGAATGCCATTCTTTATGAAGCAGCGAAACGGCGAGTAAGTGCTGTTGATGGTCGTCAAGCATGGGGTATTGATATTGAGGACGCGTTTGTCAAATCACTACCTCAGAGCCACAGCCTCAACAACTCTATCCAGAGTATTGCTGAAACCGAAGCTGATGCCGTAAACCGAGAAAGACTTGCCGAAACCGATCGTGTTGAGCGGGAAAAGGCCGGTCAAGGTGACGCAGCTGCAGAACAAGCACTGCTGGAAGCACGTGGTGATGGGTACCATTACATTGCTATAAAAACTCGTGTTAAGGGTGCAGAACTTGCTCAACGGACTGATGCGGCACGTCAACTTGCTGAGGCAGGTAATGTTATTGTAACGGACGGAAACGGTGCCACCGGGTCACTTTTGGGTCTGATCACTGCGGGCGCAGCTGTTGCTAACCGAGAAAAGATCTCGGGCAACAGTCAGTTGCCCGAGGGAGAAACAAACCTAAACGAAAGTGAGAACTGATGTACACACTTCTTGTTGTAGTAGCTATAGTTGGTGGAATATGGCTACTACGGAGACCTCAAGCTGAACCAGCCGCGGCTCCAAAGCGCACCACTGAGAGTGCTGGCGAGAAAAGAACTGTCGAAGGTTACTTTCCTAGCAACATCATGAGTTCCATATTACCTGGTCAGGTGATTATTGGAGTAGCGATACTTGTCCTTGCTTTAGCGCTTTTCTTCGGTGACCAGAACACTGGCATCTTTGAAAAGATTAGCGATTGGAAGATCTGGGAGGATCCTATTTTTCTCCTGATCAGCCTCATAGCTACTCTAGGCTTTGTTGGAGCTCATACAACAGCCGGACAAGGAACTGAGCTTGTAAAGGTGGCTCGCTGGGTATATCGGGTTTCGCTCGGTGTTCTGCTTCTGTATAGCGTCACTTGGTTCTTCGAGTCTAAAAAAGTTGAAGACCCAGTGAAACTAACTCTCGAAGCTGTCACTGCCTGCGCTCAAGATCGGAACCAATGTCCTAGTATCAATCTATTCGGAACTGATCAGTCAAACAAGACCACCAATCATGTTGTTTCGGCCAATCGAGTACCCACTCTGGCCGACTACGACCGTAGGGTCACAATCGGTGCCGATCCGGTTGGGTTCCGGATCGCCAACTCAGGTGGATGCGTGTTCGCACAGAAGGTCAGCGGTGGCAACATCTTTGCCGAAGCGCTGTACCTCAACGAGACGCAGCGGGCAGCTGGGAAGCCGAATGGCTTTGCCTACAGTAGCCCAGATGGTGCTGTAATCAATGTCAATCGCCATGTCCACAAAGGACAAACCTGGCGGGGTACGACATGCTGATCCTTTCGAACTTACGGTGGGCCCCGAAGGGCCCACCCGTGAACTACCGCCCGCGTGCTACGTGCATGGGGCGGTTTCTTTTTATATAAATCTATCGGTCGAGATTAATACAAGGCGAGCCTGTATTGGTTGTACAATTCTGGAGATTACCTCCCAACCCAAAGGTGCCCGCAAACACACTCAAGAGTGCATAGGCCGATACCATCACCAAGAGGCCAATAATCCCCCACAACATACGCCGTCTCCCCTCTTCCCGGGCTGTTTCATTGTTAGCGTTAGCGACAAATAAAAACCCACCCCACAAAAACACAAACAAAGCGACTGTGCTCAAGAGAAAAATAATCGGAAACAGAATAATTTCATTAAAACGAGCAACAAACTGAAATGCTAAATCCTGACCTGGCATTACTACTAAGTGTACCGTAGCTCACCCAAAAACAAACAAACCCCGGTGGATGCCGGGGTTTGTTTGCTGGACGTGTGGTTAATTACCAACGTCAGGTCCTTGTGGAGCGTCAAGTGGACCAGTACCCACTTCAACACCGAAGGCGCCAGCGATAATGTTGACGAGGCTCCAGAGAGCAACAATCGCCACAAAACCAATGATGGCGTAGAGCATCAGGTTACGACCTTGTGCGCGCTTCTCATCGTCACCACCACCAAGGATGAAGTACTGGATAACACCCCAGATAAACACCAATACCGCAAAAGCAATCGCCAATGGGATAAGGAAGTTATTTACGAGGTTAACGAGAGCTTCAATAAGCTGACCAAAGGTTCCAGTTTCACCTTGTAGCAAACCACTCTGCGCAAACACCAATACAGGTAGGAAAGCAAACAGACTTACCGCACCTTTTACAATATTAATTTTAGACATAAATACGTTATACATTACTAATCAGTAACTTCCTGTGATTATACAAGAAAAAGCTGATTTTACCAGAGCATCTCTCCCCTCTGTGCATAACTCTAGCCAAATAAGCTGCGGCGCAAAAAGCCGATAATTGCCCACACACTCAGCATAATGACAATCACAATAATGCCTACCAGAGCGGTGTTTTGTCCCTCCTGGACCTTCGTAGCGTCTCCACCATTAAGGATCCACGCATCGATTAAGCGCCATATGAAATAGATTATGGTGAGGGTGATGAGTACCGGAATAGCGGTATTGATAAGGTTGATGAAAATTTGGATCAGCTCAGCAAATGTAGTAGGCATACTAAAAATTAACTAGCGTTGAAACTCAGTAACGACATTCTCGATAATAGCTATAATCGCCTCAGCGCCGAGAATAATCACTCCACCAATCACGGCGTAGAGGAGGGCTCGCTGGGCTTCTTCAATCTGGCTGGAATTACCTTGGGCCATAACATATTTGAAGCCAGCATAAATAATGAAGAAGACGATGATCGGCACCATCAGAATCACTACAATATTGAGGATAGCGACCAACAGACCTTCGAGCGAGCCGACGGTGAGGGGGTTACAGAGACGACTTGTGGTATCGCAGGGAGCAGTACCTCCGCCTCCACCAACAACGGGATTGTCTCCGCCTCCGCCTCCCAAGACTGGATTATCGCCCCCACCTCCTCCTAGAACTGGATTGTCGCCAGGACATGCAACCTCGTCTCCAAAAGGATCGAAACAGACTGCTGCCGCAGGTTCGGGCGTTATTAAGTAGAAACCAATACTTACTACTATGGTTACTGCGAGTACTATGACCTGACGAAACGTAACTGACATACTAGTATCCATTGCTAATACTAAACATAATAGCACGCACCGCCTCACTCACGCTGCTGCGGTTAGAAAGAATATCCTCTACCCCATCCGCAAAAGCTTCTGTCGCCACAATTGGCTCTGGTGAAAGCCACCCAAACGCCGCAATCGCTGCACGATAGCGAATCTGCTCAATTGGGTTAAATGAGCCAGCAGTGAGCAGATCGCGGCGCGCTGGTGCCATAGACAAACTACTTGAGAAAAGTGAGAGCTGCTGTGGGCGACTAGCGATAGTTCTAATCGCTGCCAGCGCGCCGTTTTGATTCTGTGAAGCACGTAAGATTGCCAATCCATAGTAATCACCATAGGTACGCCGAACACTTGTACCCGCGGCCTGCGGAACTTCAGCAATATCAAAGTTAAGGTTTGGATTCAAGCGAGCAAGGTTGTCGTACTCACTTCCCAACCCCAAGTAGACAGCGAGATCACCAGCCGCAAAGGCGTTGGTATCTTGTGCCTGAACCCGATTCCATGAATAGAGCGGGTTATTTACGGTCGAGAAGCTGGTAAAAAACTCTAGCGCACTGGTGAGCGGCCGCTGGACATTGGCGTTAACTGAACGATCAAGACTTACCTGATAGGTACGACCATCTTCAAGCACCATCTGACTACCGCCCTGCAGTAAGAGCGTGCTCACAATCGCAAACGCGTTGGTAATATTACTGAATTCACCCAGCGCAATCGGACTCAATAAAATATTTCGATTAAAATCACGAACAACGACAGTTGGTACTACATCACCAACAATTTCTTCCCAGGTCCGCGGTGCAGCCGCGAAGTTATTGGCTGAAAAAATATCTCGATTCCAATACATAACCAAAGGATCAACCGCCAGCGGGGTGGCGTAAATACCATCTGAAAGTGTGAATATTTCTGCACCGTCAGCGTAGGTATCGAGATGGGTTCGTTGGTCGTACCCTGGAATTTGGCTATCGTACGGAATCGGAGTGATTTTCGTGCGTAGGTTCGCTAACTCAGTATGTGGAATCAAAACTACATCTGGCGATCGCCCTTCAGCAATAGCATCGACCAACTCAGCCACAAAGGTTCGTTCGTCTAGCTGGCGATAGCTCACCACCTGAAAATCTTCGACTTCAGCCCGAATATCTTGAATCATCTTATTGACAACCTGACGATCAAGCGTGCCCCAAATCTGTACCTGGTTGCCAAACACTGGCGCATCAGTTTGCGATGATGGCTGGTAGGTTACAAACAGCACACCGCCAACAAACATCAGCACCACAAAAATGGCTATGAGGGCTATTTGAAATGGTCGAGGGCCGCTTTGCATAGATTATAGTTTTCGATAGGCGTGCGCGAAGTGATGATCGCCAGCATCATAACCGCGTTCAAACAAAAAGCCGTGTGACTCAAAATGTGCCTTTGTAGTCTCAGGATCAACCACCTGCTCTGGATGCGGGCCAAGACCACCAAACGATTCCGTCCAGTCAACGACATGAAGGATGCCACCTGGCCGCAGCGTACGATGAATTTCCTTAATAGCTACTTCTTTATTTTCAAACTGAAAAAATGTATTGATCAGTAACCCAACGTCTAGAGTATTGTCTGAAATCCTAATGCCGCCCGCTGCTTCCAAGTCGCACCAAAGAGGGTCAATGTTCATTAAACCCTGACTCCGGGCCACATCACCGAGTTTCTCAACCAGCTGTTTTTGGATCTCACAGGCGTACACCCGGCCACTTGCACCAACACCAGCCGAGAGCACTCTCAAAAAGTAGCCACTGCCGGCGCCGAAATCAGCCGCCACGTCACCTTCTTTAAGATGAAAATGTGTAACAATTTTTTCTGGAATCACAAAGCGTCCCGTCGGCATTGGGATATTCATATATATAAAGTATACCTCTCAGTCTAGTTTGGAGTTATTGACGAGGTGGATAGAAAGCGGCCCGGATCATAAAATGATCCGGGCCGCTTTCTCCTAGTGTGTCTTTCTATACAAACACAATACTCGCAATCGCGTCACCCGAGCGCATTTTCATCACCCGCACCCCTTGCGTATCGCGACCAAGTGATGGCACGTCTTTAATCGGCAACTTAATCACCTGTCCCTTCTTACTCATGATCACCAACTCACCTTCCTTGCGATCTTCGCCTGAGATCACGATGCCGCCCACAATCTTGCCGGTCTTATCGGTCACTTTAGCGGTCTTGATACCAGACCCACCTCGTTTCTGTACTTTATATTCTTTAGCCGGCGTGGTCTTCCCGTAGCCATGTTCAGTCACCACCAGAATCTCTCGATCCTTCTCGCCCTTCTTAAAGACTTCGGCTGAAACCACTCCGTCGCCCTTCACGAGCTTCATGGCTGCGACTCCAGCAGCCGTGCGGCCCATTTGACGCACATCACCTTCTGCAAATCGGATAGCCTGACCACCTCGTGAGACCAAGCTCACCTCGTCACCCTTACCAACAAACTGCGCGGCAATCAGTGAGTCGCCACCCTTAAGGGTAATTGCGATTAAGCCTGAACGACGAACGTCCTTAAACGCACTGGCGTCTGACTTTTTCGCCACGCCATTTTTGGTCACCATCATCAAGCCCCAATCACCTTCCCAATCATCCTTACGGACCGCCAACACTGAGGTCACTCGCTCTTCGCTCGTGAGCGCCAAGAAGTTAGCAATTGATTTACCCTTAGTTGCGCGACGGCCTTCCGGAATTTCGTACATCTTCGTGCTGTACACCTTGCCTTGATCAGTGAAGAACAGAAGATCGCTATGGGTAGAGGTCGTCAGAAGTGTCGTGACCACATCTTCCTCTTTGGTATTCAAATCAACCACTCCAACGCCACCGCGCTTTTGCGTGCGGTATTCACTTGGGTTAGTGCGTTTCACATACCCACCTTGGGTTAGCACAAGCACCGATTCCTCATCTGGCACCAAGTCTTCCGGATTAATCTGCTTCACGCCACCTTTCACAATTTTGGTGCGACGATCATCACCGTATTTTTCTGCCACTTCAGCCAGTTCTTTCTTGATGAGCGTCAGCATTTTCTTCTTGCTCTTGAGGATTGATTCGAGTTCTTTAATGAGCGCCTGCACTTCTTTCAATTCATCCTCAATCTTCTTGCGCTCCAAGCCAGCGAGCTTCTGCAAGCGCATATCAAGAATTGCCTGCGCCTGGACGTCAGAGAACTTAAATTCCTTCATCAACTTGGCGTGCGCTGTTGGCACATCTTTGGCAGCCCGAATCAGCTTGATGATTTTATCGATATGATCGAGCGCTTTCTTCAAACCAAGCAAGATATGCTCGCGATCTTTGGCCTTACCAAGATCGTACTCAGTGCGACGACGAACCACTTCTTGACGATGTTTGATGTATTCCTCAAGAATCGCCTTCAGCGATAACGTCTGAGGTACGCCGTCTACCAGCGCCACCATGTTGTAGTGGAAGGTTTCTTCCAACTGGGTGTGTTTGTAGAGTTTATTTAAAACCGTCTGCGGGTTCGCAGCCGACTTGAGGTCAATCACCACGCGAATATCAGCAGTTGATTCGTCTCGCATCTCCTTGATACCTTCAATTTTCTTATCGCGCACCAACATAGCGATCTTCTCCTGCATATCAGCTTTATTCACGCGGAACGGAATTGAGGTAATCACAATTGAGAACGCTCCTTTCTTGTCTTCCACAATCTCAGCTTCTCCGCGCACCTTCACACCACCCTTGCCGTTGGCGTAGGCATGCGCGATATCTTTTTGATTAAACGCAATCGCACCCATTGGAAAATCAGGGCCTTTCACAAATTTCAAAAGATCATCGGTTGAGGCATCTGGATTATCAATGAGGTGATCAACTGCTTCGGCTACTTCTCGTAAGTTGTGCGGTGGGATGTTGGTCGCCATACCAACGGCGATTCCAAGCTCTCCTTTCAAGAGTAAGTTGGGTACCGCTGCCGGCAACACGGTCGGCTCTTTCTTAGTGCCGTCAAAGTTTGGCCGCCAATCGACGGTATCCTTCTCAAGGTCTCGCAACATCTCCTCAGCAATGCGAGACATCTTTGCTTCAGTATATCGATATGCCGCCGCTCCATCACCATCGATAGAACCAAAATTACCTTGCCCAATCACCAGTGGGTAGCGAGTCGTAAATGGCTGAGCCAACTTCACCATCGATTCGTACACTGCGACATCACCATGCGGATGAAAGCTACCAAGTACGTCACCGACGACCGTCGCCGACTTTTTGAATTTCGCTGAAGCAGTGAGACCGTTTAAACGCATTGAGTATAAAATTCGGCGATGCACTGGCTTGAGGCCATCGCGCACGTCAGGCAACGCTCGTGAGGTGATCACGCTCATGGCGTAATCAAGGTATGCCGTCTCCATTTCTGAGGTGATATTTTGAGTCACAATGCCTCGTTCTGGCTCAATTGAGGCGTCTTCTTTGACGGTCTTTTTAGGCATGGCTGATGAGGATAATAGTCTTAAAGTAGGCGCTAGTATAGCACATTATTGCCCAGTTGTGGTGGCTTGGGACGTCGTACCGATCAGCACTGTTCGCACGGTTACAGAACTGGTGGATCGCTCAGTAACCTGTTCGATCGTTTCTGGTGCTAGCTCCAAATCACTCGCGTCGGGCAATGGCTCTCGGATGGGCTCAGGCAACTCTTGGATGGTGGTCGTTGGCTCAGATCCTACCCACAGATCACCAAATTCTTCTTTGGCCTGCTTCCACATATTTGAAAAAGCAGGCGCTGCCTCTATCACCTCGGCCGTCTGGGTTGCAGTATTGTTACTAAAGCTGGCAGCGGTTGCTACAAACCATACAAGTGCTACTAACGCAGTAACACTACCCGCCCCAATCAGCGCAATGCGACTTTTTTGTTCTTTAGGTTTTTGACGCAACCGGTCAAGCGTCTTCCACATACGCTAGCTCTTAAGTACTACTAACTCACCAGTCATCACACTGACATCCTTTTTCTTGATGGTGAGTTTCTCTTGCGGTTTGGTACTCTCGGCACCCTCTTCTTTAAGAAACGCCTTGAGTGCTTTATCGTCGTAGTGCATTGGGATGACTAGTTTTGCTTCGAGTTTAACAGCCAACTTGGATGCCTGTGGCACCTCAAGCACATCGCCACCACCGATTGGTACAAAGAGGACGTCGATATCTCCGAGCTCACCAAGAATCTTAGCGTCAATATCTGGTTCACTGAGCGCACCCAGGAAGACCAGATTCATCCCTTCGAGGTTGATTTGGTAGATCGTATTGAACCGTTCCTCTTTGTCGTAGGTGGTTTTTACCCCAAAACCTCGTCCGGTTACTTCACCAATTTCGTATTCGCCAGGACCATCAATCACAAATGGCTGCTTGTTGCCATGCGCTACTTGTTCAGCGCCGGCAAAATTTGGGTGTCGGAGCGAGATAAACGCCACATCAGCCCCAAATTTTGCCGGTGTGAGCTTACTTTTCTTAGAAATCGGGTCAAACGCCACTGTAGTATCGCCATATACCACCTTAAAACACTGACCGCCGTGATACGTAATTATCATAGTGGCGTCATGATAACAGAAAGACCAGTCTGTGCGAAGCGGCTCTAATCATGTAAGAACCTCGACAAAGTTAGAAGTACGTGTAATGATCCTACTAGTAAAGCGAATACATAGTAGCTGTGAGTCAGTCGATGGTTGAGCTCCAACATACGATGCGATCGTGTATGTGATAGCGTCGTGGACGCTCTCACGCTAACAAGTATCAGCTACTACCATCTGGCAGCTTGCCGCGGGAGCTGCAAAGTCAAACATGCCAGATGAAGAGAGAGGTATCGTTTCAGGGTCTCCGGAATAGGTACAAGGCCTGAATAAAATAGGGCGTCGGGACATGAAACCTTCCTCTCTGCACTGGACTCGGTGGTATTGCCACCGAGTCCAGATCTATTTTAGATTGAGAAATAAGTTTTTAATACCAATTAAATTGTCATACCAAAATACTTGACAAAATTTTTATATATGATAATATGTTGATAGTTACAAGTCCTTCGTCGTCGGCAACTGGGCAGTATTTCTCCGCCCAACCGCCGTCGACTTAGAATTCTGCGTCTTAGCGTTCATCGCCTGAGACGCAACCCCTCGCTGCGGCGAGGAACACCCGGGCTCCGAAGTGAAATGCTGTCCCTCCCTCTGACAGCGTCACTTCGGGGCCATTATGTATTTACACTATCGACAAATCAACCTTTTTATACTAGTATTGCGCCACCTTTACGGAGGTTTATCAATTTCTAGCGGCACACGATTAGCCCCGCGCTCACGGACATGGCCATGAGCAACAGTTGCGCGGACCCGTGTCGTCGGAATTAACAGTAATCATATGAGCAATGAATCTAGCGCGGTACTTGACCGTGCAGAGCTAGCGACCGACGTCGCTCCAACTACGCCCGAAGTGGCCGTAGCACCAACTCCTACCATGGGAGACATGCAGCACATTCTCACTGAAGCGCCTATGGCACCACAGCCAGGTCAGCTGATTGAGGGTACCGTATCTGCAATCGGGCGCGCCCGCGTCTACATCGACCTACCACCTTTTGGTACTGGTCTGATTTTTGGTCGTGAATACATGAACGCGCGTGATATTTTGCGCAAAGTATCAGTTGGCGACACCATTGCCGCCAAGGTAGTGGAAACCGAAAACAAAGACGGTTACGTAGAACTATCCCTCAAGGAAGCTCGTCAGGCACTGATCTGGGCTGACGCTGAAGCAGCGGTGAAGAGTCAGGCAGTGATGAGTCTTGAAGTGAAGGAAGCCAACAAAGGTGGTCTTATCCTCGATTGGCAGGGTATTTCTGGCTTCTTGCCGGCCTCACAGCTCTCAGCTGAGAATTACCCTCGCGTGGCTGATGGTGATAAGGACAAGATTCTCACGGAGCTCAATAACCTCATTGGTCAGCAGCTCAATGTGATCATCATCACGGCCGATCAGAAAGAACACAAGCTCATCTTCTCTGAAAAGGGACCACAGGAAAAAGAAGAGAAGGAGCAGAAAGTTGGTAAGTACGAAGTTGGTGATGTCCTCTCAGGAGAAGTTACCGGTGCTGTCGACTTTGGTGTCTTTGTAAAGATTGAATCAGGCTTAGAAGGTTTGGTGCACATCTCTGAGCTCGACTGGGGCTTGGTGGAAGACACCCGTAGCCTCTACAAAGTTGGCGATAGCGTCCAGGTTAAGGTGATTGAAGTGAAAGACGACAAGATTTCTCTCTCTATCAAGCAACTCAAGGAGAACCCGTGGGAGCTAGCGGCCAAGAAGTACAAGAAAGATCAGACTGTCAATGGTGTCGTGATTAAGTTCAACAAGCACGGTGCCTTGGCCTCAATCGAGGAGGGGGTCGCTGGTTTGGTCCATATCTCTGAATTTGAAAGTGAGGAAGCAATGAAGAATGAACTCTCACTTGGTAGCGTGAAGTCATTTAAGATTACGCTCTTCGAGCCAAATGAGCAGCGCATGACGCTCTCATATAAAGAAGCGCAGTCGTAATCGCTCTAGCAATTACGAAGCACGAAAAAATCCGGCACCAGCCGGATTTTTTCGTGCTTATACGTACATATAAAACTAGAGACATTGACAAAATAATTATTTGTTTTATTTTAATAAAGGCAATTTTGCCGAGAGCACCACCCAAAAGGAGATAGAGATGCTCAAGTACCTAAACAAAAACCGCATTAGCCCGCAACGCCGCTGCCTGGTGTTCGGCCAAACGCATGTAGTCGTGTACATCCCTAAGCCTGAGGATCAGGATGGCGGTCTGGAGACACATCTCATGTTCACCATTACACGTGACCGCAAGGACACGAGTAAGTTCTTCATCTGCACCCACGAGTCCATGCCAAGATCTTCTGGTGGCGGGAACAGCTATGTGGTTCACGCTGGCGATTGGACGATGATCGACTTCTCGGATCCAGGCTATGAGGAGCACTCTGTGGTCGTCATGATCGATTCTGACGGGACCGATTATTTCCTGACCTACCAGGACGCCGCTGCTTGGGACCAGAAGAACGGCCAAAGCTTCGCGGTCTGAGCAGCACGAAACGTTGGCGGGTATACTACAGAGAAATGTCTCGTCGCTGAAACCTTTTGCCGCCCCTCGTATTGCACGAGCGGGCGGCGTAACTAATTATATTTGTTCATCGCGGCCTCAGGGCCGTTTTTTAGTACTTCCTCGATCGCTAGACGAGCAGTTTCATAGACTTCTGGCAATTTCCCTCGCTCCAACATGCCAAATGGTTTTAAGACAAACCGCTCCAACGCTCCCCCGCCCGCTGGCCGTTGCTGCTCACCAGTCCAAAAACTCTTTGGCGCAATCCCAATCCGAATCCGCACAAAGTCTTTACTACCCAGCTTCTCAATAATTGATTTGATGCCGTTGTTCCCCCCGGCTCCGCGACCCTTTCCCACCTTCACCTGCCCAAGCGGCAAATCGATATCATCATGCACGACAATTAGCTTAGAAACTTCGCCTTTTGGCACCATCTTTATGACCGCTGAGCCAGAATTATTCATATAGGTATCTGGGTACAGTACTTGTACGTACTCCTCCCCCACTTTTCCTTCAGTTGTGCGACCACTAGACGATTTTTCTTCAATCAAACTCGGCAGATTCCACGCCTGCAGCGCCAAATCAAGCGCCTGCCATCCAACATTGTGCCGCGTGTTGGCGTACTTATCTCCTGGATTACCGAGTCCTACTATATAAAACATATTACAGAGTATAGTACATTCGTTTCTTACGAGATTTCAATATTCGTTGCACAAAGTGACATGGTACATACTCAGCCCCTCCTATTGGCTCATAAACATCGCCAATTATCGACTATCGTCGATACCAGAGAAAAAGTAAAGCAGTTTACTTTTTCTCCTGGATTACCAAGTCCGACTATGTAATGCATATCTAGTACGACTATCTTACCTTACGTGAGTAACGTCGAGCAATTTTGTAACCTTGCGCAGACGTAAATGTATACACTGTTTTATGGACTGCATGAATGATTTTCGGAGGGCGGTGTTGGGGCGGTGGGCGTAGAAAATTATTTA
This sequence comes from Patescibacteria group bacterium, assembly GCA_039188945.1. Taxonomy (GTDB): domain Bacteria; phylum Patescibacteriota; class Minisyncoccia; order Phycocordibacterales; family UBA918; genus OLB19. Next base: position 28,579 of record JBCCYW010000004.1, read on the forward strand.
TGCAGTCCATTTATAAAACTTTAAACGAAAATTTGTGCGTGCCTTTCATTTCGATTATACTAGTGGAAATTGTACGACTATGAGCACTCCTCACGACAACCACTCGACTGAATTCAACACTCCCCTTCAGTCACCAGAGTCTGTCGCAGTAACTACTCCACAACCCGAAGAAAAAGAAGAGCATCCACTTGTCGAAATCATTCGTTTCTCAATTATCGCACTCATTATTGTGATTCCGATTCGCATGTTTGTCGCGCAACCCTTCATTGTCTCGGGAGCTTCGATGGACGACACCTTTCATAGTGGCGAATATCTCATTGTCGACCAAGTTACCTATCAATTTGAGGAGCCGCAACGTGGAGATGTGGTAATTTTCCGCTTCCCGAAGGATCCTTCAAAGTTCTTTATTAAGCGGGTGATCGCCATTCCTGGTGATACGATTGAAATCAGTGGTACAGAAGTAAAACTCATCAATGAAACGTACCCGGGTGGGCTGGTTTTGGACGAACCATACATAAAGAGTATGCGTCCAGGACCAGCCACCTCGGAAACCCTTGGTGAGCGAGAGTATTTTGTGATGGGAGATAACCGTGACGAGAGTTCAGATTCTCGAGCTTGGGGACTGGTGCAAGAAGACCAAATTATTGGTCGCGCCTTTTTGCGCCTCTTCCCACCAACCGAGCTTGATTATCTACCTGGCGAAGCGATGATTACTGGTGAAGAAGTTATTCGTAATTAGTTCTACGTTATGAGCACCACCCCAACAGAGTTCCTTAAGTTAGCCGCTGAAACCGCAGAGCATTTTGGTTTTCGGAGTGTCGATGAGTTAAAGAAGAATCCAGCCTGTAAGGGGTGTCAAACCTCCCTCACCCACAACGCCGGAGCAATCGATCGTCGTATCGACTCTCTGCATGGCCTCCTGACTGCCGGCATCAATAACTATTGCGATTCAAAACTTAATGGCTTTGAGGGTCCAGTTCTCTTTTATAACGTTGAACAAGTTCCTCGCTCAGGTGAAGCCGCTATTGGGCTCCAGATTTTTAATGTTGAGAAAAGTATCGCTGAAGCACTACTCATTCAGGCTACTCGCGCCCTTATGAATGACCTAGGACACACGAATCACTACGTACGAGTAAATACGGTTGGTGACAGCGATTCTGCTACTCGCTACAATCGAGAACTCACCAACTTCCTAAAAAAGCGCCTCGATCTTATGCCACCAACCGCTCGGGAGCTGATGAAAGAGCATCCGTATGAAGTACTTTCGCATTTAGTAGAAAAGGAACACGAGCTAGCTCTCAAGAGTCCGAACTCACTTGAATACCTCAGCGACCCGAGTCGTAAGCACTTCCGCGAGATCATTGAATATCTCGACATGAGCGAGACACCTTATGAAATTGATCCGAAGATGCTTGGGCACTACGATTGTTACTCTGAAGCCCTGTTCTCAATCGAGCTTATGGACGAGGAAGAGAATCGGCTCACCAACGCTCCTGTAGTAGCACGTGGTGGTCGCTATGACACCTTTGTGCATCGTAATACCCGCCGCAAAATCCCGGCGGCTGGTGCAGTGGTGATCTTGCGTGAGAAAAAAGCCCCGTCGCGAGCTCCGAAAGTAAAGCTCGGCACCCCTTCTGTGTATGTAGTACAACTCGGCTTTGGCCCCAAAATCCGTTCCCTGATGATTATTGATGAATTGCGTCGCGCTGGTATTCCGGTGCTGCAAGATCTCGCCAGCGACTCACTCTCAGCCCAGCTACGAGATGCTGAAGCACGAGGTGTGAGACATACCATAATTGTTGGCCAAAAAGAATTTGTGGAGAACAATGTTATCTTGCGAGACATGAACGAACGCAACCAGGAACAGATTCCCGTTGACGCACTGGTACGAAGATTGAAGCGACAAGCAGTGGTCGCGTAGTAGCTTGCGGTTTTGCGCCTAGAATGCTATATTTTTGCCCACTTATGGCAAGAAATGTAGAAGTAACGAAGAACCAAAACGAAAGCACAGCTAATGTGATTCGCCGGTTCACAAAGCGAATGCAAGGTTCGGGCATTGTTCCGCGTATGCGGGGCGCTCGCTACTTCTCGCGCACCAAGAGTCGCAATGTCCAAAAGGACGCCCGGCTAAAAAAGCTAGAGAAGAAAGAGCGATACGAAACTCTCCTCAAGCTCGGTAAAGTCCAGGATCATCGACGACGATAAACATCCATCCATCTGCGGATGGTGTTTTTCGTTTACCCCATGCTAAGCTCTACTTATGTCTGTATCTATCGCTAGCAGCGTCAAGTCGTACCCTCGCCACAACTACGCAATAATGGCTGAAGATATTCTCGGTAAGCGCTATGACGTCTCGCTCGTGTTTGTTGGCACCAAGCGAGCCCAATCACTTAATATTCAGTACCGAAACAAGTCGTATACACCAAACGTCCTATCCTTTCCGCTGAGTAACGAACAGGGAGAGATCTATATCTGTCCATCGGCCGCTAAAGCGCAAGCTAAGGACTTCACGATGAGCGAACGCGAATATATAGCGTTTCTATTTATCCACGGGTGCCTCCATTTGAAAGGACATACTCACGGGGCTACAATGGAGAAAGCGGAGCAACGGTATTTCAAGAAATATTTCCGCCGCTAAAGCGCAAGACCCGCGTTACGTTTTTTATGGCTGAACAAATCATCACTGGTATCGACGTAGGCACCTACCAAGTTAAGGTGGCGATTGTTCGTGTGCCAAAAAATAAAAAGGATCGGTCCTTGCCGCAGATTATCGGCACTGGTTATGCTGAGAGCCGTGGCTTGCGCAATGGCTATATCATCAACGAATCTGATGTGCTTCGCAGTGTGCGAAGTGCAGTTTCGCAAGCTGAAAAAGCCGCTGGCGTAACCGTGAAGAAAGCATATATCTCTATTGGCAGTATTGGCGTAGATGAAATCCGCTCACGGGGCGAGGTAATCACCTCACGAGCTGATTCTGAAATTACGGCCGTTGATACTGATAAAGCGATGCAAGATAGTGAGGAGCGGATTATGGACCAACTACCAAATCGAAAGATTCTGCATGGCATCCCCCTCACCTACTATGTTGATGGTGAGGAGGTACTAGGAAAGCCACATGGCATGAGAGGTACCAAGCTTGAGGTTGAGTCATTGTTTATTACCACTTTTGAGCAGCACCTCAATGACTTGATTACAGCAATTGAAAGCACTGGTGTCTATGTTGAAGACGTCATGGCGTCACAGCTAGCTGCCAGCTTTGTCATGCTCACCAAGGCACAAAAGCGTGCCGGTTGTATTCTAGCGAATATTGGCGCTGAAACCGTCTCGATAGTTGTGTTTGAAGATGGTATTCCAGTTTCTCTCAAGGTGTTCCCCATTGGCTCAAATGACATCACTAACGACATTGCCCTCGGCCTGAAGATTCCGCTCGAAGAGGCCGAGAAGATTAAGCGTGGCACGATTTCAAGTGCCTCATATTCTAAGAAGAAGCTGGAAGAAATTGTGGCTGCTCGATTGACTGACATCTTCGAACTCATAGATGTTCATTTAAAAAATATTAAAAAAGACGGCCTCCTGCCAGCCGGGATTATTTTAACTGGCGGTGGTTCAGGCCTCGCTACTATTCAAGATCTTGCCAAGGGTGTGCTACATCTACCCTCACGGATTGCAACGCTTGAGATTGGTAAAAATGCCAAAGTAAAAGATTCTTCATGGGCGGTTGCGTACGGACTCTGTATGTGGGGAGCCAGTGATGAAGAAGAGACCGGCGGTATTGGGATTGTTAAACAAACCAAATCTACACTGCTCGATTGGGTAAGCCAATTCCTCCCTTGACCCTTCCTTGAACACCATCTTTTGAATACTACGTCAATCACACAAAAGTCAGTTTCGTCAATATAGTGACAGACCAAAACCAGGCATGTATGATACCCCTACTTACAAGGAATGTACTCAGGGGTGGGTGCAGTAATGCTTGGAGCAAATATTCAAACGTATGGAACAGATCAAAACAGACGTTGAGTCATTTGCGCGAATCCGTGTGATTGGTGTTGGTGGCTCTGGCAGTAATGCCGTAAACCACATGGTGTCCTCAAAGGTGAAGGGAGTGGAGTTCATTGCCGTCAATAGCGACGCGCAGGACTTACACCACTCACTTGCTAAGAAAAAGATTCATATCGGTAAAAACCTCACTCGAGGTCTTGGTGCTGGTGGTAACCCTGACATGGGGCGTCGGGCTGCCGAAGAGACACGTGAAGAAATCGCGAACGCCATTAAAGGTTCTGACATGATCTTTATCACTGGTGGTATGGGCGGTGGAACCGGAACTGGTGCTGCACCAGTGGTCGCCAAGATCGCTCGCGAGAGTGGCGCCCTCACCGTTGGGGTAGTGACAAAGCCGTTCCTCTTTGAAGGTCAGGAGCGAATGCGAATGGCGATGTCTGGTATTGAGGAGCTAAAGAAAGAAGTTGATGCTCTTATTACGATCCCTAACGATCGTCTCCTTGCGATTGTCGACAAAGAAACGACTGTTAAGAGTGCTTTCGAACAAGCTGACAATGTCCTCAAGCAAGCTGTTGAGGGGATCTCCGACCTTATTACTATGCCAGGTATTATTAACGTCGACTTCGCGGATATCCGTAGTGTTATGGAGAATGCCGGTTCAGCTCTCATGGGCGTCGGTATTTCTACCGGTGAGAAGCGTTCAGAAGAAGCGGCTAATGGTGCGATCAACTCACCCCTCCTTGAAGTCTCAATCACTGGAGCGAAAGGTGTCCTCTTTGCCATCGCGGGAGGCGACGACCTTGGTATGCTTGAAATTCAAGACGCAGCCCGTGTGATCACTGAATCAATTGACCCGCAGGCCAAGGTAATCTTCGGTGCGATTCGAGATGAAAAACTTAAGAAGAATGAAGTAAAGGTCACCGTAATCGCGACTGGTTTCCCAGAGGAAGCTGGCCTAAACAATACGGTTACCCGACAAGCTCCGGTATCGGAACGGACTGAAGAATCGGAAGCTCCAGAAGAAAAAGCTGATACACGTGGTCGTATTTTTAACTCCCTCAGCCCACGCAAAGAAGAGCCAGAGGAAGCGCCAGTAGCGGTAGCAGCCAAAGACGAGCCAGTAGAAAAAGCCACGCTACCGAAGCGCGACCCAAAGCCTGTTGATCCGATTGATGAAGAAGACGAGGATGACTGGGGCGCCGTACCGGCATTTTTGCGAAGAAGTAAATTAAAATAATTTACTTGCAAAAATACCAACGGCGACCCAATCATCGTAGATGAGTGTGGGCTAAAAAGTGCTGGAGCACTTTTTAGGATGGTACGTAACCTGAAATAATCCTCTCTTTCATGAGTAACAAACACTGTCCGTTGGGCAGTGTTTGTTGATATACTTCCCTTGTCTTCATATCTTACATTTTATTTATGCTTTACGACTTAGTAATAATCGGTGGTGGTCCAGCAGGTATTGCTGCTGGCGTGTATGCATCGAGAAAACAACTCAAAACACTTTTTCTTACCAAAGACTGGGGTGGGCAAAGTACTGTCTCCCCTGGTATCCAGAATTGGATAGGCACCCCTTCTATTAGCGGAACCGATTTAGCGAAAGAGCTTAAAGAACATCTTGACGCATACGCTGGGGATGTGGTCCATATACACGAAAACGCCGAGGTCACACAGATAGAACAACAGCCTGATCACTTTTTGGTGTATCGCAGTGAGGGTGAGGCTGTGACTGCAAGAGCTATTCTTGTTACAACTGGCTCTGAGCGTCGACGACTCCAAATCCCGGGCGCTGAGCAGTTTGAGCACAAAGGACTTACCTATTGTGCTAGCTGTGACGGTCCTTTGTTTGCCGGGCAAGACGTGGCTGTAATTGGAGGCGGCAACGCTGGCTTTGAAACCGCCGCTCAGCTACTGGCCTATACAAAAAGCGTTACGCTCTTACAACGTAGTGACACCTATAAAGCTGATCCAGCCACTGTCGAGACCGTCCTCGCTCATGAAAATATGACTGGTATTCTGAATGCTGAGATTACTGAGATACAGGGGGAAAATTTTGTACACAACATTACCTACAAGGATGCTGTTGGTGGTCTGCAATCACTCGCCGTAACCGGAGTGTTTGCCGAAATCGGTCTTATTCCAAACACAGGTTTTTTGGGAGAATTGCTTGAGCTTGATGACTATGGACGCATTATTATTGATCCCTGGACCCAACAAACCTCCGTGCCTGGTATTTGGGCAGCCGGCGACTGTACTAATATCAAATACCACCAAAACAATATTTCTGCCGGTGATGGCGTGCGAGCACTCGAAGATATCTACGTCAATCTCAAAGCGAAGTAACAGCCATCTTCTTATCTCTCAATGACAAAAGCGCCCTTGCGGGCGCTTTTGTCTGTACAACGTAGAGCTTCGGTATACGTCCTTATATCTCTTAGCCGAGAGATATAGTATGGAGAAAGCCACCACAACGCATACCTGTAGTAAGGATCTCACGCCCAGATAAAGTGTCAAGATCATACTAAAACCCTTATTTCTAGTCGTTTCTGTGGAAAACTGGTGGATAAGTAGTGTATAGACCTGTAGAAAACTGCGTGTAAAACCCTGCTGATAAGTCCGTTGACATATATTGCTCAAAAAGATGTACTTAATTGATAGAAGTTTGACAGTTCGTCAAACCGGTGACGGACGTCATCAGCAATCGGCACCCCCCGCTCGTGCCACCGGAGCTTATAAGTAACTGCGCCCTTGGCGCTGTGTGTATGGAAAAGTTTTATACCCTTTTCTGTGCAACCGATGAGCTTCATACCAGCCCGGCGATTCAAATGTATAGTCGCCTTCACGATATCACCCTCTCACTTGGCGAGGAGCAGGTTATGTCATTCCTACTCCCCTCATACATTCACTCGTATCAACACGATGAGGTGTGTGTGTTATACGACCCCGATATGGTTGACCTCAACTCGGCAACCGTAACTGAGCAACGTCGTGGCAGCCGTGTGTTTACCAATATATCAATTAGCCTTACTCCTCGTGACATCGGTAGTAGCACCCTTGGGTTTGTGAGTCCTGAGAGTGCTGAGATTTATAGCCTCTTAGCCAGCTATGAACCAAGATTTATTAGTACTAAGAACATCCTATAATGCGAAAAACGTTCCAACAAAATAGGCCAAAAGAGCGGCGGTACCGCCGACGGCAACTACTTCAAAGAGCGATGGTAAAATTTTGGTCCCAACCGCGCGCCACTTCAATAGGCCGAGTAAAATAAGCGCGGTAGCGGTGCCAAGGGAAGAATACAAGAAAGCAGCTCCAGCGTCTCCTTCATTCTGAAGCATGAAGGGTAGTAGTGGAATTGCTCCAAACACCATAAATGAGACGAAAGTAGCGAGCCCAGTGAAGATTTCATTTTCCCCTCGAGGGTCTGGCATTTCACGCTGGTGTTGCATCATAAAATCAACCCAGTAGTCTTCGTTGTGTCGATAGATGTTTGCTAGCGTTCTCGCATCGGCCTCTGAGAAACCTTGGTTTATGATAACTGTCACAGTTTCTTCGATCTGCTGTTCAGGATCAGTCTCTGCTTGTAGGCGTTCTTTGTTTCGATATGAAGTATACAAATCTTTCTCAGACCGAACCGAAAGAAAATTCCCTAGACCCATCGAAGCCGCGTCAGCAAATAAGTTTGCTAATCCAAACAAAAGCACCACCATAAATGAGAGTTGGGTGGTGGCTTCGTTACTCAACGCCGCTCCAGCAAACCCGGCCACTACCGCAAAGGTAGTAATAATGCCGTCAATCCCACCGTAAATAATTTCTTTAAAATGGTCGGCCAGGGCTGAGGGTTTTTCTTTTTCCATGGGTTTGAGTGTAGCATGGTAACCAGAGTGTAGGTGAAAAAAATTTGCTAGGATGTCTATTAATGCAAAATACTTACTCGCTTTGTTACTCAGATGTAGCACCTGATGTATGGGCTGCGTTAGCAAAGATCGAAAGGACAGGTTGGGTAATGAGGGGAATATCAGATCCTGAGACCGTCCAGGAACACACCCTCGCTCTCATAAGACTAGCTGAAGAAATACACACTATTGGAGAGTATAAAGCGAATGGATTGTTTCAGATTTTGGAGGTTCACGACTGGCCAGAGGCGATTGTTGGCGATGAAGTAATAATCGAATACGACGAAGAAAAAAGAAGACGACTAAAGGTGTTGAAGAACCGGAAAGAAGTTGAAGCGATGAAAGAAATTACTAGACCACTTGGAGAAGTTGGTAAAGAAATAAACGCACTGTGGCTAAGGTATGAAAATAGTAGTGATGAAACTGCTCAATTTGCAAAAGAACTTGATAAATATCAAGCAGTCGAACAGGCTCTTACTTATGAAATAGAACAAAATAAAAATGGCATTTATTACGAATTTTTAGACTATCTCCAGAACTCAATAACTAGCGAAGTATTGAAAGAAAAACTATATTTACTTGAGCAAAAAGCACATGATCACGGGATTGAGAGAAAATGCGTTGAAAAATAAGCTTCAAAATTGGTGGACCCACGGGGATCGGTCAGGAGTCGGTTATTTTCTGTGGTCACGAGTTACTAACCATAATCTTTACTTCGCAAAGATTCAGCTAAGTACTCTCGACCCCGGCTCACTCCTTTTCTGCTCAAAGTAGGGAGCAGAAAAGATCGCTCCGCCTATCACTGAAACACGTGAGTGAAATTATTCACTCACTAAAGTAAAGACCACTGGATAGTATCCAGTGGTCTTTACTTTATCTCAGTGATCCCACGGGGAATCGAACCCCGATTTCCAGGATGAAAACCTGGCGTCCTAACCATTAGACGATGGGACCGGACAAAATCTACGATTTAGTTCGGTGCCATCGTCGTAGGCGATGGGTGAGAAAGCCTGGGAGGCTTTCGCAAGACCTTGCCTAGTATTTCATGACGCTAGGAAATGAAATGCTGACAAGGTATACAGCCCCTGTAAGGGGCGGACTGGCTTAAAATAAAAAGCTCGGTCCCCGAACGTGGCCAAAATCATACCAAAAAAATATAAAAAAGCTAGAGTTTTAATAGCAAAAGGCCGGCGATCTCTGATCGCCGGCCTTTTGCACAGATTCCCTACCGATACTTTCTCATAAACTGTGGCGTCAAAATGTCATCACGAACATTTGAGGCGAACAGAATAATTACGCCAACCAGGAAGGCTAGTTCTCGCTTGGTGCTATCGAAGGCTTTAAAGACAGAATCTTTCGCCAGCATGGTGTCACCAATCGCAAACACCAGAAACAGCACCGACAATCCGGCGACATATTTCACTTGCACGTTAGCCATCAGCATTACCCCCAGTACAAACACAATCGCCAGTGGCACTGAGCTATTGAGCGGGTTACTCATCACCCCAGTTGAGAAGAGGGCTGAAACCACGAAGGTGAAGCCAATTCCAAACCGAAGGGCAAAAGAAAGAATTTCTTCTCTTCCCTCTCTGGTGAGGTGTCGAAAGTAGCGATCAATACTGTACTTGCCAGGACCGTAGTACGCCAAGCCAAAGCTCATCGCCATCAGTGTTAAGTCGCGACTTAAGCGGATCTCCCCCACCACAGGGTTTGCCGCCACAAACGCCCAATACAAGAGACCCATTGAGACAGCGGTGATGGTAGTGAAGAACCCAAGGATAAGGAGTGTTCCAAGGAGCATTTCAAGCAAGCCCTGCAAGAACAGGTATGTACTTACCTCGATCCCAAGCGTCGCATTAATCCACTCCACAAAATATGGAGCGATCCAACCATTATCGGGGTTGGCATAGGAAACCGCGAGTGCAGCTGGGTCGGCTGGAAAAGCGATCTTATAACCAGAAATAAAGAAGACAAATCCCAGTACGAGCCGCAGGGCTAGTTTTTGATAATCTGGGTTTTGTAGATAAGAAATGAGTTGTTGCATACATCAACAAAGTTACTCTAGTAAACTTCGAGATGTACTACGAGAGATGCGATCGTGCGAGCTTCACTGGCCAATCTAAATCTGGTGGCGGCGCGTGTATGTCTGGCGGAACAAAAGTTTGCCGATCAATCGAACCGGCTTCCTTGATCACCACCTCAGCCACTCGTGGCAAAACTGCGACTTGCAGAACTCTTGTCTGAACATCGCCTGCTACCAATCCTAGATTATCGATCTCCGCCTTAAGATGACAATTACAAAATTCATCTTCACCAACCTCCGCTTCTGCCACCGCTGGGACACTTGGTTCTTCAGCAAGAACATCAACACCACAGCTGCTGGTGACAACTGCCGCTAGAAGCAATAAGGAGAATGTGGCTATTGAAAATTGCTTAAGCAACGACGTCATAAATCTAGATAACTGTATCAAAATACTGATGAGCGGCAAGGGTGATAATTTTGCTATACTCAGGCACATGAAAACACACGCAGCTTTTGTACTAAAAGACGAAGACGGAAACTTATTATTTGTTAAACGATCAGAGAGTAAATCAACCCTCCCCGGCGCCTGGTCATTCCCTTCTGGAACAAAGGAGGAAGAAGAAACTATCGAAGAAACTGCCGTGAGAGAAGCTAAAGAGGAGCTAGACCTAACGGTTACCTTTGAACATATTGCTGGTAAAACCGATCTTGAGAGTTTTGGCGTTGAGCTGCACTTTGTCGTCTGCTCTGTTTCGAATGAAGAAAAAGAGACATTAACCATTATGGATTATGAAGAAATTGCTGATGTGCAGTGGATGAAACTCGAGGAATTTTTCAGGACATACCAAGACGACACCATTGGCCACGGCCTGGTATGGCTGCGAACTCACCCGGAAATTGCTAGTAAACTCACCTCATAATGGAATACCTACACACCATGGTCCGGATTACGGACATCGAAGCGTCGCTCGACTTTTACGTTACCAAGTTAGGAATGGTTGAAACGAATCGAATTGAAAATGAAGCCGGGAGATTTACCCTCATCTTTTTGGCCGCACCAGAGCAGGCCGCCTCGGCCAAGGAGACCAAAACTCCCCTCCTCGAGCTTACCTACAACTGGCCAGACGAAAATGGTGAAACCGAATCGTATACTTCAGGACGCAACTTTGGTCACCTAGCTTTTCGAGTAAACAATATCTACGAAACCTGTCAGAAACTACAAGATGCTGGTGTAATCATCAACCGACCACCTCGTGATGGTTACATGGCTTTCATTAAATCACCCGACAACATTTCAATTGAACTCTTACAGGCTGGCGAGAAGCTGCCGCCCCAAGAACCATGGGCAAGCATGGAAAATATTGGTAGCTGGTAAAAGCGAGAGGCGCGGATGTGCCCCGCGCCTTTGTCTTAATCCATAATTTCCCACCATGGTCCTACTCTATCAATCCCAGCTCGACCGCGTAATTTCTTTCGATCGCTATCTGAGTCACAGTGAGCATCCTCAATAAACGTTAGAGCAGTTATCACTAAAAGTTTTGCTCGTTGAGGATTTTTGGATTTTGATACTCTATGGAGTCGAGCCACCCAATCCATATACTGTCCAAAGAGTACTTCTTTGGTTTGCCGACGATATCGATAGAGTATTGGGTGTACAGACTTTATGTCATAACCATACATCTACTTCCTCCTTATTAAACTCAATCGACTTTACTCTACCGTCACTGATTTCGCAAGATTGCGTGGTCGGTCAACATTAAAGCCTTTGGCTACCCCGACATAATAGGAAAAAAGATGCAGCGGCATAGTCGAGACGATAGGCTGCAGGATAGGATGTACTTTTGGAACATAAAACACTTCATCAGCGATGCCAGCAATCTTTGTATCGCCTTCTGTCGCGATAGCAATAACTGGTGCACTCCTTGCTTTTACTTCTTCAATATTTGAAATCATTTTTTCGTAGACATTATCTTGTGGCGCAATTGCAATGACCGGGAACTCCTCATCGAGCATTGCAATTGAACCATGCTTTAATTCCCCACCAGCATACGCCTCAGCGTGAATATAGGTAATTTCTTTCAGCTTCATGGAGCCCTCGAATGCAATCGGCGCGTGAAACTTACGGCCAATAAACATAGCATCTCGGTACTTGGTAAAATCTTTAGCTACTCGCTCGATGTTACTAGTATCTTTAAGCATTGTACGGACCACATCAGGCAGCTTTGTAAGACCTTCTGCGATCTCCCTCCCTTCTGCTTGCGATAAATGTTTCTCTCGACCAATCAGAAGTGTGAGGAGTACAAAGGCCACCAGTTGCGAGATGACCACCTTGGTTGAAGCCACTGCAATTTCTGGACCAGCATGGTTGTACATTCCAGCATCGGTCTCGCGGGCAATGGTTGAACCCACCACATTGACCATGCCAAGTGTTGAAAGACCAAGCTCTTTAGCAAGCCGAACAGCGGCTAGTGTATCGGCCGTTTCCCCCGATTGGGTAACTGCCAAGAGTGCACTTTGTTTATCAGGGATATTTGTTTTGTAGCGATACTCGCTCGCCAACTCAATATCAACCGGCAAGCCAGCGTACTCTTCTAAAATGTACTTCCCTACATGCCCCGCTAAGTATGCCGAGCCACAACCGGCAATAGAGAGTCGGTTCAGGTTCACAAGTTGTGACAACACGGCCTCAAGTCCACCAAGCTTGGCCCGACCTTTCTCGACCAACAGTCGGCCCCGAATCGTATTTTCAATCACCTCAGGCGCTTCCATGATCTCTTTTAGCATGAAGTGTTCGTAGCCTTGCTTCTGCACCTGCTCAACATCCCATTCAACCTTTTCTGGCGCTCGATCTTGTTTCTCACCTTTGATGGTTGTGAGTTCGTAGTCATCCTTCGTAACCACCGCCATCTCACCATCATTGAGATACACTACGTCTTTGGTGTGCACCAAAAGCGCCGATGGATCTGACGAGACAAAGTTTCCATCGGCGCCAATTCCTAGCACTATCGGACTACCCATTCGAGCGACCACAATCTTGCTCGGATCTTTCTCACTCACTACCGCCAGACCATAGGTGCCGCGCACCATGCCGAGCGCTCCACGTACTGCTTGTTCGAGATTACCCGCATAGTGTGAGCCAATCAGCTTGGCTAAGACTTCGGTATCGGTATCACTTGTGAATGCAATCCCTTGCATGGCCAGTCCCTCTTTGAGCTCTTGATAGTTTTCAATAATCCCGTTATGGACGATCCATACAGTCTCGGCCATATCAGCGTGCGGATGGGCATTAGCTTCGGTCGGTGCACCATGAGTGGCCCAACGCGTGTGAGCAATACCACATGTACCAGGAACAGTATCGGTAATTTTTAGAGCCAGGTTATCAATGGGACCGACAGCCTTAATTGCTCCATACCCAGGCACAAATATTCCAGCTGAGTCATACCCTCGATACTCTAAAGTCCGAAGTCCTTCCGTTAAAATTGGTTCGGCAGTATGCGAACCGATATAGCCAAAAATACCGCACATATACCTAATGATACGGCATTTCCTGGGAAATAGTTACTCCTGTAGAAATCCTCCTGCCTGATGTTCCCAGAGGCGCTGGTAGGTGCCCCCAGCTTGGGTGAGGGTTTGATGGTTTCCATCTTCAACAACTTGGCCTGATTCTAAAACGATAATGCGATCCATTTCGCGGAGCGTTGAGAGACGGTGTGCGATTGCTACCACCGTTTTTCCAGCCATCAGTTCATGCAAGGCTTTTTGAATCGAGACCTCACTCTCACTATCGAGCGCCGAGGTAGCTTCGTCGAGAATCAGTATCGGAGCGTCTTTGAGCATCGCCCGCGCAATCGCCACCCGCTGCTTTTGTCCACCTGAAAGTTTTACGCCGCGCTCTCCCACCAATGTATCGTAGCTATCTGGAAGCTCAGAAATAAAATCGTGGGCCTGGGCTTTTTTAGCAACCTCGATAATCTCCGCTTCGGTAGCATCTGGCTTTCCGTACGCAATATTTTCCCGAATCGTGCGATGGAACAACAGAGGCTCTTGCGGCACCACCGCAATATTTTGCCGCAGTGAATCCTGTGTCACTTCAGCAATATTCTGACCATCGATCATGATCGCACCACCTGCCAGGTCATGTTGTCGGAGCAAGAGCGACACAAACGTCGTCTTCCCCGCCCCAGATGGACCAACCAACCCGACTCGCTGTCCAGGGGTGATAGTGAGGTTGAAGTCCTTAAAGACTTTGTTCTCTCCAAACTCAAATTGAACATCCTGCCACTCCATTTTTCCGTTTTGCACATTAAGAATCATTGCGTCTGAGGAATCAGAAATCTCAAATGGTCTAATAATCTCTTTCAAACCTTCATCCATATTGCCAAAGAACCGAGCCCAATTAGTGAATGCTCTACCTATCCAAGTCAGCGTAAATGAAATTTGCAGAATTAGAGAAACAACCAAAACCATATCGCCTGTACCCACCAATCCAGCACGCCAATCAGTATAGAGCAGATACATAACAGCGATGAGAAACAATCCTAAAATAACGATATTAACAATTTGAGTTCGATCACTAAACATCCAATTTCTCCGCTGAGCATTACGGTATGTGGTACTGAGCCTATCTACAGTTTCATTTTCGTTATTACTAGCAGTGTACTGACGTACAGAAACATTGTTTGTGAAAATATCAGTGACATGACCCTGTAGTTTTGAGGATGCCTCAGCTCCCTTTCTAGACAACTCTCGTTTTTTTGGCACAAACCTAAGATTGATCAGAATCAAAAATAATACGAGTGCAGCAAACAAACCGGCGATTTTTACATCGACAATGTACATAATTGCAAATGTAGTTATAAAACTCGCAACAACACTTACATATGTCCAAACAATCTCTGTAATTAACTGTTCTAGAGAATTGGCAACGTTAGATACTTTTCCAGTGAGGGTGCCAGCAAATCTGTCAGTAAAGTAGCTGTGGCTATGCTTAAGCGCATAATTAGTCAACTGATCACAGGTATCCTTTTTACCGCTGGTCACCCAGAACATTGTGAGCCAACTACTCGCACGATGAGACAGCTGCACGAGCATGACAACTATCGGTAATCCAATAACACTTAGCAGTACAATCTGCTGATCTCCTGCTTCAACACCATCGATGATGAACTTGTAGAAAAATGGAACTGACTGGTTTAGAACAGCGGAAACAACTTCAACCGAAATACCGCCAATCACAAAAACGAAGTGTGGCTGTGAAATATAAGCTAGAAATCCTAATGGTGTATCAGGTATCGACGGAATATGAGCCGCTCCGGGAGCGGTTGTAGAAACGTCTTTATGCATATGTAAAGGTGGCTTAGAGAGTAAGCAGGTAGTTATGTAGACGGATGAAACCGTGCTTTCTTACCAGAAGGGCTTGATTAAGCCACTAGTGCGACAAACCTAGTATAGCATGAGCAGAGATTGCTCCTTCGCGGATGATTTCGATATCATCATCCACTACTTTTATTACCGTCGACGGTTGGCCAGAACGAGGACCGTCGTCGACCACTTTGTCGATAAGCGAAGCCTTATCACCAAACTGCTTCAGGATTGCTTCGGGAGTTTGTTCGGTTGCCAAGCCAGAAACATTGGCGCTGGTGCAAGTAAGCGGGGCATTGTGTTGTTCCATGAACTCTGCAATCACCTGTTGCGCGATTGGGTCGGGAGAGATTCGAAAACTCACTGTGTTGTCTGGACCCCTAAGATCTGGCGGAATATTTTCTTTAGCTGGCAACACTAAGGTGAGCGGGCCGGGTAGAAATTGCGAAGCAATTTCTGCCGCTTTTGATGAAAGCTCACCATACTGCGCGATATCTTCGATATCGCGCACCAGCCACGACAAAAACTTCTCTTCTCCCCTCCCCTTTAGGAAATTTAATGATTCTATAGCAGCATCATCAAGCGCATTCGCTCCCAGCGCATAGATTGTTTCGGTTGGGTAGAGGATCATTTTAGATTACTTATTTTCGAGGTAATCTATTAGTTTCTGCTTAATTAAATTTACACCTCCAATATCTGTAGATTTATAGTAATCACCCTCTGGTGTTATCTGATAAAAATCTGGGTCATCAGTGGCAAAGGATTTAATCGCCGAACCAAAGTCAATAAGGTACGGTGTCCCGTCTTCTCCAACATATACATTTCCAGTATTACCACTTATATCTCTATGGTGATATCCGTGTTCGTTCAAGAAAATTATTCCGGCTTTTAATTTTTCAAAGAAAACATCTATGTCTACACCCTCTGGCCAAGTTGCGTTGTTTCGCTCATAAATGATGTCTGAAATACTGCACCCATACAACCGTTGCATCTTGATTGCCAAAACTTCATGAGTATTAACGAAACCCTCAACAGAGGGACACAGTAAGCCTGTATTCGAATCTTCTAGCAACTTCCCACACTGGTGTTGCAACAACGCTTCTCTGGATATGTTGGCACCAATCTTTTTTGCTCTCTCCAAAAATAAGGACTTGTAGCAAATGTCTTTTTGTCTGGTACTCGCAATAACCTCACCGTTTTCTCCTTTTCCTAAAAAAAAGTCCGCGCCTTGCTCATGAGCCCGATCAAGACTCTCTTGTATCGCTTCAGGATTGTTGGTAATAACCTCCATAGTGTCTGGTATCTCAGTCCATTCACTCGGCAGCAAGGCCCGCTTTCTTAAGATCAACTTTTCAGTAAGATAATCAACAGCATCTTTGTCACTAAAATCCTCAACCTCACCCCACAACATTTCTTGCAACTCATTCGGAAACTCTGAAATCAAGACATCTACAGCATCTGAGCCATCCTCTTGTTCAAGTTTACGTTCTATTGTTGACTTGATTCTGTCTAGCATTACAAAATAGTACCACTTACACCTCTGCTTTCAACTCATAGAAAATAAGGTTTTTTGTGTATATTTTTTGTGTATACTACTCCAACACTTTTGCGCATGTAGCTCAGCTGGTTAGTGGTTTGAATAAATCCCATTTATTCAAACCATTTCCATTTTGAGGTCGGGCTAGAAGTTACAAATCAATATGTCCGGTTAGCTCAGCTGGTAGAGCGCTACATTGACATTGTAGAGGTCACAAGTTCAAGTCTTGTACCGGACACAACACCTGGGAGGTGTTGTGTCGATGTATCACCACTGAACGCGGCCGACAAACACCTGCGACAGCTGTGTTTGTTGAGTAATATGAACATCCTCTCAATTGAAACCTCAGCCGATGAAACTGGCGTAACCATCGTGGAAGCGTTGGGTGATTTCCCGACAGCAACATACAACGTGCTTGGTAACGCTGTACGAACGCAGATTGAAATGCACCGTGAATACGGCGGCATTTTCCCGGCCATGGCCAAGCGTGAACACGCCCTCGCCTTAGTTCCCCTTTTAGAAGCGGCGGTCGCTGAACATGGTTACAAGAAGGAATCTATTTCAGACATCGAGCCTGAGTTGGAAGAAAAAATTCGCACCATTCTCGAACGCGAACCAAGCCTGGCAGACAACCTCCTCACCTTCCACAAAGAGCATGGCCCACTTCCAATTGAACTGGTTGCCGTCACCTCTGGCCCTGGGCTTGAACCCGCTCTATGGGTCGGCGTGAACTTTGCTCGGGCTCTGTCGCTTTTGTGGAACGTTCCAATGGTGCCAGTGAACCATATGGAGGGGCATATCCTAGCCAGTATTTTTGATGTTGAAGAGGACGATGAACTAACCCGGATCGAGTTCCCAGCGCTTTCCCTTCTGATTTCTGGCGGCCACACCGAACTCGTGCGAATGGATGACTGGGCACAATATGAAAAAATTGGTCAGACTCGCGATGACGCCGTCGGTGAAGCATTTGATAAAGTCGCGCGGATGATGGGGTTGCCGTATCCGGGAGGGCCCGAGATTGGCGCGCGAGCGAAGCGAGCGCGCCTAAAGAACTTGCCGCAGTTTACTGAACTCCCGCTGCCAATGCTCCACTCGGGTGATTTAGATATGTCGTTCTCAGGCCTCAAGACCGCCGTGCGATACGCCATTGAAGGCAAAGAACTGACGGAAGAGCAAAAAGAAGCATTGTCACGAGATTTTGAAGATGTGGTTACTGAAATATTGTTGAAGAAAACTAGCGCCGCAATCGAAGATTGCGGCGCCCACACCCTCATCGTTGGCGGCGGTGTTTCAGCGAGCCCACACCTGCGGCACGAGTTCAACAAGTATTTTCTGGAGCACTATCCTGACATCTCTGTCTACTTCCCTGTCCCCGGTCTTTCTACCGACAATAGTCTTATGATTGCGCTGGCTGGCCACGCCCGCCTCTCAGAAGCTCTCGCCCCTCGCGCCACTGATTTAATACGCGCTGACGGCAACCGCTCCCTTTCAAACGAATAGTGTTGTCTTATAAGGTTCCTTGCGGTATCGTAGGATTCTATGAAACAAGAGGTGCCAGAAATTTTCTTAAAGCCCTACGACTCAAAAGAGCACGAGGAAAAGCTCTACCAGATGTGGGAAGCATCAGGTTTTTTTAATCCTGATATTTGCGTAGAGAAAGGTGTAACTAAACCTGATGCTGAAGCATTTAGCATAATCATGCCTCCACCAAATGCCAATGGGCGGCTACACGCTGGACACGGCACAGATATGACGCTCAAAGACATCATGACTCGTTTTCACCGAATGCAAGGCAAGAAGACGCTGTTTCTTCCAGGTTCAGATCACGCTGGTTTTGAAACCCAAGGAGTATTTGAGAAAAAACTGCAAAAAGAAGGCCGGTCTCGCTTCGGTATGGACCGAGAGGAGCTCTACCAAGAAATCTGGGATTTTGTTCAGGAGAACAAAGGAGCTATGGAGAGCGACCTGCGAGCTTTGGGTGTTTCTTGTGACTGGTCGCGCAACACCTTTACCCTCGATCCCGAGATAGTCACCAAAGTTCAGGAAACATTCGTAAAAATGTATGAAGACGGACTTATCTATCGAGGCCGCCGAAGTATCCACTGGAATCCAAAATTCCAAACCTCTCTCTCAGACATTGAGACAATGTTTGAAGACCGCAAGACACCTTTCTACTACTTCAAGTACGGACCGTTTACGATTGGTACCGTGCGCCCTGAGACGAAATTCTCAGATAAATATGTTGTGGTACACCCCAACGACAAGCGTTATGTAGAGTACGAGCATATGCAGGAGCTTGAAGTAGAGTGGATCAATGGACCAATTAAGGCCACTGTCATCAAAGATGAAGCAGCTGACATGGAGAAAGGGTCTGGAGCGATGACAATTACCCCTTGGCATTCAGCGGTCGACTTTGAGCTAGCACAAAAATACAACCTTCCGATGGAGCAGATCATTGATTGGAACGGCAAGCTGCTCCCAGTTGCTGGAGAGTTTGCCGGCATGAATATTACCGTCGCCAGAGAAAAAATTGTTGAGAAACTTAAAGAGAAAGGTTTGCTGGTTGAAGTAGACGAAGACTACGTGAATGCTGTGAGGCTCTGTGAGCGAACTGGTGTCGTCGTTGAACCTCAAGTAAAAGATCAGTGGTTTGTGAAAATGGACAGCTTTGCCCAGTCTGTGCTCGACCAGCTCGCCAGTGGCGAAACAAATATCCTGACTACCACCCACGAGAAAACTCTGCGCCATTGGATGAACAACTCCCAAGACTGGAATATTTCAAGACAGATTGTCTGGGGCATCCGTATCCCGGCCTGGTTCCGCACTATAGATGGCAAAGAAGAAATGACGGCCAGTCTTACCGAACCAGCTGGTGAAGGTTGGATGCAAGACGAAGACACCTTCGACACTTGGTTTTCATCAGGCCAATGGCCAGTGCTGACGCTGCGCTATCCAGATCATCAAGACTTTAAAACCTTCTACCCTACTTCAGTGATGGAAACTGGGGCTGACTTAGTATTCAAATGGGTGCCGCGAATGATGATGTTCGGCAAATACCTGACTGGTAAGGCGCCATTCAAAACCATCTATTTCCACGGTATGGTGCTTGATAAGCATGGTAAAAAAATGAGTAAGAGTAAAGGTAATGTGCTTTCACCGATTAAGCTAGGAGAAGAATTTGGTACTGACGCTACCCGTATGGCGTTTGTGGTGGCCAACCCTCCTGGGGCAGACATGCCGCTTTCAGAAGATAAAGTACGAGCCTACAAGAAGTTTGCTAATAAGATTTGGAACATCTCTCGCTTCACACTAGATAGCGTTTCAGATATGTCTCACGACAGCGAACCTTCATATAGTCAGCGCGACACAGAAATTCTGGCATCGTTGGCTGATAATACTAAAGAGATCACCGAAGACATCGAAAAATTCCGGTTACACTTAGCGGCTGAAAAGATTTATCACTATATATGGCACGAACTGGCAGACAAGATTCTTGAGGAATCGAAAGAAGTTATTAATGGCGAAGACGTAGCAGCGAAACTAGCTCGCCAGCATGTTCTCAAGGAATGTCTCGTCACTTCTCTGAAGCTCCTCCACCCTTTCATGCCATACGTGACCGAGGCTGTCTGGCAAGAACTACCGAAAGAAATACGTGATCGAGACATTTTGATGGTGGCGCAGTGGCCAAAATCTTCTTCTTAAGGTAGTATCGATTAAGAAACCAATTGCGACAGAGAGGTTGAAATGGGCTTGATTGTTGCTGCCACACTGACACACCCAGGTAGTCTTGCAGGTGAAGACTGGAGTGCTTGGTTGAGAGATCTTGTCGAAAAAGAGTCTGGGTATGAGGCGCACATTCATTCGACAGGTGGTCGTGCCCCAGTCTCTGCCGGCCAAAGGATCTCTCTCAGAGTCATGCCTCAACCAGAAGACAGACCGAGAGGATTAAGAGACCCAGTATCAGCTGAAATGCAGATACTGTGAGTCAAGACAGTACCTGATCCCCGACGGGCCGCGCGATAGCGCGGCCTTTTTGATTTACACCTCCAGATTATTCTGCTATCAATAACACATATGGAATCACCTGAACAAAAGACACATTCTGAAGTCGAGAAACAATATATCGCTATCATCAAGCGCCTGCATGAAATACCAACTGACACAGAAGATGAGGCTTTGACTGAAGAAAAAATCAATCTATACGAACAGCTGAAAGATATCAGGGACAACCACCCTGATATCACAAAAGAGATTGATATGCGTGAGCAATTTGGTTATCCAGAATACGAAAACAAACCTGCCGACAACTAGTATCACGTCGGTAGATTACTGCTACAATACTACTCATGACACCAACGCTCTTTGCGATTGCGTTTTTGGGTGGCCTCATCCCGGCGCTTTTTTGGTTGTGGTTCTGGCTCCGTGAAGATCGGAAGAATCCAGAACCATTTCTCCTTATTGCCATTACCTTCATCGCTGGCATGGCGGTGGTACCGCTCGCTCTTCCGCTGCAGCAACTGGCTTGTGAAATCTTTCAAAACGGCGTTTGTCAGCCAGCCAGCGACAACCTGTTGTATACCTGGGTCATTATTGAAGAAGTCCTCAAATACGCAGCCGCATTGGTGGTAATTTTTTGGAATAAAGCCGTCGATGAGCCGATCGACATGATTATTTACATGATTACCATCGCGCTCGGGTTTGCTGCTCTCGAGAACGCGCTCTTCATTGCCAATCCCCTAATGGCAGGCGATTATCTCAATACCGCGCTCACCGGGTCGTTCCGCTTCTTAGGCGCTACGCTCCTGCACGTACTGGCCTCAGGTACCATCGGCGTCCTGTTAGCTTTCTCGTTCTATAAGAGTAACCGGGTAAAATTATCGTTTGGTATGCTAGGGTTGTTCATTGCTATTGTATTGCACGCATTATTTAACTTTTTTATAATGGATGCAAGTGGCGAAACAATTCTAGGAGTATTTCTCTTCGTCTGGATGGGCATTATCGTACTCTTTCTACTCTTTGAGAAAGTAAAATTAGCTGAAGCCCAACATTACGCACGTCAACAAAATAATTTATGAATCACGTTAGAGATAAAAACGTTACAATGAGTCGAACCAGTTTCTGTTGCTGTGGTAAAATGTTTACTAATTACTCGCCAATTAACTAACGGAAATGTCTTCCATTTCCTATCTCTAACGCGATGAAAAAACCATCATTTCTCGAACGACTAACCGGCTCAGTCAATGCTGACGAGTACGATACTATTCTCGATGAAGAACATGAGTTTGGTGAAGCGGTAGAAGAAGGAGAGATGTATGAAGAAGAATCTGAGTGGCACGATGATGGCGCTGCAGCTGACGATACTGACCCACAAGAAGGAGAGCTTCCGGTAGACATGTATCAGACTAGTGACGACATTGTGATTCGCGCCCTCGTAGCTGGTGTCAGCCCAGCTGATTTAGATATTGCGATTACCAGAGACATGGTAACACTCAAGGGTATGCGCGAAGAATACCAAGAGTCAGATGACGATAACTATTATCACCGCGAACTTTTCTGGGGCTCATTCTCTCGTACCCTCCTCCTCCCTGAGGAAGTGGTGATCGATGAAGCCGAAGCCCAAGAAAAGCATGGCATGCTCGAGATCCGCCTACCTAAGCTCGACAAGAACCGCAGTACCCAACTCAAGGTTAAGACCAATGCAGCGAAGTAGAAAGAGACTCCTGTTTGTGATACTAATGTAGCAGATCAAAATATGGAGGACCAGAAATGGCTTTAGGTGAAAGTGCAGTGAGTCCAGAGGTAATTACCAGTTGGACTTATGAGAACGTCGTAACAAACCGAGGAGCACCTTTCGTGATAGAGGTGAAGAGTGGTAAGGCAGGCCTCGTTGCAAAGCTTTTTGCTCGTTACATCGTAGACGTTAATATCACTCCAGCGTATCGAACAAATGTTGAGCATGGTTGCTTTGGCCAATACACCCGCTACGACATCGTCAAGCACGAATATGCAGCTTCGATGGTAAGTTACGTAGAGCTTATCGAGATCAGAGACGCTCCTGAGGGCCGAAACCCGATCGTTATCCATTATCATGGCTCTGACGAAGGTGACTTCTTCATGGAATGGGAAGATCTCGAAAGTGCACAAACGGCGTTTAAGAGCCGCTTGGGCTTTCAAATTTACAATCTGGGAAGTCATCCAGGACACGTGAGAACAATCAGACTGGGTGCACTGCAGCCCTGGTTCTACGCTGTTGGTGACCAAGAACTAGTCGGAGACTACGCTGTTCCCTTGGGTGTGCAAGACGACCCTGAGTTCAGGCTTGGAGAGCAATACGTTGTGTTTGAAGACGGCCTACCTCGGGCGGCAGTCTGTCTTGGCACCCGCTTTATCGCCAAGCACTATCAAGAACACCGAAGTTCTTGGAGCTTTCGTCGTGACGAGACGGTGGAAACCTTTCGTCTTGTGCACTTCTCAGATGGCTATATCTGGGATGAGCGTAAGGCTAGCGAAAAGACTCCTCGCCCTATGAAGGCTGAAGAAGCCTGGATCGCTGAAGTAGTTGCTCAATTCCGCGCCTGTTTGGCCGGAGAAAGAACAGACGTCAACATCCAGTTTACCGACGGCACAGCTTTCACTGGTTGTGTCAAGGGCTCTCGTATAACCAAACACTCCAAAGCTGGTGATTACGAAGTGCGAGCCATGATATCTCGTGACGGAAAGCCTGCAGAGCTCAAAGAAGGTTGGTTCAATGGCTTCGTTCCAAGCGTAGAACATCCTGACGTCATCTCCTTTGCTAAGGCTGAAGCGTTGAAAAAAGGTTCTGAAATCAAAACTATAGAGATTATTGGCTTCAAACCACCTGATGGTAAACGTAGGGCGTGGTCAGGGGTATTCTATTCCCACTAACGGTTCCTTTTTAACAACTTCGAGCGGCGCACCAGTGTGCCGCTCGTTTTCATTTTAGTAAGTTAAATTAAAGTAAAAACTCTGCGAAGTCATAAATTTTGAATGAATTAGGCCGGTCCCTAATCGGGACCGGCCTTTTTTTGGATTGAGATCCACCGTGGATCAACCTCACCACATACTCGCACAGACATATGACCATGAGCTGGTGGATTAATTGAGCAGATAGTAATCTGCTCATTCCTACTTGCTTCCATGATCACAGCACCTATTTCCTGTAATGTTGCGTCGGGATGATTAGTAAGATGCGCTTGCACAGCGTCAGTCAGCATGCACATAGTAGCCTCCCTTCTAAAGAACCATCATCTGAAACGAAAAATCCGCCTCAGATGGCGGGTTTCAAATTAATTGGAGAAGAGCTCAAAAACCACCACCTATTGCGGATTACTTACCAGCGACGAGCAGAACATGCTCCAGGTAGTAATGGTCTTAGTGAGCTTCATTACTTTGAGTATACAGCTTGATTAAAGTTCTGCAAACAAAGATACCGACACTCCAAATAGTGGAATGCCGGTATTGTCACCTAAGTGGTCTTAACGAAGGCTGTGATGCTGCATACTCCATCAATATGTGGAGAGAGAGCAATATCAGCAAGCCTTAAACCTTTTGGTATCCGGTCGGGATTACCCCCGCGGAGACGGACTCTTCCGGTCACCTCTGGCTTGTCCAGAGTCACCTGACCAACCTCTACTCGAGGATGACCATCACGGTCGAAAATTTGAACAGTTGTAATATCAGCCATCTTGTTCTCCTTTGGTTGTACTGCAGTGATAATGCTTTAAATATTCCGTAATGTCAATATTTTCTACATATTGATACATTGACTACAGGTCAAGTACCTACCCTTCTTGTAACCGCTTGAACCATATGATTGCTGTTCAAACTATCTACACTTTACTGAAATTGAGTAATTCGTACCATCATCTTCAAATTTTGTTACATGTGCTTTTTCATTAACTTCAGTACACTTAAGGGTATCAAACCTCATATTACGCAGCACATTTGGAGCATTTTTGTATGCCTCTAAAATTCTCATTTTGACGTCTTCTTCCGCAACAACTTCTTCATTTAAAAATCTTTCAAATTCTTCTACAGGTGGCGCCGCTTCTGCCTCTTCAGAGTCAAATCCTACCTTCATTGCTAAAGCGCCACCACCCAACCGTGCACTCTTTCTCAAAAATTCTCTTCTGCTTAATTCTGGCTGTCCTTCCACATTTAGATTATAGCATGCATCAAGGGCAGATTCGGTCACAAGTCAAAATCAAAGATTTTGCTCGCGACCCTGGCTCGCTTGTAAACATCGTTCCGCCTTTCTCGTCTGCTAACACAAAAAGCAGTTTTTGTGCTCAGGGGCAGATTCGAACTGCCGACACCTGGTTCTTCAGACCAGTGCTCTAACCAACTGAGCTACCTGAGCAGGTAGATAGTGAGGAGTATTGTACTGATTTTTAAGCTTTTTTCAACGCTATTCCCCACCATTAAACGAAGAGTGGAATAATTCGTTTACTTGCTTCCAACCAGGGATTTCTTGGATACCAGCACTAAACACTTCATAATTTGAGCCCAAAGCGGTGAAATACGGCTCGAGTACATAGAAATAAAGTGCAAACGGCAAACCGATCAATAGTCCGTACCAGACAATCCGCAACCAAAAGCCCAACATCATATTGCGATGCATACGACGGACTAGCTCGTTATTCTCAGTTAATAATCGCTGATTTTCACGCAACAATTCTTCCAACCGCGCATGCTGTTTCGCGCTCTCGTTATGTTCAGGTGGCATAGTGAGTTCATTATAGCAAAGTTATGCTACAGTATCGCGACTTGCCCCTGTAGTTTAATGGATAGAACAACTCCGTCCTAAGGAGAAGATCTGGGTTCGACTCCTAGTGGGGGCACTAGTTGACTTTTTATATTTTTATGTTATTCTAATTGCTAGCAAATGGTCTCAAATAGGAGGAATCTTGATGATCACTTTCACCGGCACTGTCAAATTCTTCAATGAAGAAAAAGGCTACGGTTTCATCGTTCCCGATGGCGGCGGCAAGGATGTGTTCCTACACATCTCCAACTTCACCGGTAGCGGCGTGGGCGATATTCCCTCTGCCGGTATCGCAGTCACCTATCAGGTGGGTCGTGGCAAGGGAGAAAAAGACGAAGCTTGGAATGTTGAACTGGCGGTCGCTCCATTGAATATTGGTGACAAGACCTTCGGCACAATCACGTGGTTCAACTGGGATGAGGGCAAGCTGTATGGTTTTGTTGCAGTTCCCGGCCTGTCGGAAAAGGTGTTCCTGCACGTGAACGATCTCACAGGCCTCACGGACAAGGAGAAGGTGTGGGTCGACAAGGGTACCGAGTTGGTCTTCACGTTGCAGCAAGGCAGGAAAGGCTACCGCGCCCATTGTGCCTCGCTTGCCAAGACTTCGAAGGTCGTACCGATCAAGTGTGCCTAAAGAAGATAGACGCCCCGAAGATTGGAAGTCCCGGTCTTCGGGACTTTCTTTTATTTACATTCCCCACCCACTACCAAATTCGTTTCTAGTGACGATTGATAAATGGTAGGGAAGAGCGGCGCCGGTAGGCGCCGCTCGTTGTGCAAGTGATTGCTCTCTACTTCCCTAGCAATTCTCGTAGTTTTGGTTCATCAAAACCAACAATCACGTCTTCGCCAACTCTAATCACTGGTACGCCCATTTGGCCAGTCATTTCGATCATTTCCTGGCGCTTTTCTGCATCTGCTGCAACATCATGCTCCATAAACGCCACTTCGTGTTCCTTAAAAAAATCCTTCGCTGCTACACAAAACTGACAAACTGGAGTGCTATATATAGTTACTTCCATAAGTATTGATTTACGCGAATAGTCGCTACTTTGATACGTCTACGTTGGACCTATCTTTCACAATTTTAGTATACCAACTCTCACCTACTACCAAAAGCGGTACCAAGGTCGTTCTGGAGTGGTGGTCGTTGCTGCTCCCGCAATTTCAGGCAGCGGTTCAGTATCATCAAGAATAATTACGACCTGTTCGCCTTCTCGAGCAACATCAAACTGTCGTCTCACTTCGGCCTCAATGCCTCGCTCATTACTCAAATAGTCAACTCGCTCAGAAAGCGCTGCTCGACGAGCTTCTAATTCAGAAAGTTCTGCCTCTATCGCAGCACGCCTGGCTGCCATGTCGCGCTCAACCGTATATCGTTCATACACACTGCGGACTGAAAAAATAGTCAGCAATACCAATACAGCTAAAAGGATTTTTGAGCGTGTAAAGTTACGCCATTGTTGTTTTTGTCGCAGTTTGGACATGTGGTAGTATTATACCAACATATTTATGAGTCCCGTTAGAGATCACGAAAGTTTGTATTTTTATACTTATTCTTTAAAACCAACCGGTCGAATTGGTTTTGTCAGGCACACACTATTTGGGAAGTGTAACTTCCTATCTCTAACGGGATGAGTTTTCTCTACGACAAGCGAACCAAAGCCGCCATTAAATGGGTCTGGGTAGTGATTGCGGTGCTCATTATCCTCAGCATGGTCCTGACTTTCTTTGCTGGTACTGGTCACGTTATTTAGCTTAAAGGCCTCTTTCTTGTATATGAGGCGAAGATTTAGATTACTGCAGATACGAGGCGCTGGAGGAAAATAAGTCGAATGCGGCTATAGCCGAGTGAGACTTATTTTACCGAACAGCAACAAAGTAGCTGTGGTGATATTAATCTTCGCCCTTCATCCTTACAGGATCAGTACACCTTTTGGCTATTCCTGCTCGCAAACTCACAGACTAGCTCAAAAGCTCATGAAAGATGACATTTAGTCATCTTTCATCATCTTCATGAACACGTCCGGCGGAATATGCACATTCCCCGTCCCCCGCTCAAGCATTTTCTTCTTTCCTTTCTTTTGATTCTCACGCAACTTCATCTTTCGGGTGATATCACCGCCATACAGCTTGGCGGTCACATCTTTCCGGAGGGCAGAGAGTTTTTTCGTAGCGGTGATCTTTCCGAGTACACGAGCTTGGATCTTGGTCGCAAACTGTTGCCGCGGCAATGTTTTATAGAGCTTCTCGGTAATGGCATTAGCCTCAGTATCTGCTCTGGTGACACCCACTACTCGCGAAAACGCCGGCACCTCTTCTTCAGCTACCAACACATCAAGGCGAGTCACTGAGGCGGGGCGTAATTCCGCAATTTCATAGGAAAGTGAGGCATAGCCACTAGAAGCGTTCTTGAGCTTATCGAAGAAGCCGCGCATTAGTTCGCGAAGTGGCATCTCAATTGCTAGCAGGGTGCGTCCATCTCCAAATACCTCAGTATCAAGCACGCTGGCCTCATGTTCGTAGAGCAAGGTCATGATATTGCCCATGTAATCACCG
Source organism: Patescibacteria group bacterium (assembly GCA_039188945.1). Classification (GTDB taxonomy): domain Bacteria; phylum Patescibacteriota; class Minisyncoccia; order Phycocordibacterales; family UBA918; genus OLB19. The sequence goes on from JBCCYW010000004.1 coordinate 56,742, forward strand.
GGCAAAATAATCTGCCCGAGAATCCAGGGCTCCCGGATGTCTGCTTTAGCACCATGATCGGGAAAGCGCGTGGCGGCGTAGATTTCTTCCACCTTGCCATCAGACCAAGTCACTTCGTAAGAAATCGATGGTGAGGTAATGATAATTTCAATATTAAATTCGCGACGTAGTCGCTCGGTCACAATCTCCATATGGAGCATACCCAAGAAACCACACCGAAAACCACGCCCCAAAATACCTGACGATTCTTCTTCGTAGGAGAGTGAGGAATCAGACAAGCGCAAGCGGTCGAGAGCTTGGCGCAAAATAGTGAAATCATCCTGACTTTCCGGAAAGACCGATGACCATACCACTGGTGGAGCCTCCTGATAGCCCGCCAAAGGCTCAGCAGCGGTCTTCTCCGGACGCACCGTATCACCCACATTAGCGACGCCTGGCTCTTTAATGCCCGTTACGATGTAGCCAATCTCACCAGAAGACAGGGTTCCAGTTGGCACCTCCTGCGGAGCAAGAATACCCACCTCAAGTGCCTGGAACCGTTTACCGCTGGCGGCAAATTCTAAGTTGTCTCCTTTCTTAATCTGACCATCAACTACTCGCTGATACACAATAATCCCACGGTGATTTGAGTATTGAAAGTCAAAGATAAGCCCGCGGTAGGTATCAGCTGGCTTTTGCTCAGGTGCTGGGATCCTCTCACAAATGGCATTTAAAAGCCCTTGCACTCCTTCTCCGGTCTTTCCTGAAGCCAAAACAATATCTTCCCGTTGGCACTCGAGAAGATTAATAATCTCATTCCCCACCTCTTCTACTCGGGCGTGTGGCACATCGATTTTTGAGAGCACGGGAATAATGGTAAGTCCCTGATCTTTAGCCATTTGAAGTGTGGTGAGGGTCTGGGCCTGCACGCCCTGCGTGCTATCAACCAACAAGAGCACCCCTTCCACCGCGTTAAGTGCTCGCGAGACTTCGTAGGAAAAGTCAATGTGACCAGGCGTGTCAATGAGATTTAATATGTATTCCTCACCCTGATACTGATAGCTCATGCGTGCCGGCTGCATCTTGATCGTAATCCCTCTCTCCCGCTCAAGCTCCATAGAGTCCAGTACCTGATCTTTCATCAGGCGAGCTTCGACCGTTTTGGTGACCTCGAGCATACGATCAGCCAGAGTCGACTTGCCGTGATCGATGTGCGCGATAATACTAAAATTCCTAATATTCTGAGCCATAATTTAGTTCCGATACTCTACCCTACTGAAGCAAAAAAGCCAGCTTATAACACTTCTTCTTGGGGAGCGACTACATCAGTCTTAAATATTTTTCCTTCCAGTGACGTTGCTACTTCAAACAGTTCCGGTGACCGAACAACATAATACGCCAACACAGTACCCGCTACTCCAGCGATGCCACCAATAAGTCCTTGGATGGAAATACCAACAAACGTGTCAGGATTGATTCCGTCAACCACAAAGTTGAGCGCAACGTAGGCCATAAAGCCTCCGACCGCAGCAGCAAACCCTGCTCGAGCCACATGCGGTAGCAGCCAGCGCAATGGCAGCGAAAACGCTCGTCGAGCAAACAGCAGCAACAAGATCGACTGGATAATCATCCCAATTGAATACCCAAGCGGCAGCATCAGCACCTCAGTACCTGGTACACCACTGACTCGCATAATTTCCTCGAAGAAAGCCAGAAAGCCATCACTTAGACGAGCATTAACGTACAACCAACCTGCAAAAAAGATTGCGCCGACACTAGAGAAGAGTGTAATGAGCAATGGCACTTTTGTTTTACCAGCTGCGTAAAAAGCCCGAATGATAAGCAAATTGACTGCCTGAGCGGCTAAAGAAATTACAAACAACGCTAGTACAGCAGCTGTTAAGCGCGTAGCGTCCCAATCGAATTCACCACTACCAAGCAAGACTCGTACAATATGTGCTCGCAAAACAATCATCAGTACGATTATTGGTAATGACCAAAAGATAATATGTCTCAGTGCGGTAATGATATGCATACTAAATTCACGCATCCGCTGCTTCGCTAGCATTTCCGCCAAAGCCGGGAAAGCCGCTACCGAATAACTCACCCCGACAATGGCTAGTGGGACTGACTGAAGATTAAATGCAAATTGAAAGACCGATACCGAACCAACTGCCATCACGCTGGCTACACTCACCAGAACAAGGAGTACGATTTGATTAAGCGAGAGTGTGAGTGCTCGAGGAATAGCTACCGCACATACTTCACGAAGAAAACTTCGCGAGATAGTAGTGGTAAAGCCAAACCGTAAATTCGTGCTACGTACGAGCGGCAGCTGCACCAACATGTGAGCAGCCGAACCGAGCACCACACCCCACACCAAGCCCGACAACCCCATAAGTGGGTAGAAAACAACTACACCAATAATAATTCCAATGTTGTAGAAAAGTGGACTGATGGCATATACCACAAAACGGTGGTGCAGCTGAGTAATGACCCCAAAGAGACTCGAGATACCGAGCAGGAGCGGTTGCAGGAGCAGTATGCGCATAAGTGTAGCCAACTCAGTAGTATGCTCGGAAAGACCAGGAAACAAAATACCGACAGCTGCTGGCGCAAGCACAAACAAGACAGCAGCAATCGCGACATACGTTACTAAAAACAAAGAAAAAATCTGACTCAGTAGCTGTGCCCCCGCTTGCTCTCCAGCTGTTTCTGTAGTTCTACTAACAAACGGAATTAGTACATACACTGATAGCACCGAAGCAAACAAAACGAACAAGAGATCAGGAATACGAAACGCACTGTAGTAGAGATCAAGCTCAATTCCGGTGCCAAAAGTACTCGCCAGCGATCGATCACGGATCAGGGCAAGCATTTGCGATCCAAACGCAAACAGTGCCAGCACATATGCAGCCTGGTGCAAGCCTCGCACCTCAGAGTAGAAAATATCTAGTACCCGGCGAACCATGCCCAGCTATTACCCTGCTTCTTCTGTTTCAGTTACAGTTTCTTCATCAACTTCACTTGCTTCTGGTGTTTCAATCTCGGCAGTAGCGTCTTCATCAGCTAGGGGTGGCACATTTACTGGCGTTAGGAGATCAGTATCTGGAACTGTGTCTGGGCTGGTACTGACCGTCGCATCTTCAGTGGTTGGAGCTGGTTCGCTAATGAGTCCTGGCTGACTTGGAGTCGGTAGTCCCTCGCCACTCTCAAGTTGTGCAATCAAACTATCAACAACCGTGTTATCAGGATTGAGATCGCGAACGATCTGCAGCTGCGCAATGGCATCAGCATCTCGTCCTTGCTCGGCATAGGCGAGCGCCAGGAGGTAGCGTGCGTTGGCGTAGTTCTGATCGAGCGAAATAGCGGCTTCAAACGCCTGAATAGCAGCAGCGATATCAGCATTGGCTGAATGCAACACACCAAGCTGATAGTAGCGGGCTGGATTCTGTGGCTCAAGAGAGATAACTGCCTGAGTCGTGCTGATGGCTCCTGTCGTATTGCCGGCAGCGATATCAAGCTGGGTGAGGAACAACAGCGCATCGGTGTAGTCTTGCTTGAGACGAACCGCCTCGGCGGTCTTGGTACGAGCGGCTTCGAGATCACCAGTTCGCGAATCGATCTGCGCTTCGATTAAGAGGTATTCTGGATTTTGTGGGTCAAGACGACGCGCCTCAGCAATAGCCTCTCGCGCCCGTTCAGCCGAACCCTCGATGTTTGCAACCGTCAGAACACTGTACACACTACCGAGCGTCGCCCAGTTGAGTGCATCAGTGCCATCGATATCAACCGCTACCTGGGCGGAGCGGATACCGTTGGCAATAGCATCTCGAAATTGCTGCTGCTGGGTTTCGGTTGGCTCTGGAAGGTTGAGTAGCGTATTTATGCGAGCTAGTTGGTAGCCAGCGATCTGGCGGGCATACGTATCACTTTCGTAGAGCGTGAACGCTTCGGCAATTTGTTGCTCAACAGCTTCGAGTTGCGTGCCCGCTTGGATACTACCAATTGCATCATTGAAGCTGTATAGCGCAACATAGTGACGGCCCGAGAAGTAAAGCGTCGCCACCGAAGCCACAATAACCACCATCACACCAGCAACGAGTGCAAAACCAGCTCGACGATCGGTCGAAATCGAAATGGTGAGAGCTTTCCCTGGCATCAGGGCTGAATTGGCCACAAATGTGACGCCAGTAAAAATTGCTGCTAAGAGCAAAATACTACTACCCGGCACATAGACAATACTCATGCCCCACAAAAAGACTGCCGCCACAAAGCTTGATGAACCAATAAAGTACCAGAACTTATCTGATTGTCTGGTGTAAAACAACATCCTAAACCCGGTGTAGAGCAGTAGCCCGAGAAATGCTATCCAAGCGACAATACCGACGATACCGGTAGTCACCAGAAAGGTTGGAATGTAACCACTACCAGCGTTGAAGGACGTGTTCCAAAAGATAGTGCTGTTTATGGCTGGGTCTTTGTAGAGTCGCCAAGCGTCACTGAATTTGTTAGGACCAATACCTAAAAAGGCATTTTCGCCGAATGTGGCAGCGGCAACATCGACAGTAGCCTCGAAAGAGGGACGAACTTCAACAAATGAGATGCTAGTGACATTACTCACCGCATTCCCAAGGAGCGACCCACCAATCACAAAAATAAGTGAGACCACAAACACTAGCATTGTTGAAAGGGTCGCAGTCAACGACGTGCTGCCCTTGGCTGTGGTCGGCATCAGTTCTGATTGCGGACGAAACCGATCTTTTGTGAGAGCGTACATCAGTACTACCAAACTCACGAGACCAAGTACAAGCCAGATCGTGAAAAAATTGATAACCGCCAACATCGCGAGTGACACAACAACTACAGCCGCGAATAGGCCCTGACCAAGTTTCGGCAACGGCAGCTGCTCAAGAGCGACGATAGAGAGCAAGATGGAGAGTCCGAAGAAGATTGCTAGGTCGTTCCAGCCCCCTAGTGGTGAACTGACGTTTGAAGTAAATAGACCGAGCGATAGAAAATCAGCGCCAAAAAAGACCCGAAAGAGATGGAAGAGTCCGAGCAACACGGTGCTGGCCGCTAATAAGGTGTACAAGCGCATTAACTGCACCTTGTTATCAATAAACATGCCAGCTGAGGTCGCCACCAGTGCCATCAGGACCAAGAATAAAGCTGACTGCGTTTCAAAAGCTTCGCCAACAAGCGCATCTCCACTGTCACCAGAAAACAACGCTGAGAGTAGTGCTACACCCGCCACACCCCAAAGCGCAACCAGAGCTCGCGAAGCAGCGAGATTAATGGTTCCCGAGCGTAGTACCGACAGACTAAAGAAGATAAGTGCCACAAAGATGCCGAATAGGACAAACAGGGTTTTTGAGTAACCGAATGGCGCTAGAGCCGAAGGAATAAAAAATATTGGTGTCAAACCAAACACGATGGTCAAAACGTACTGCGAGATAGTGCGCAGGGTTACAGCCATCGCATCAGAAGACTGAGATTGTGATTGCATAAAATTACTACCTAGAAATAAAACCTCCAAACGCTTGGTGGATTCTTGTAAGAATACCATATAAGAAAAACCACCAGTCGGTGAACTAGTGGTTTTTCAGGTCCAGCACATATAAGCCGAATTCTGTCGAGGCAAGCCTCGGATGATCATATACCTGGGATAGTTGTTGCCAACTACCTCGTGCGGCTCTTCCGGCCGAAATTTCAGGCAAGTGCCTGAAATTTCGGCCGGACACGGCCTTGCATACAGGTAAGGATTTTGCCGTTTCACCCTCTGTGTTACCACAGAAGCTATTCCCAGAAGGAATTCCTTCACTTTCGATCCGGACGTCTCTGCTCGCACCTCTACGTAGTTACCTACGCGACGGGCGTTACCCGCTACCCTGCTCCACCAAAAAGGTGGGTATGTTCGGACTTTCCTCTGCACCAAAGTACAGCGATCATCATGTGCGGTAGCAGCTATTATGCAACAAATTAATTTTTCTGCAACTGTTCTGGGAGTATCACCTGTTCCCCTTTTGTGATGCCATGTTTTTCTGAAAACCCTGCCACTGTTTCCACTACGTAGCGCGCTGGCGAATCTGGCTTAAATGACGTTGGATAGGTCTCAGGCGAAACACTCTCTTCTATATGTACGATCGTGCCTGTTGCCGATACCCAGATCATATCGATCGAGAACAACATGTCTTTCATCCAAAAACTCCAGGTGTCGTCGCGCGGAAATACAAATAGCTTCACTTCATCCTCTTGCATACCCGGTACGCCTGAGAGACCTAGGATTCTCTCTTCACGGTCATCTGCTACTGATGCCAGAACAGGTACAGAACCAACTGTCATGGGCACAGTGCCAAATGGTGTCTCCTCAGGATCAGCTTTAGGAACTGGGACTTCAACGACCGTTAGGGATTCTTCTGTAGGACTTGCAGTAGTGTCATCAACTGACTCTGGCCGATCTATCTGCTGAGAAACTGCAACGCCCACAATGGTTCCGAGTAAAAGTGCAATCACAACCCCAACGACAAGCGGTCGATTCATGGCAACTAGCTAAAGAGACTAAAGAGGTACACTGCCCCGGCTGCCACACTCGCTCCCAGCACCGTACCCCAAAGCATGTCGACAATAACCACTTGTAGTGGCCAGTCACGGAGCGTAGCTAAATTAGTAAGATCGTAGGTGGCATAGGTAAAAAAGCCATAAAGTGCCCCAAGAGTCAGCGCGGTAATAACCGAGCTTTTCTCAGCCGCTGGATACAGCGCAAAAAAAGTAAGGCCAAGGAGAAATACCAAGTAAAAGATGATAGCCGCTGGCCAATTGATATCTCCCATCAAGTGGTCAAGGCGCGTGCGATAAAAACTCTTTGCAATAACACCCAACCAGAGTAAATCAATGATAAAAAAGAGAGGTACGCTAAGGGCGTAGAGAGTTACAAATGTTACTAGATTCATAACTGCAGTATAGCAAATACCCTACCCAAGAGCGCCTGGGTGTTGCTGACTCCATTGCGAGAACACCGTACCAGCTGAGACAGAAGCATTAAGGGACTCAACTCGATCAGAAATCGGGATAGTGATCAGCTGATCACAGGCTTCGCGGGTTTTTTCACGTAACCCATCAGCTTCGTTTCCAAGCACAAAGACAGTTGGCTTCGAAAACGTTTCTTCATACAAAGAACTTTCTCCTTCCCCGGCCAAGCCATATACCCAGAACCCCTTATCTTTGAGATCCTTGAGGGTAGTATTTACATTCCCAATCGAAACCAACGGAACCGAAAATGCCGCTCCCGCAGAAACCTTAATGACAGTTCCAGTGACTGGCGCTTGGCGGTGTTCAGGAATCAGTACCGCGCTCAAGCCAAACGCTGCGGCTGAGCGAATGACCGCACCAACATTGTGAGGGTCTTGCACTTCACCCAAGACCACCAGAGCGGTTGCTTCGGTTGGCTCGAGCTCAGCAATGAAATCTTTGTAGGGAGTAATCATGGTTGCCGTAAGTACCCGCGCGATCACACCTTGGTGAGTTGCATCATTCGATACGCCACCCGGCAACTTCTTCCCGGTAATCGGGAGGATTTTAATCCCTAAACTTCGCGCCCGATCGCGCACCCAAGCATCTTCAAAACTATGTGAAAGATAAAGGGTCGTAAACGCCTCCGGGCGTTTTTCCAACGCTTCTTTGACAGCATGTTTTCCGTAGATGAAAGTTTCTGAACGTTTCATGCCCACTACTCTAGCACGAATGGCCATGTTTTTAAGGTTTGTCTATTGCAGAATATACAGAATGTGTTTTAATCCTTGCACGACCTAACTCCTAGAGGCCAGTCGACCAAGAGGTGTAAGGGTTATTTACAAAGTTTAATCGCAAACAATCCATGACCGGAACAATTGCGCGTGTCACTGACAAGGGATTCGGATTCATCAAGCCTGATGAAGGTGATAAGGATGTATTCTTTCACGCCGCTTCTCTCAACGGAATCGCATACGACGACCTCCGTGAAGGTGACGCTGTAACCTTCGACCTCGAAGAGGGACCAAAGGGACCAGCTGCAGCCAATGTAACAAGGGCTGAGGGTGGTGCAGCTCCAGAAGCTGCTGACGAAGCAACCGACGAAGCTGCGTAAGCAGCAACACAAAAAGACGCGCCGGCTCCCGCCGGCGCGTCTTTTTTGTATAAAAAGAAAAGGGCCGCGGACGGCCCTTTGGTTCTTCGCACAGCTCACGACCTAAGTTGCTTTTGGCCACATCGTCATCACAAGACCAACTGAAATTACGATGACACCCACAAAGTTTATCCACCCAAAGTCAGACTCTGGAAATCCTTGAGGATGTTTTTTACCCAACCAGTACAACGCCAGATATGATATCGGCGCATTAGCACCGATGATGGCCCACACCATTCCAGGATTTGGTGCCGCCGCCAAAGATTGCGCCATCCAGGCATTAGCGACTCCACCAAAAACGAGTCCCAAACCAACTACAACGACGAAAACCCACCCCGGTTGAAACAGGCCAACGACAGTAGCTTGTGGTGACATCCACGTAAATGCAGTAAACGCCAAGACGATGCCAATATACCAGCTCATTAAGAACTTTTCTGCTGTAAAGCTAGGTATCCGATGGGCCGTCCACACCATAGCGACAGTAAAACCAGCCAAAATAATCGTTGAGGCCAGTGACTTAAGCTGCCATGGCCAGGCAGCTGTCTGTTCAAGCATGATTTTCTCCTGTTCTGAACTGTCGCAACTATATGAAAAACAGAATAATTTGCAACACTAAAACCCACGACTTAGGAAAGTGCGGGCTTTAGCGATAACGTATTGTATTCATTTTGTAGTGATTACCAATTAAATATTGGAACACGTACCCTTGCCGAAATTGAGTTGTAGCTGACTGCCGGTCAGTTGACCAGGACCACCACGGCAGATGTTCGGCATAGTAGTGAGTCTAAAATGATCGTTTAGGCGCCTGCGTAAAGCAATTGCTCTAAGAACTAGGTGACTCGGGCGACGGACCATCTGCTGCCCTGCTCGCTACTTATTACTACTACCCAGCGGGAAAATTATTTCATTCCAAATATAGCTTTTAAGGCAATTGACAATAAGTAAAAATATGCTATTATATAAAGGCTTTTGATCTATTGTGTGGAATGTCAGAGGCGCGGAAACTTGGTTTACCTCTTGCTTCTGGATTTATACTCCGCACCCTGAAACACGCAGTGTTTCCTAACTCAACAACCTAATGCAAACTACTCGTAGCCGAGGTCCTCGACGCCATGGCAGTGCGTCTGCCCGTCCGAACAAACGTCGACGTTTTTCTTCGCAGCGACCAAACAATCGTCGGTCATTTCATGGTGGTTCTCAGCCATCGCGAGGTCGTCGTCGCGTGATGCCAAGCTTCGACCCATCACAATTTATTAACAAAAACCCAACTGAATATACCGAGGAGGTGTATCAGGCACAGCACAAGTTTAAAGACTTTGGGATAGATGGTCGGATGCTCAAAACCCTAGCAGCTATGAACATCGATACCCCTTCCCCGATTCAAGATCAGGTGATTCCGCATATTCTTGAAGGAAAGGATGTGGTTGGTCTGGCCGAAACCGGAACCGGCAAGACAGCCGCTTTCTTGATTCCGCTGATTGAGCGCAAGAAGCAGGATGTAAAATCAATCACGCTTATTCTTGCGCCAACTCGTGAGCTGGCTCTCCAGGTAGATAATGAACTGAAGAAATTAGCGAAGAATTTCCGTTTCTTCTCTACGGTGTGTGTTGGTGGTACGAACATTGGCCCACAAATTCGCCAGCTCGGCCGCCAGAACCAATTCATTATTGGTACCCCGGGTCGTATTAAAGACTTGATGGACCGCGGTAAGCTCCCGACTGAGCGGATTACCTCTGTGGTACTCGACGAAGCCGACCGCATGCTCGATATGGGCTTCATCCATGACATGCGACAGATTCTGGGTGAGCTACCAGCTGGTCGTCATACCCTTTTCTTCTCTGCCACGATGGACGAGAAAACCAAGGGCTTAGTACATGACTTTATGAAGGATCCGGTTACCGTCTCGGTGAAAAAGAAAGATGTGACTGATAGTATTGCGCAAGATGTAGTACGATTCGACCCAGAAACAAAGTTTGAAACCCTTCTGGCTCTCTTGAGCAAAGACGAGTTTCGTCGCGTGATCATCTTTACTGAAATGAAACATCAGGCTAACAAGCTTGGTATCGCTTTGACTCAAGCTGGCATCAAAGCGCAGTCTATTCACGGCAACAAAACCCATGGCCAGCGCCAGCGCTCGCTTGGTGCTTTTAAGAGCGGGAACGCTCGGGTACTGGTCGCAACTGATGTCGCAGCGCGCGGAATTCACGTTGATAATGTCTCACATGTCATCAATTACGATCTCCCCCAGACCTTCGAAGACTACGTACACAGGATTGGTCGTACTGGTCGCGGGAAGGAGCGTGGCGAAGCACTGACCTTTGTGGCAGAGAAAAAAGCTCAATAGCGAACAATCTTAAACAGATAGCAACAGCGGCGAGTCTTCGACTCGCCGCTGTTGCTACGTGTACTAAATAACAATCGTTAGCTAGTAGAAATAGTGTATAGATACCAAGTAAACCCTAAGGCTTCTTTTGATTCTAATGAATATTCGAAATCTAGATCTCCTAAAAGTGTCTCAAACTTTATACGGGCATCTTCTGCAAATGAGCCCCATGGTACTAGTACCTGACCGTTGGAAGACAACTTCGCAGGCACTTGGTTAAGGAACTTTTCTGCCGTTGAACCAACCGAGACCCCTTCCTTCTCCCAGACATCATCAAGCATCGGGAGATTGGCCAGTATAAGATCAAATTCTCCACCAACACCATCAAGTAGGTCAGCTTCCATGATGGTGACTGTTTCGTTATATCCATTACATTCTACATTTCGAAGAGCGTTTTCGATTGCCTCTGAAGATACGTCAGTGGCCACCACTTCTCGTGCACCATTCTGCGCAGCGCTAAGAGCCAAAATTCCAGTACCGGTACCTATATCTGCAACTCGCATATCTCTTACATCTGGCAAGTGCTCTCTTACCATTTCTGAAGAGTATGTGATGCTCGGATCAGGAGTAAATACATGATCGTTGACCTGAATTCTTAAACCACCAATTTCCAGCAGATGCTGCTCGTGCCGAATAAGTTTTTCCCAGGGACTATCTGACATGTAGCCAGTCTAGCTTATTTCTGCAAATGACGCTTGCGTTCGCTTTCCTTTAGTTTCTGTTTTCGGAGACGAACTGATTCGGGACATACCTCAAGATATTCATCTTCCTGCATGATCTCCAGGCCAAGCTCAATGCTGAGTGGTCGGTGTGGGGTGAGATTAATGGCGTCGCCGGAGCCACTCGCTAGTATTTACGGCGTATGAGGGAAAGATTTATTTCATGTAAATAGCAAACGGGGCCCGTAGGGCCCCTTGAGGTTGCTTAAAATAGACCAGCGGCCAAGCCAACAGCTTCCAGTCGTTCTGGTGCCAGCAAGGCACTAATCCCGTCTGCATCGCGCATTTCGAAGCTGGAAGAAAACCAAATGGTCATTTCATGTCCTCCATAGTCACATGTTTTTGGCATAGTCCCCAACTTGCTTTCAGTTGCTCCATAGCTCATCCGAAGCTGCGTTCCAGCGTTTCTCCTAACCAACGCCTGATACATCAGATGCCCTGCGGCTGCTGTTGAGAAGACTCTGATCGGCACCTTGATTTGACAACGATACTCAATGCCCTCAATCGGTTCAGTACCGGCTGAGAAAACGATATGTATTGGTTCAAGCGCTCGGCCACAATTTGATGTGAGCTCAAGTACCCGCAGA
>JBCCYW010000005.1:0-54938 GCA_039188945.1 Patescibacteria group bacterium
CTCCCACATACTTTCTCGCCACGCTTCAAATTGCTGCTGCCAGTCTTCCTCTTTCACAAAGTACTCAATTTCCATCTGTTCAAACTCGCGCACCCGAAACAAGAACTCTCGCGGCGCGATTTCATTACGAAACGCCTTACCAATCTGCCCAATCCCAAATGGCATTTTCGGCGCCATGGTATCGACGACGTTTTTGAAGTTTACAAAAATACCTTGAGCGGTCTCTGGACGCAGGTATGATTTTACGTTTCCTTCTGCGCCAACCTGGGTTTCGAACATAAGGTTAAAGTCCTTGGTCTTGGAAAGTTGGTTACCTTGCGGACTGGTAATGCCATGTGTCTCAATTAATTGATCAATTTCTTCTAGTGAGAGGCCTTCCGCCTCATGACCATGTTCTTTTAGGAGGTGATCAGCTCGGAAGCGCTGCCCAGTTTTAGTGTCTTCAATCACCGGATCAGTAAACCCAGCACCAGTGTGCCCTGAAGCTTCCCAGACTTTTTCGTTCATTAAAATTGCTGCATCAAGTCCATACATATCTTCCCTGCCATCAACGAACATCCGCCACCATTCACGCTTGATGTTGTTACTCAGCGCTACCCCGAGAGGACCAAGATCCCACGCACCTTTAAGGCCGCCATAGATTTCACTTCCCTGAAATATAAAACCCCGTCGTTTACATAACGAGACAATCTTCTCCATTCGTTCGTTTCCTTCACTCATACCATTTAATTAATTATCCGGGTCTTGTACCTCACCACTACCTCTACCAAATCCAGCTTCGTCTGACAACTGCGCGCTGATTGGTGGTGCAGTTGCCCGAATTACAGTACCCGTAAAGCGGTCGGTAGCCCGCAATCGTTGTTCGCTTAAAAGCACTGGCGTGTCACCAATCTGCGAAAGACTTGGCACCAGCTCAACCTGGAAGCTCGTCCGGCTTGTTTCATTAGCAGCAATCGATCCAATGTCCCAGCTAATGGCTTTGGAAACTGGGTTATAGGTAATTGAACCCTCCCCGGAAACATTGTCTGGCCAGTTAATAAACTGCGGTACCGATGTCGTCACTACTGCATCAACCACATCGTTACTACCATTTTGGGCAACGAGGGTGAGGGTATAAGTGGTACGCTCCTCCGCTACTGGCGGCACAGGCCCTTGATCAGCAAACACACTCGTATTGCGCCCGGCTTCCCGCATGAGTGCGAGCTCGGTTTCTATCCGCGCATTCACTTGCGATGAACCGATAAGATCTTCGCTGGCGCTACTATCAGACACTCGACGCGCAAACACGTCGACCTCAATATCAAACGTCGGTGTATTGTCTTGGGCAATTGGTTGGAAATTAAATGAAAACTGCTCATTCGCTCCCGGGAAGAACTCTGCCAACGATTCTTTGCTGCTCACATCCCAGCGCACAACATTACGTAGTGAATTATAGAAACCATCGCTCACACTCACATCATCCTCACGCACTGTGGCGCCAACTAAGGTAGCTTCAACCACTACGTCGTAAACGGTCTCATCAAGAGTGTTAGTCAGACGAACCGTCACATTGGCTGAACTATCAGGATCGATCGCGACACTATCAGCTGCGTCACCATTCACCGACGTTCGTACGTCAATAAACGGTCGTTCGATCAAGAATTCGGCATCCGCGGTAGCCAAGACTGAACCCATTTGGAATTGGTTGTTATCGTCTGGATTACCAATCGTGAAACGGAGCACTGAAGCTTCGTTGGTTTGACCGAGGACCACCCCGGTGATGGTAATGGTTTTGGTTTCTTCTGGTGCCAGCTCATCAAACAGCCAAGCATTTTGACTATAGAATGGGGCCGGATCAGCACTGGTGAAATCAAATCCATTAGGATACGAAGCGCTCACTAAAATATTTTCTAAACTATTTGGAGCATTTGATTTGATCGTTAGGGTCACATCAGTTTCTTGGCCGGAGGCCAGTTTTTCAGTTGATTCAACTGACACCGTAATCGGAGCGGAGTTGAGCTTAAAGACAAATGGCTCAGCATCTTTGAAAAACGTACCGTTTGATCCAACCAAGCGATACTCAACCGTCGCCAATACCTCCTTCTCATCATTTTCTTCGCCAAAAACGGCTACCCGAACTGGTACATTGATGGTTTCTCCCGGTCCAACTGAATTCAGTGGGAGTCGCTCTTCAAAAATATCCCGCGGAGAATCATCAACTGAGCGGGTACCAATTGGATATTTCATGATTAAGGTAGCTGCCTCGATTGAAGCAGTGTTTTGATTGGTGATAGCAATCTGTAGTGGCAACACTTCTCCCCCACCAACTGCGAATGGTCCACCAACCGACACTTCGATATTTTGTGGAGAAATACTATTTTGGCCAGTAAACAAAAAGATGCTCGAATAGCCGAGGGCAAGAATCAATATTCCAAGAGAAGCGGCAATTGCAACAACTCGATAGGTTCTTTTTTTACGCTTTGGCATATCAGTTTCATTGGTGATTGGTGCTACTGGGGCTGGCTGAGGGGTCTCGGGCATACGAGTCGGAGCAGATTGCTGGCGTCGTGTGTCTTGCCACTCTGTTTTCACCGCAACTGGTTCATCTGAAAGGTTATGTCGCTCAGTTTTTTCTTCTTTTCGACCACGTTCATAGAGCCGCTTGCGCAGCTCATCGATCCGATCCTGGTCCTTAAACCCAGCCATAACCCCTTTAGTATAGCACCGAGAGCTATAAATGGCTGACTTCAGCCGCGGTTTTGAGCGCTCGATCAAGTGCGATTTCTTCGTCGCCCGACAGCTCGCGATCAAACTGAGCGATATTGTCACTAAATGAGGCTTGCAAGGCTTTTTCGGAAGAAACGTAACCTAAGGCATGGAGCAGGTTGAGGCTTAATAGGCGTTCAAACGTCACTCGATGTGCAACAGTGGTAGTGGCCAGTTTTGGTAAACCGTCTTTAAGGAGCGTAAATACTCGTTCGTTTATCTCTTCCCCATGAACATAACGACGAACTAGCTTAATAATACGCACGACGCTGCCTCGCGCTTCGCGCGAGGCAGCGTCGGAAAACAAATTCCCTTGTGATTCCACGCTGGCAATCCGCCAGCTCGTCTTTCCCCGAAATAGTGATACTCGAACAATCGAAAACTCCTGCAGCGCATAGCGCTGTTTTGATTTTTCTTCTCGCACACTCTTGGCCTCAGCGAAAATCATCCCCGCATCCTTGGTGAAGAGTAAGTATGAGCGATCAGCCGTACTCCGTGCCTTGCTCCCACAGACAATCGCTTCTGTGCTGTAGGTTTCGTAAGCCATTAGACTTTTGTAATCTCTACGGTGAAGGAATGTTCACCCGCCACGACTTCGGAACCATTTGCATCACCAAAGGTGAGCTTCTTCGCCCCCACCGTTTTCATGATGTCAGTCTGGTGCGCATTAACAATCGCTTCCCCGCCATCAGAGGTCTGCACCACAAGCTCGATCTGATCAGTTGGTGAGAGGCCGGCCTGCTTTCGCATGTCCTGGACCTGACGCATAAACTCCCGAGCATCACCTTCTTGCTGGAGCTCAGGTGTGATTCGTTCATCGATAGCCACCGTATCATGATCAGTCACCTTATACTTCTTTACATTCACCTCATCGATCACTATCTGCTGGTGAATATCGGCCAGCTTTGGGCCGGTCACCGAAGCCAGTGGTTGCCGCACTTTTAGTTTTGCTTGCGCTCGTTTCTCAAGTGCCATCGTTACCACTTCTCGAGTCTGCTTCATGGCTTCAAGGACCGACTCATCTACTTTCCCGGCCTCAGGCCAGGCTGCCAGATGCACACTTTCAGCGCCTTTCTCATCGCGTACCTCGCGCCACAAGTAATCTGCATAGAACGGCATACTCGGCGCCATCACCAGCGCTAGGTGTTGGAGTACGTGGCGAAGCGTCGCCAGTGCCGCAGTCTTATCTTCGGCTTCATCTCCTTTCAAGCGATCACGTGATCGACGCAAGTACCAGACCGAGAGATCATCAATAAAGCCGGTGATTGGGCGGGTCGCTCGGTCGAGTTCATAGGCTTTGTAGCCAGCAGTCGTTTCAGCGATAAGTTCATTAAGTCGCGTGATGATCCATTCATCAAGAACATGTTTTGAGCTATCTGACGCGTCTCCCCCATCGGCGTATTGCTGATACATCGTTAATACGTTGTGCAAACGACCAATGTTCTTACGCTGTAATTCCTGCACCTCCTTCTCTGAGAAGTTTAGATCTTCTCCCTTAATGATTGGTGAGCTTAAGAGATAAAAGCGCATTGAGTCAGCACCTGAGCTATGGGCCACCTCCATGGGGTCAGGATAATTTTGGAGCTTTTTACTCATCTTTTGGCCGTCCTCAGCCAGCACAATTCCATTCACGATCACATTCTCATATGGTGATTTTCCAAAGAGAGCCGTTCCCAAGACAATCAATGAGTAGAACCAACCTCGCGTTTGGTCGAGTCCTTCAGCGATGAAGTTGGCCGGAAACAGCTCCTTTTCAAAGTTGTCTTCGCATGAAAAGGGATAGTGATACTGCCCATACGGCATCGAACCACTTTCAAACCAACAGTCAAAAACGTCCGGTACTCGTTCCAGTTTTGTTTCTCCGTCGTAGAGGTCAATCTCATCGATGTACGGCCGATGATAATCGAGTTCATAAAAGTCATTGTGGGGGTACGCAGCAAAGTTGAGTTCGCGTAATTCGGCGTTCTGTAGATCATAGTCATTCTGATCGACATGCCAGGCTGATGTTTCAAGATCATCCCCTTTTGCGGCCGCTTGCAACATCTGCAACGTTCCGTTGTGCGCCACGATCAAGACTTTCTTATCTTGATTGGTACGATTCACTGCAAAGAGAAATTCTCCCACCCGCTGCTTCACCTCTGTCCACGACTCTCCTCCTTCTGGATGCTTCGTCATGCGACCATGACCATCGGTAAAGAACTGATGGTACTCTTCAACTGGTTTATTTTCATACTCACCGAAGCGCATCTCATACAAACGATCATCAGCAAAGACACAATCACTCGCCAGACCAAGTTCACCAGCAATCAGCTGCGCTGTCTGCGCCGTTCGGAGTAGGGGCGAATGGTAGATAAGATCAACCCCAGCTTTCTTAAGCTCCGCCGCAGCCTCCTTCGCCTGCTCTTTTCCTTTCTCGGTGAGACTATTACTCTCATCATTCACATCTGAGCTTAAGATGCCTTTGGTATTAAAGACTGATTCACCATGACGAGTAATCGTGAAAGTGTTACCGCTACCAGGAACAAATGTCTGTAGCTCTGCCAAACTGCCAAATACCTTAAAGTCTTTTGTCTCAGGATTTCGCCATACCGGCAGCGGCGCGCCCCAGTAGCGCTGACGGCTCACCGCCCAGTCACGCGCTCCTTCAAGCCACTTCCCAAAGCGGTTTTTGCCAACATGCTCTGGTACCCAATTGACCTTTTGGTTTGCCGCCACCAACTCATCTTTAAACTTTGTCACTTCTACAAACCACGACGTTGTCGCGTAATTAAGGAGCGGCGTATCATCCCGCCAACAGTGCGGATAGCTATGCACGATATTTTCTTTGCGGAACAACGTACCACTATCTTTCAGCGCCCGTACGATTTCGATATCAGCATCTAAGTGTGTCACTCCAGAAGCATCGTCGTCTTTTGGTTTAACGAGTTGCCCGGCAAAGTCAGTCACAAAATTCATAAACCGGCCTTCATAATCGACATGGTGAAACACAGGAATCCCCTCGCGCTGAGCGAGGAGTAAATCTTCTTCACCATAAGCCGGAGCCAGATGCACGGCTCCAGTTCCATCTTCACCTAATTCAACATACGGTGCATGATAAATCTTCCAAGCATTATCGCGACCTTTGAACTCTTGGTCATCCATGTATGCGAACGGTGGTTTGTAGGACTTACCAACCAAGGTAGAGCCTTTGAATTCGCTAACAATTTCATACTCATCTGTATCAAGCTGCTCCAAGCGAGCTTTTGCCAGCACTACCACCTCTGCTACACCATCATTGGTGACGCGAGCTTTCACATAGTCATACTCTTCATGTACCGCTGCTGCAAAATTGCCTGGCAAGGTCCATGGCGTCGTGGTCCAGACCAGTAATGATGCCTTATCTGGATCATCAACAATCGGCAGTTTTACAGTAACCGCAATATCTTTGATGTCTTTGTAACCAAGATTCACTTCAAAGTTCGAAAGTGTGGTCCCACAACGTGGACAGAGGTGCATGCTCTTGAAGTCTTCATACACCAACCCTTTTTTATGAAGCTCACTAAATACCCACCACACACTCTCAGTGTATGAGGAATCCATGGTTTTATAATCATCCTCCATATCAGCCCAGCGGCCCATGCGCGGAATAATTTCCTGCCAATCGTCGCGATACTCCATCACCGCAGTCCGCGCCGCTTCATTGAAGTTTTTAATGCCGTAGTCTTCAATGTCTCGTTTGTTCGCCAAACCTAATTTTTTCTCGATCAGGTTCTCGAGTGGCAACCCATGACAATCCCAACCCCACTGCCGGCGGACATGGTACCCATTCATGGTCCAAAACCGTGGAATTGCGTCTTTAATCGCACTCGCTAAAATATGACCATAGTGTGGCAAGCCAGTCGCAAACGGCGGCCCATCATAAAAAACAAAATCACCTTTAGGCTTCCCGCCACCAGGTGTCTCTAAACTCTTTTTAAACGTGTCGTGCTCCTGCCAAAAAGCCAGTACGGCTTCTTCACGCAGGGCGACCTCACTCTTCTTTGTGTGTTCTGTATTCATATGTCTACTTATGCGTATCAGGCATCTAATAAGCGCAACGTATCAGGTTGCTTGGGCATAGTAGCATGAAATATAAAAACAAAAAGCGGCCCGCCAGCAATGGCGGACCTTCTCCCAAAACCCGAGTTCACGCGAGGAAGTGATTTCTCGCTCTGGTGGTGGTACATAGCCACCATCGAGATTGATCTCCGGCCAATTACGAAATTCACCTGGTGTGATTGTGAACATATAGTAACGCTCAACATCCATCCGATCTGCGTACACAAACCGGCCACCACTCATGCCTGCATAGAGTTCATACCAGTAGATCCAGACAATTTCCTTCTCACCGTCCTCAAACTCCACTTCCCTAGCATGAGTTACGGTAAGACACAAAGATCGGGCGACCCAGCAACCGACACTGATGATCGCTTTAAAACGTTGCGACATGTATTTCGCTCCTCTTTCATTTGTTCGTTTACGTTCAGGAAAATATGATATCAGCCTGACTGTTTACGTTATGAAAAGACCTCTGTTGTACATTTCTTCCCAAATCGATTTACCCCACAAGGTCTCACCTTTTAGGTGCTGTAGAGCAGTGTGCATGATCCAGCGATCATCTAGCTGTTCCAGCATTCTCTTCATGATTTTCTCCCTGTACTTATGCTGTAAATGATAATGTCATTCTATAAATATTTGTCAACTACTATGTTTCGTACTTACGAAACGGTACTACTTTTGACAGGTCGATCCCTCGAAAAGCGATCTCTTCTTCGAGCTCAATTTTAAATTGGTCCAACTCCTCTGACCGGTCAGTAAAATGAGACACTTCACGCCAATTAGCGACAAGCCATTCGACGGATTGCTTACTGAGATCAATATCTCGAGGTACTTCCAGTTGGTTATGAGGCATTTGTTTTGGGTTTGGTTGTGCTTCCATAACTACATTTTATCAGGCGCTTTGATCCCAAGCGCCCACAAGCCGTTCTGGAGTGTTTGCTGCACTGCCCCAGCTACCGCCGCCTTATAAGGAGCGAATTTATCAGTAGCATCTGCAATTTTTTCTTGGGCGTAAAAGGTATTAAAGGCACCGGCGAGCTCGGTCAGAAAACCAGTAACATTATGGGGCGCTCGTTCGTTGAGTGCTTCTTCAATCACCTCCGGGAACCGGTAGAGGAGTTTTTCGATTTCATAAGGTTGTGGCGGCGCAAGCTGCGTCGACGCGTCGACGCCTGCTTGTGCCGCCTTCTCAAGCACGGAAATAATACGCGCATGGGTGTACTGCAAGTACGGCCCGCTATCACCTTCAAACGAAAGGGCTTTCTCTTTATCAAATACTATATTTGAACCAACGTTATGTTTCAGAATTTGATACTTCAATGCGGCTACCGCAACCTGCTCGGCTAATTCATCGAGATTATCAGTTCGCGTCTCACTCGCTCGTTCTCTGGCTGCTTCCTGCATTTCTTCAAGTAATGATTCTCCGGTGAGCACATTTCCCTTACGTGACGACATCTTCCCAGTCGTGAGAGTGAGAAATCCAGTCGCCACATGCTCGAGCTGTCGCTCAGACAAATCTGGAAATACTTCTTTGATCGCTGCAAAGATAACTTTAAAGTACTCGGCTTGCTCGATGCCAGTCACAATCACCGAAGCATCCCAGCTTGGCTCTGCTTCATGCTTGAGCTTAAAGTGACCAATGTCTTTGGCTTCGTACGTTGGCAAGCCTTCTGAATTTAGAAATACTCGAGTATGCAAACCTATTTTCTCTCCTTTGTAGACCACCGCTCCATCACTCTGCTCAAACACCGCTCCGGTATGTTCTTCTACCAGCGCCTGTCCAGGCCCGCTCACTAGTGATTCTGGTAGCTCATGATCAAAGGAAGTGTCCAAGACATCGAGAAGCTCTTGCAATCGCCGTTTAGAGGTCGCGATTCCCTGCTCACGTAGCGTATTCAAAGTTTCGTCTGAACCGGCATACAACGCTTTGTTGATCGCGACAATTTCATCTTTCTCTGCGCCGCCTTCTTCAAAAGCCGCGTTACCGGTTCGATATGCTTCACCGAGCGCCTGAATATCGCTTGGATCGCCACCGGTTTTTTGCATTCCCCAGACTGCCTTGGCAACCGACATCCCAATATCTGACGGATAGTTAAATCGTTTTACATTCGCTCCGGCTAATTCAAATAGTCGCGACAGTGACTCACCAACGATATTGCCAACGAGATTTCCAATATGCAGTGGTTTAAAGAGATTGGGACTAGTGTATTCAATCATCACCAACTTTTCCTTCCAGGTATCATTCCTGCCCCACTGCTCTCCCTCTTCAAGTATGGTCGTGATTTTTTCTCTAAAAAAATCACGTCGTAAGTAGAAATTCAAAAAACCAGGTCCAGCTACCTCAACCTTCTCTACCTCAGGCAGTTTTCCTTCAAGCGCCACGAGTAATTGCGCAGCTAAATCTCGTGGCGCTTTACCAACCTGCTTCGCGGCTACCAAGGCAACATTCGAGGCATAATCACCGTGCGCCAGCTCCCCCGGATGTTCCACGACAAAATCTACTGGTTCAACACCAAGATCTGCGAGCACCTCACTAATCACTGATTGAATCTGGTCTTTCATGTCAGGCTACTATAGCAAAATACATACAAAATGCCCGTCGGAGTTCGACGGGCATCGTATTTGATCAATGTGATGCACTGCTACCACTATGGGTAGCACCATCCTGAAGACCTCCAAAAGGACCAACTTGACTTACATCAACTTCAACCGATTCAAAACTACCATCCCTTAGAGTGCTAGTTGAGATGATTTTTGCATCAGTTGGAATTGGTAGATGTTCTGTGCCCCGAGGCAACATAAAGTCGACTGTCCACCGCTCACCTTGAACCAAGCCAAGATCGGCTTTAAAGGTGTAGCCTCTGAAAATCCCAACGACTGCAACTTTACCTCGAGTAACATGACCCTCACAGAGACGGTGAGAGAAATTCGCGACCGGATTGCTTTCATCAAGTAAGATCCTGGCTGCTATTTTCCTTAGGACCAGAAGTTGTTCTGGAGTTACTGGTTGCGTTGTCCAATTAAGACTGATTACAGACCACATTCATGTATCTCCTTTTGCTTAGACCATAGCTACCTTAGCTGAAATCGCAAGGAAATCAACTATTCGATTCTGGTTATGAGTTCTCCAACCGATTCGGTTGAATCAACTTCGAAATGCTCACGCCCTAACACCTGGCCCCGTTCGGTCTCTACGCTACACCGCCAATCGCCATCCCGGAAATTCTGCACTAACGTATATCCGCGATATCCTCCGTCGCTTCCGCCAGAAATTGGATAAGACGCCCGGAAATGTTCCTGCCAATCGCCATTATCATCTTGATACTCCCAGGTATGAAAAATGTCGGTCTCTAAACGAGTTGGCGCAAACACCTTCGCAAAGCAAAAGACTGCGCCGCCAGGAGTTGGATGAAACGTATCATCTGAATCTTTAAAGAATTCCCACCAAGCTCCCTTTTCGTACTTCAGTTGGTAGTCACCATTTTCAAATCGCACTACTGAGTGATAAATACCCACTTCTTTCAGCGAGAGCGGGATCGGTGGGATGATGTTTGCAAAGTAGAGAAAATTCATCCCGAAGAAAATCGCCCCCAGCGTGAAGACAATTGATTTCATCTGAAGCTCCATAAACTTCGGTACAATCCGATACAAGAGCTGTACAAACAGATACATCACCACAAGAGCCAGCACCCCACTACCAACAAACACCCACGGTCCCATGTAGCCAGTAAAGACGGGGATGACCAGCACAATATATGAAATAAGGCCAATAAAGAGAATCGCCAAGTTGTAGATGAGGCGAGACGCTCGGTCGCGCAGGGTTTCATTAAAATAAATGACCGCTAAAATCATGAGGAGGAACGGCCAGCTCACCAACCAATCACCACTTCGACCGTAGAAAATCAACATCCCGGAAAGCAAGCCTCCAAACGAGAATTGGACTAAGAGAGGCGCATAGAAGCGCACTTTTTCGTTGTACCGCTCAGGCAATTGCCCAGCCGTTGTGGCATACAACAGCAGTAGCGAAGCCATGGCTAGCACCACGTACGTAGCCAAAATGACATTATCAAACAACTGGTCAACCCGATTGAGCGTAATGTTATCGACCACAAACCCCGCAAAAAAAGCCATGGTCAGCCAGTAGCGGCGCACCACTCTTGGAACGGGAAAATTTTGCAGTCGCGAGATCATGCGTTGTATTGTATCGAACTAAGCGAAAAAGAGGAAAATAAAAAGTCCCGCGGAAAAATGCGGGACGTGCTTTTTTATCCCCGAGGTCTAAGGGAAACACGTCCCTAAGTTATTGGGGGCAGGTTTCTCATGGGTAGGTGAGAAACCAGTCGAGCAGACAAAAATAATATCAATTTATAATACAAATGCAACCATTATTTTAGACAAACTTCTCTGGCACTGGGAAGGCTTCACAGAGTGCTTGTACTTCCTTCTGCAACTCAGCTTTCTTGGCCACATCATCTTTCGCTTTCATCGCTGCAATCATAATTTCAGCGAGCTTGGTGGCTTCCGCTTCTTTCATACCGCGCGTGGTCATCGCTGGCGTACCAAAGCGAATCCCGGATGGATCCATGGCCTTGCGTGGATCATCAGCAATCATATTTTTATTAAGGGTAATACCGACTTCATCCAGCACATCCTCAGCTTCCTGCCCGGTAATACCCAGTGAACCAAATACGTCAGCCAATAATAAGTGGTTGTCAGTGCCACCCCCCATCAAGCGTATGTCAGCGTCTTTAAACACAGTCTCCATCGCTTTAGCATTCTTCAAAATTTGTTCGGCATAACTCTTAAATGTTGGATCAAGTGCCTCACCAAAAGCGACCGCCTTGGCCGCTACAATATGCATATGCGGACCACCCTGCATGCCTGGGAAGACGGCTTTGTTAATTTTCTTCGCAATCTCTTCATCTTCACGTATCACAATCATCCCACCGCGTGGACCACGCAGTGACTTATGGGTGGTCATGGTCATCACATCAAACCCGTAATCAAATGGATTCTTCAGCACACCCGCCGCAATCAAGCCGGTGATGTGCGCGATATCTGCCACGGTGTAGGCACCGACCTCATCAGCAATCGCTTTCATCTTCTCGTAATCAAGCTCACGGCTGTAGGCCGAGAAGCCGGCCAAAACAATTTTTGGCTTATGCTCCAGTGCCATCTCCCGCATCTCGTCGTAATCAATCTCACCAGTATCAACATCCTTCATCTTGTAACGAACAAAGTTGAAGACTTTGTTAATTTCAGTGGTTGGGTGTCCATGGGTGAGGTGCCCACCATGCGAAAGATCCATCCCAAGTACCGTATCACCCGGCTCCATGAGGGCAAAGTACATCGCCACATTCGCAGCTGCGCCACCAAGTGGTTGAACATTGGCGTACTTAGCCTTGAAGAGCGTACAAGCTCGCTTGATCGCAATCGTCTCCATCGCGTCGGTAAATTGCTGCCCACCATAGTAGCGTTTGCCAGGGTAGCCTTCAGAGTATTTGTTCGTGAACACCGAGCCCGCTGCTTCGCGCACCGCCATTGAGGCGTAGTTCTCGCTCGGAATGAGCTCCACCCCTTTGCGTTCCCGCTCCTCTTCCCCCACGAGGGTAGCGTAAATATCTTGGTCTTGATCTTTGATGTAGTTGTATTCGTGCATGCTAAAAACATTAGTTGAGTAATCTTCGGTTTTTATAGTGCTACAACATACAGAAACTAACTGGTTACCTACTCCTCTGCTTCATCCTCATCCTTCTGGTGAATTTTTTTATTAAAGCCGCCCACAACCGCTAGGTCGGCCTTGATGGTGGCATGTGAGTCGTAATTATTCAGCGTTACATGCTCTGGCTTGAAGTTATCGATAGAGGTAACCGCATCATCGATAGTGACGGTCGGGAATGGTAGCGGGTCGCGAGAAAGTTGTTCCTTCGCCTGATCAATGTGATTTTCATAAATGTGCACATCTCCAAAAGTATGAATAAACTCACCTGCTTCATAGCCAGTAATCTTGGCCAAGACTTCGGTCAGGAGCGCATAACTAGCGATGTTGAACGGCACTCCCAAAAAGATGTCAGCTGATCGTTGGTAGAGCTGCAGACACAATTTCCCGTCCTTAATATTCAGCTGATACATGTTATGACAAATCGGAAAACGACAGGCTTCTCCTGGCTTGGCCATAGCGTAGAGATACTCAGGATTCCAACTGTTCACGATAGCGTTATGACAACTCGGATCGTTCTTCACCTCATCAACCACCCACTGCAACTGGTCTACCCCACCACCATCTCGACGCGGCCAGTTACGCCACATCTCGCCATAAATACGCGGCAGTTCTCCGTGTTGTTTAGCGTACGCATCGTCAGAAGCAATCTTTTCAATAAACTCTTCTTTGGTCAGTTCTGGCCAACCTTCTGCTTCGCGCTTGTCGTTGTAAATACGAAATGGGTAGTCATCCCAAATATGTACATTATTGTCGACCAGGTATTTGATATTCGTGTGACCAGCCATAAACCAATACAGCTCCTGCAATACACCGTTCCAATAGACTTTTTTCGTTGTTAAAAGCGGTAGGCCTTCAGACAGATCAAACCGCATTTGCTTACCAAACAAACTGTAGGTCACATCGCCAGTATCAGCGTCGGCCTGTTTGTCTCCACTATCAAGGAGTTCTTGCATCAAATCGAGGTATTGGTATTCAGGGTGTTTTTGTGACATGTTATTTTTTCTTAGCTTCAGTAAAATGTTGTGAATTGTCGCTATCGTAGCGACCAACCTCTTCATAACTCTGTGCTGTCTTGCTACTTAGTTTACCAAAAATAAGCTGGGCAATTTCCATACCTGGTCTGAGAATAATGGGGATATTACTGCTATTAACGAGCTCGAAAGTCGGGTAAAACTTATGGCCTGGATTAAACAGCATAGCGGTGTTATGAACCACGAGCCCTACTCGAGCCAGGCTGCTCTTCCCCGAAAGTAGAATAAGGTGCTCGTTATCAACACCAATAAATTCTTTTTGCTTGCCTAAGACATTTTCTCCTGGGTGTAGCACGAACGTATCGCCATCAGCTACTTCAATCTTGCGGGTCTTGGGATAAATTTTCTTGGCTGGATCTGAGGCTTCAAGTTGATGCCGATCAACTATCTCGAACTCATTGCCAAGGGTGACATCATAGCTAGCAACTTGTAGTCGCGATTCGTCAAAGGGCTTGATAATAATTGCCCCACTTTCAACTCCTGTTTTGATATCAGTATCGGAAAGAAACATACTATTCGATGACAAAGGTTTTTTCGGTGCCGTAATAATCTGACCAGTTCTTATTATAGTGCTCGAACATTCTTGCCAAGCGATCCTGTGGTAGCTCGAGCGCTCCCACTTCGGCCATTAGTGACTCAATTTCTTTGCGCACTTCTTGTACATCAGTTCCGTCTGGGACCACCTTCTCAAACTCAGCTAAGTAACCGTAGCCAGCATTGCGATCGATACACACGTTGCTGTTTTTGTAGACATACTCTTCCCGCTCACGTGACCACTTGGCTTGGTATTGATAACCAGCCGAGCGCACCAGCGCATCGAGATCATCAAGACCAATGCAAGCAGGCTCCTCAAACTCAAGACGAGAAACTGTATTCGCGCTGTCACCTTCATCAATCGATGCTTTCACCACCAACAACACTTCTTCATCTTTCTGACGAGTTCGTACTGAAAAGTCACTTCCCTTATCGGTGATCTTTTTAAATTTTTCGTGCTGCTCACCCTTAAAGAGGTGTTCGGTTTTTTCGTATAGTTTGTAAATATCGCCACCCTCAAAATAATGATTAAGTTGCTTATTACTGGCAACACAGGCGCACTCTGGGTCGAGTGAACACATCTTGTCTTTTAACTTATCTGCGTTCGCTTTTTCGCCTAAGAGGCTTTTAATTTCAACTTCTACATGAGCCATAGTGGCTTCATTATACTAAGTGAGAATTGAGAGACCAAAAGACAGCTCATAAGAGATGTGTCATAATCGGCCCCATGCAAACCCCTACTGCACCTATAGTGATTGTGGCCGCTATGGCGAAAGGTTCACGAGCGATTGGCAAAGACAATCGGTTGTTATGGCATATTCCGGAAGACCTCAAGCGCTTCAAGCAACTTACCTTAGGACACCCAATTATCATGGGTCGAAAGACGTTTGAATCAATTATTAGTATTTTGGGCAAGCCATTGCCTGGTAGGACCAATATTATTCTCACGAGAGACCAATCGTTCTCGTTCCCAGGCACACAAACCGCCAACACGCTCGAGTCAGCCTTCGCTCTTGCAAGCCACGAAGAACCAGATGAGATTCATATCGGTGGTGGTGCGGAACTATACAAACAGAGCCTCCCGTACGTGGAGAGAATTCACCTCACCGTCGTCGACGATGATGTTAAAGGAGATACGTTCTTTCCAGAATTTGAAGAAAGTTTCCAACTAAACCGAAAACATCTGATACAGACGTACAACAATGTGACTTACCAATGGTTAGATTTTGTTCGAAAATAAAAGCAGCGCCTCCCCTTGGGAGACGCCTTGCAGTACAAACACGATCTCTAGTGTTATCCCTGCCAGTTGACCAGTTCGATACAAAATTTCCGTAAAGGAAGCCACACCGCTTCCATGTCTGGAAGCTGTTTTGTTAATGCATCGATTGGCCTTACTTGTCTATCTAGAACGCTGGTAAGCATATCTTCTTCATCATTTCTCACTCCAAGCAAGTGGCCCTGAAAAGCAGAGAACACGTAGTCCAAGCGCTGCACGAAATCAAAAATACGGTGCTCATCATTTTTTTCTTGCTGAAGCAACCGTATTATTTTTTGTGCACCATCTGGAAATGCTCCAACTTGCTCATCACTACAGGAACAAAACTGTAGCAGAAATGCGTGATACATTTTCTCCCGCAACTTGCGTGGATGAGAGTTCGGAACATGTTGCTTTGAATCACAAAAAGCTACCCATTCCAGCACATCTTTCTCCACTGTCTTCTTGTCGTAGATGACGTCGCCCCCGGTTAGTGGTTCTCCGTGGTCATGGTACATGGCCGCCCGAAGGAGTAGCACTTCATCTATTGGCCAACGATAAAATCCAATCACTCTGTCACATAAGACAACGATAGAATTAGTGTGATCGCCAAGATTTTGTCTATACGCTGGAAAGTTTGACCAACGAGGTGTATCTCGCATGTCCGCTTGGACCATCTGCCAGTCACGGAAACTGGAATGAAGGATCGGGACGTGACTGAAGTTAATTTTGAGCTCGTGAATCATTTCTCTCTCCTCTTGGAACTCTTCAACTGTAAAGTGTTATAGCAAAGTATGTAATGAATGAAAAGACAAAAGAAAAGCCGGTTACACACCGGCCAATCTTTTATATGTATCGTCTAGTCACTCACGTGTATCTCTTACAGAGACTGTATACCTTTTGGACAGATTCTTCCCTACGGTCGAATTTGCCTCAAAAGCTTTGTCCACGTTCGCTAGTCACTCACGTGTACACCCATTGATTTGCAAGTGCCTTCAATGATTTTCATTGCTTGCTCAACGTCGTTAGCTGAGAGGTCTTCCATCTTCGCTTCCGCGATTTCACGAATCTGCGCTTTGGTAATATCGCCTGCCTTTGAGACGAGGTTCTTACCTGAACCCTTTGGCTTACCAATTGCCTTCAAGATCATGCGTGAGGCTGGAGCTGTCTTACAAACAAAATCGAATGAACGATCATCGTAGACATTGATGATGGTTGGAACAATTTCTCCCATGCGGTCGCGAGTCTGCTCATTAAATTGATTTACAAACTCACCGATATTAATACCAGCCTGACCAAGTACTGGACCAAGTGGTGGAGCGGGCGTTGCCTTACCACCTTCAGCCTGAACTTTTAGTGTTTTTACTAATTCTTTTGCCACAGTATTTTCGTTATATTTGGTTATTACTTAGCCGATAACCTCGGCCTGAAACACGTGTTCCAAAGCCACGTATTTCGGTAGAAGCCTCGCTACGATACAAAATAAATGTGATTTTGACAAGTGCGTGTAGTTAGATATAGTTCATAGTAGCAAACAGGAGGTAACGGACGATGCTAAATGAGCATTACAAATCTTCACGAAGATATTTTCAGAGACGGAAAAATATGCAGCGAAGAAGGTCTTTGCGAAGGCAAAGGCGAAAGTAGCTACTCTGTCATCGAAAAGCCGCCCGGTACAGGGCGGCTTTTTCATATTTTCTTAATCATCATTCCTTACAGCTTCTTGGTCTAGCGATGCGCTCTAGGAAATGAGCACGCAGAGACATAAAAATTGTATAGTCGTTACACTCCTTAAATCTTCTTAACCTGCAAGAAGTCGAGCTCAACCGGAGTCTCGCGACCAAACATTGAGACCATCACCTTCACCTTTCCGCTGGCTTCATCGATTTCGCCTACTTTGCCTTCTAGCTCCTTGAATGGACCATCGACGATCATCACCAGATCATCTGGAGAGAGGTCAACTTTGTGCTTCACGGTTTCGTCAGTCATTTGCTTCATAAGCGCGTTGTATTCAGATTCAGAAAGCGGTACCGGTTGGGTTCCACTTCCCACGAAACCAGTTACCCGCGGGGTGTTACGTACGATGTACCATGATTCATCATCCACAATCATCTCAACCAAGACGTACCCCGGGTAGATGCGTTCCTCTTCGGTCACTCGCTTGCCACCTTTTACGCGGATTTTTTTCTCGGTTGGTACTACCACGTCGAAAATCTTATCCTGCATGTTGAGGGAGTCGATGCGTTGCTTTAGGTTACGCGCCACGGCGTTCTCATAACCAGAGTAGGTGTGAATCGCGTACCAATGGCGTTCACCAGTGCTTTGTTGCTTAGCCATAAGCTTAAAAACTCACGATTAGATCAATAAACTGTGTGAATACATAGTCAAACGCACCCAAAAAGATAGCTGCCAAAATCGAAATACCGATCACGATCGCAGTATACGCGAGAGCAGTAGCACGACTTGGCCACGATACCTGCTTCATTTCAGCGGCGGTAGCGCGAAGATAATTTCCCAATTGACTCATAAAATAGAAGGTAACATTAGCATTTTTAAAAGCCCTCTCGGGCTTTCTTGCGCACTATAGTACGCTTATCATAGAAAAAAGCAAGGGCAAGTCCAAAAGACTTGCCCTTGCTTTTAACCAACTAATTAGCGAATTTCGTAGGTCAGACTTACATTACTCACCGTACTATTCTCCCCGGTCGGTAAGCTTGGCGCAGTAGTCACCCCAAACGCTTCGTCTACTGCCATTTCGGCTCGCAAACTAAACATATCTGCCTGGCTTCCATCATTCTCCCAATAACCAACAATCCGCACCAAGCGAACACCCAGGTCATCAGCCAAGCGCTTGGCTTTCAGTTTCGCATCAGCAATTGCAGCTTCTCTGGCTTCAGACTTGAGAGCATCCTCATCGTCAATTGTGAAGCGCAAGCTCGAGATATTAGTAGCCCCTAGCTCACCCACACCCGAAATCAGAGCTCCTGCTTCGTCGGTGGTGCGCACCTTTACCCGTACTGTTTGCGAGACTTCAAAGCCATCCTGCACCCGGTCTCCTGGGGGACAAAAGCTTCCGGCTGGGCATACTCGCTCTTCGAAGCGATAACGCGGGAAGAGATTGTAGTTCTGAGTTTTGATATCTCGTTCTTCCACTCCGTTCTCACTCAAGTATTCAATAATGGCATTAATCGTTGTAGCCGAAGCTTCTTGCGCTTCGGTCGCATCATCTCCCTCAGCCGCGACCGTAAATGAAAATTCGCCAATGTCCGGTACCGCAAGTACTTCCCCTTCTCCTGAGACAGTAATCGTGGCCGGACCCATCTCGCTTGATTGAGACCGCTCAAGGGTGAGATGTGAGTAGGAAGCTAGAGCAATAGCCGTGAGCGATAAGATGAGTGTCCCTAGTACTCGATTGTGGGTAAATTGAAAAAATGATTTTTCCATACTTAGTAATTAGGTTCGATTAAAAAGTCGTTCGATAAAGCTCTGACCATCGCCACAGGTCGTTACAAAAGCGTCGAGGTCAGTTGGACTCAATTGCGGCTGCTGTGGCTGATCTCCCATCAAATAGTACATGATTGATTTTCTCCCCTCAACATGGTCAAGACCCAACGCGTGTCCCAGCTCATGAGCCAGCACCAGCTGTAGCTCGCGTTGGTTACTAAACTTATAGATATTAATAGTATCACCAAGATAATCGCCTTGGGTAAATTCGGTTGATTCGCCAAACGTTTGGTTGTACGTTGCGACGTCTTCGTTATAACTCTCAATAATTTCATTGCCCTGCTCACCCAGGGCGTTAATTTCTTCAGCCAGATTATTGAGGCGACGCGCCTCGGCGTTAAGTTCTCCAGCTGTACGGTCTAGGTTGCGGGCCTGTTGCTGCAGCTCGTCAAACACCTCTGGCGGCGCGCCGCCCTCTTCGTTATATTGCTCAACCGTTGCGTTGTAGCTCGCTAGGTCTACTTCGTACGCTCTGACTTGCGCTTCGTATGTTTGGCTTTCAATTCCATGTCGAGCCGCTAGTTCGGCAAAGGTTTCGTTAATAGTTTCCGTTCTGGTCTCTTTCTCATCAAGTTCTTCGCGAAAATCTTCTTCTGCGTCAGCAAATGCCTGCCGGTCATCAAATACAAAATTAATCACCAAATCGTTAGCGTCTTCTTTATACCGAAACAAATTTCGACCAGTAGTGTCTTCCCAAATAGCTTCAGCGTCTAGAATCGCCAAGCGCGCTTCATCGAAGGAGAGATTGAATCGCTCATCAAGCTCACCAATGCGATACCCAACCGGAATTTGACACACTGCCAAAACACTGTAGTAGAGATAGCCCGAACCAAACAAAATAGCGACAATTAAAAGAATGGAAAAGCTGCTACGCATAATCAGTTAATGATACCAAATACACTTTTAGTACACGAACCGACCAGAAATATTGCATAAACAGTTGTACTGGCTATAGTGTAGAAAGAAGTTACTTGGGAGATACATGATGACTCAACGCTACGTCATCCCAGAAGTACCAACTTGTCCTATCTGCAGCAGCTTAGGTGTCTATCTAAAAAAGTACGATGCATATGATCCAAAGCGGACTGCCTGGTTACCTCAAATAAATAACACCCTTCCCCAGGGATTTGTTTGTGAAAATCACCATCAATTCCCTGAACCCAAATGGGTACCAGATCCAGTCATATCTGCCCAATTAGCCGCTTTAAACGACCGGTTTCTGCAAGCTAAGACATTGCCTTGCTTAGGAGTAGTCGGTAGTGCCGATCTTGGTTATTTGGTTCCTAGTAAAGAGTTGTTGGATCGTGGTGAGAATTTTCTTAGACGAGTGTATGCAGCGTTAGCTACAGCAACCTTCTTTGATAAACCACCCGATCATTCTCAAGGCATGGTGTGTGTCGATCAAGATGTTATTCAGTTTACAATCGCCTATCGGTTGCGATCTGATCAAGATCAAGGTTCACTATATCCATTCGATTTAGATCGAACACTACGAGTAACCCACCTTGATTTCCACCTGAGTTCGGATACATCAATGAGAAAGTTACCCAGGCGGACTACAATTGTTTATTCGCACTGGCCACCTTAACACTCATTAGTAACGGCCGCGATGCAATCGCGGCCGTTTCACTTTGTTGCTACTTTCCTTCCGTTAGCTTTCGTCGAGTCAGTTCCTGCGCTGCGTTCATACTGTGTTGGTAGTAGAGTGCTTTTACCCCACTCTTCCAGGCTTGCATGTAGAGGGCATTGATATCTTTCGGTGGAGTGGATGGTGGCACCATAACATTAAGTGACTGTCCTTGGTCGATGTACTCCTGGCGCTTCGCGGCCTGATCAATCACCACTGATTGGTCAATCTCAGCGAAGGTCCGGAACACTTCCTTCTCATCGTCATTCAAGCAGTCGAGATGCTGTACCGAACCATCATTATCGCGAATACTGTTCCAGGTTTCTTTATCGTTCTTCCCCTTCTCTTCCAAGAGCGTCTCAAGGAATGGGTTCTTGATCGTCACCTTCATCTTGGCGACGTCTTTCACATAGCAGTTACTCCACACTGGTTCGATACTCTGTGAGACCTGACCAAGGATAAAGGCTGAAGACGTAGTCGGCGCAATCGCCAGCTTGGTGGTGTTGCGGCGTCCATAACCCTTGAGGACTTCGGGTTCACCGTATTCCTTACCCATTTCTTCTGAAGCTTTATCTGACTTTTCTTTAATCAGCTTAAAAGCTTCTTCGTTGAGCTTAGCGGCGGCCTCGCTTTCAAAAGCAATCATTTTGCTCTGAAGGAGTGAGTGGTAACCAAGTACACCGAGGCCCAAGGCGCGATTTTCTTTCGCAAAGTTGTACGCTCGCTCCATAAAGGTGAAAGCAAGATTATCTTCTGGATCTTTTGCATCGCGAAGTGCTTCAAGCTTCACGACAAACTCCTCCATCACCGCATCGAGGAAGTAGGTCATGGTCTCTACCAAGTCGGTATCCTTCCACGCGTCATAATGCAGCATGTTGATAGAGGAGAGACAACACACAAATGACCAGCGATCATTGCTCGGCAGCATAATTTCGCTACAGAGGTTTGACGCCAAAATCTTATGATCTTTGTCTTTGTAGACATCAACCGTATTCTCGTTGGCGTTGTCGGTAAAGAGAATGTACGGATAGCCAATTTCACCACGACGTTGAATCACCCGGGCCCACGTCTTTCGTTTTTTCTCATCACCCCCTTCCATTTCCTTGAGCCACTCGCTTCCCACAGTCACACCGTGGGTCATGGTTTGAATAGGGTTACCTTCCGTACCAATGTCGAGAAACTCCATCGCATCATCATGTTCAAGTGGTAAGTACGGGCTAAAACTTCCGCGCCGTACCTTACCCTGACTCACCACATCAACCATCTTTTCAAACAACTGCATGAAGTGTACTGGACCGTTAGAAAAGCCGTTGTCGCCAATTGCTGCTCCACGAGCACGCAGATCACCAAAGTAGCCTGAAGTGCCTCCACCATACTTACTCATCATGCCGGCTTCGCCATGGGTGAGAAGAATCCCCGCCATATCATCTGGCAAATACGAACCAAAACAACTGATCGGCAAACCGCGATTTACACCGAAGTTGGCCCACACGGGAGACGAGAGCGAAATCCAGCCCTTGCTCATGTAGTCGTAAAATTTGTCAGCGAAGCCCGGTTTATTTAAAACTTTCTCGGCGTGATCGGCGATAAAGCGGATCCGTTCTTCAGCTGTCTGCCCTTCCCCGAGGTAGCCTCGAGCAAGGAAGGTCCGGCTATTTTCATTAAGCCAGTACCATGGTTCATGGCGATTGGTCATACAGATAGTTTAGGGTGAATAAGGAAAGAACTGGGCTTAGAACAGGTCGTTACTGGTGACACTAGTCTGGCGCTTATTGTAATTGATCGAGCGCTTATCAAAGAAGTCGACGTGCTTGGTAGCAATTACTTCATTGTCAAACCAGTCAGTCTTCTCGAGCAACGCTTCGTCAATTGAGAACACGGCGTCCATACCAATACCTTTGAGTGAGTTGTTGAGGCGATTCTTGATGAATTCTTTCACCTCATTCTTCGGCATAAAGTCGAGTTCACCATCTTCGAAAATCCAGTCTACGATTGCGCTCTCTGCCTGGTAGGCTTCAATACACATCGTCTTGACCATTTCGCGGTGGCTATCATCAAACCATTCTGGATGCTCCTTCTTAATGATGTTGATGAGATCGGTACCAAACATGCCATGGATCTGCTCTTCTTTAGACGTAGCTTCTACTGCGTTACTGATACCCTTGAACAAGTTTCGATGCTTGTTGAAGCTCATCATGATGAGGAACTGTGAGAAGAGCGAGACGTGCTCAATGAATAATGAGAAGAGGAGTACCGCTTGGGTATACTGACGATTCTCGTTAGTCTTAGAGAGATTAATAACCTTATCAAGATATTTCACACGATCCTGGATCACTTGCACATCTTGCAAGTTCTTGAATTCATCATTAAGACCAAGAATCTCCAAGAGGTGCGAGTAGGCGTCCATGTGGCGAACTTCACTGTCAGCGAAGGTGAATCCAACAGCACCAATTTCTGGCTTTGGCATCTTACTGTAGAGGTTGCCCCAGAAGGTCTTCACTGCTACTTCAATTTGAGCGATCGCCAGCATCGTCTTTTTAATTGATTCCCGCTCAGCATCGGTAACATTAACTTTGTAGTCGTTGGTATCACTAGTGTAGCTAAACTCGGTGTGAATCCAGTATGAGTGACGAACTGCATCTACATATGAAGCAAGCTCTGGATATTCGTATGGCTTCAACTCAACTCGCTTGGTGAAAAGGTCACGTTCGCGCAAACGCTTTCGTTCGGCACGATAGATGATGTAGGCTTTCGCGGTCTCGAAGTAATCGAGCTCCATAAGCGCAGCTTCTACCAAGTCTTGAATTTCTTCAACAGCTGGATACCCATCAACACACTTATTAGCGAGCGGACTGTCGGTTTCGGCAGCCGCCGCTTGGACACACATGGACACAATTTTTTCCTTGACGAGCGCAGCTACTTTCTCAGCCTCAGGCTGAGCGCCTTCTCCGGTTTCTTTAAAAGCCTTCATCACCGCATTGGTGATTTTGTTGATCTCAAAGGCTTTGGTAGTTCCATCTCGTTTTTTGATTTGTTTGATTTCCATGTGATATTCAATCAGTACTTACAATAATTAGTAGGTGTACAGCTAGGCTGCGAGCGGTGCTGGGCGGAGACTATGTGGGTCGCGACCACGGTAGTCTCCGCCCAACATCGCTGTTTTGGCGGCAAGCTACGCTGTACGTTTTGATTACTCCACGTCAGAAGTATCAGCTCGATTCACTGGTACCCGGCGAACGGGCACCATATCGGCTTCGATTTCCTCTCGCTGCAGTGGTGACGGCGCGAGTGGTGCGGGGAGGTTTGTGGCGACTTCCTTTGATAATTCTTCACGTGACATATAGCAGTGAATTAAAAGCTCATAAGTTTCTCCTGGTGTCGCGTCAGTCCAGGTAGAAAACAAGTTTCGGATGAATCTCTCACAAAAATAATTGGTGGTGAAAGTGTATGACGCGGTCGGCTACCCGCTACATTTCAACTATGTTTATGAATGATTCAGTTCAACAGAGTACAATGTACACGCCCATGCGTTCATAACATGGCTTTTCTACAAGCGTGTGTTCCCTCCGACACACACGGGTGGAGTAACTCGTGTGTTACATAGATACTAAATAGAACTCGCGATTGTGGCAAACAGGCTTAAAACAAGGCCCGTTTACGTGTTTGGGGATAAAAACAACAACTGCTATTGAAAAATAAGGCTCGTTCTTCTGGAGAGATAAAATGAAGTATTGGTAGTGATGTGTGGATAACAATCCAGAAATCTCTTGCGCAAGATAGTGTTTTTGTTGTGTAAGTAAAAAACCGCCCGACCCCTCGCGGGGTCGGGCGGTTTTTTAGGCTTAACGACGTAATCCGTCGCGAATTTCACGAAGCAACTTCACCTCCTCAGATGGTTCAGCTGGCGCTTCAGGAGTCGGCTCTTCTTCTTGTTTCATATTGTTCATCGCTTTAATGATCAAGAAGATCACAAAGGCAATGATAACGAAATCAACCACCGACTGAATGAACGAACCATACGCAAAGTTGGCCCCACCAACACCGACGCTCAAGCTCGAGAAACTAATGCCACCAAGGAAAATGCCGACGAGTGGCATGATGATGTTATCAACGAGAGACGAGACGATCTTGCCAAACGCAGCACCAATCACGACGGCGATGGCTAAATCCATCACATTACCCTTCATGGCAAAGGCTTTAAACTCTTGGAGAAAACTGTTCATAATATGTAATACGTTACGCAAATAAAGTAGCCGCATTATAGCGGCTTGAGAGCATGAAAGATGAGCGTGCGACGGGTATTGCGGTTCGTCAACGTCCCTAAAGCAGCATGATTTAAAAAATAAATCGAGCAGCGTAAAAACCGATGCCGGCACCGATCAAGAACGTGAAAAATAATGTGATGATCAAACTATCTGAATCCATGTACAAAGAAGTATAACAAAGCGCGATCTCGACTTTTCCCTAAAAACTAGGTATAGTTCTGGCCACCACGGTGGGATTTTGCCGGCTGCGCCGTCAGCAAAATCCCGCCTCAGTTACATGGCGACTATGGTGTAACGGTTAGCGCTCCGGTTTGTGGTACCGGCTGTCCGGGTTCGATTCCCGGTAGTCGCCCCTTCTGGGATTCCCTATCATTTTGAGGGGTCTCAACAACACATTTAGTATTGAAAAGAAAGCGTTTTTTAGCGGTACCACTAACTAATTCTTGGTAGGTTGGTAAATCCTCGAAGAATAGTTGAAATAACTGCTTCTGACGCAGCGGATTATCTTTGTCTATCAAGGCTTTTTCGGGGAGTTCCACTATTTTCTTGGCGTAACTGATAAGTTCAGCAATATTGTCTTCTGTAAGGTCAACTGAGAAACGGACCGACTCAGCTTTTTTGATGTCACGCTCAATGTTCTCAAGTTGTTTTTCGAGCATTTGCTTCACTGACGAACTCTCTGTATTCACCAGTGTCTCAAGGGTTTTCCCTTGCTGACTCTTCAGGAGCGTCACACGCTCATTGAGCTTCTCTGATTCTTGCACCGCATCTTTCTGTCGCTTACGTAACTTTCGGACTAACACTTCCTCTAGCACTTTCAAATAGTCACTGTCGTACTCAACTCCTTTGAGAAATTGCTCAACCGTCTCGTTCATTTGTTGCCGACTCACTGAGAACGACTTATGACCACGAGCACAGTGATACTGCGGATAACGACCACCTCGCCCTTTCGGAGCACTACCCTTTAGCGGACTACCGCATTGTGGGCAAGCCACACACTTAAATGGATACTCTGGGTTGTATCTAAGTCGCTGAAAGACTGGCTTTTCAGTTTTGTAGTCATAGAGAATCTCTAGTAAGTTGTCGTCATACTCTTTGATAAAAATCTTCCCGCGATTGGCTTTATTCCATAGCTCTATAGAAACCAAACCATCCCACTGCGCTTTGATTGGCTTGTTGTGTGTCCACTTCTCACACAGCACCCCTGCGTAAGCAAAACGTTGGTAGATGCGTTGTAGTTGTTTTATCTGTAGTTTCTTACCTCCTCCCTGCCCAATAATCTCAGTATGGGCTTTGTTCCAGCGGTTGAAGGTTTTGGTACGAAAGCCCATGTCATCGTTCAATATGCGCAGTATCTCTTGGTCAGTATGCTGCCCTCCTGCTCGTAACTCAAAAATCTTTTTAAAGAAGTGTGCTCGCTCAGGGTCTGACGCTTGAATAAAACGAATCTGCGTGCCAGCAACCACCTTCTGGTTTACATACCCATCATCAGGTCGACCGATTTGGTATCCCTTCTGGGTATAGGTAATCTGCTTTGGAATCGTACGACGTAGGATAGTATCTCGCTCTATCTTTGCTTGTGTTGAGAGAATTGTTTCTGAGATTTCACTTGGCGATTCATAACCCCATTCATACTCATTAAAACCAAGATTATCCAACTCAGTTAAGTTTTTTGACTCCTGAATTATTCCCCGCTCATCAACCAAAACTACATTTAGTTCGCGCAACTCTCTTTTCATTGCTTCATACTCAGACGTGCCAGCACGTGACAATCGGTCAATACATGGAATGAGATAGTAGCCAACCTTCCCAGGATGCTCTCGAATGTATGCAAGATGGTCCTCAAATAGTTTTCGACGTTTAGTGGCTGTGCCAATTTCTTCAAACACTTTACCAGACGGCAAAAGCTCCCAATCACGTACAGCAGCATAGTTCTCCAAGGCTTTTACTTGCAGCTCCATACTCTCCCCAGCTACTTGCTGGGTGCTACTCAGACGAGCACTAGCGATACAGGTTTGTGGACGTTCTGGATTACTCATACATTTATTCTACTACCTCTCGCTCACTGAGCCATTTATCTAAAATCATATCCGCCTGTGCATCAACAAAATCACGAAAAAACTCCACAGACTCTTCGTCTACCGTGACGTTTTTGTCTTTGAGTATTTGTCGAAACTCTTCTAATGCAGTCATAGCAATACTGGCCCCGCTTTTACCTTCTGAAGGGATATAAAGCGGGAAGATGTTTGAGAGAAAGAAAATGAAGTAACTGGAGAGTACACCTGAAGTTCTCTCCAATTACCCCTTACCCAACCTCCGACCCTCTTCAGATGGCAGGGACAGAGCGGGACAACTGTTTTTCCCTGCTTTCGCAAGAGGGCCTGAAATAGGGCTTGGTTTTGATTTGAAAAGAGGATTGTTGTTACACCAGTCGTCCCCTTAAAAGCTGGTCTATTCTTTCTGTTAGAACACAAAAGCGATGCATCGACCCAGAACTTCGATACATCGCTTTTGTGTTCTGGGTCACACGTCTCGTGTGCAGATATATTGAATTAAAAAGCTCCACAACACAGTTGTAGAGTACTTGTAGAAACGTATGGAAACTTAGTCAGCGATAATACGAAAACTTTTTGTATTTAACGTATATCCAGTCCCATTGTGAACAATAAGGTCAGAAGATACTTGTAGGTTTTTCCTAAAAATCTCATTGATGCTAGCAATATCAGCCGATACGCGATTGGCTTCTAAATGAGCTGCCAGATTTTTTGCTCGCAACCCATTTGGTAATGCGTCTAGGAGGTCAAAAATCATCTGACGGCGCATACCTCGATTTTTATAGCGCTTTGCGGGATTGCTCTCTAAATATATCCCTCTCTCATCAATCACAACTGAAATCTTACTCGTTTTGGTCCTAGTGGCCACATTACCCTTAAAGTCTTCAACTTGCTTTTGTAGCCACAGAACAGCTGCTTGGTATTGCTGCGGTTTTAAGGATTGATACCGAGCAATTGATTTCAATTGCTTACGCTCCTGCTGAATTGCTGGCACGTCCATCATTTGCACGCAGACTTTTTGATAGTACTCACGAGCTTTTTTATATCCGAAAGAATCATCTTTTGCTGTATGGAAAGCAGCTGAAACAGCATTATTTAGAGCCGCGTGACCACCTAACGTTTCTAGGTATTTCACCAGAGCAGTAAGTGGACGCCCCGTCTCAATCGGCAATTCACTTTGCTCAACCACAACTTTAGCGAGCTTACTGAGTTCACGTCTGGGATATGTTCTGGGCATGACTGCATCTTATCAAGAAACAGCAATGTCCGTTATTTCTCATCCTTCGCCACCGACCACGTCAGCGCCACCACCCAGCCAACTAACGTCCAACCAAGAAAGAGATTGAGGACAAAGATAGCCATAGTGTTGGTGCGTTTGCGGGCGATGGCGATGCCTGTGGGGAGTAGATACGTTAGAGAAAGAACGCTGATAAGGATTCCGATAAATAATCTCATGATGTGTTGCTTAGTGGGTAAAACCAGCAACGGGACATACAAAAATCCCGTAACTAGGAGAGCCGAAGCCCCTATGCAGGTTTCCCCACACAACGAAGAGTACGCCCTAACTACGGGGTTTTTGTACTCTTCGATTTTCGACCATACCGCCAGATATGCTGTCGGGTTAGGCCTTATATTCAATTGTACGAAAGACTATAGCATGAATTAGCTCACTAGAGCTGTTTCTGATTCATCCTCTTTGATACTCATATCAACCAACACAAACGTGTTATCACTTGGTTGCAGTGGTGCACCATGAGCCCCTGTGGTCTCGATTCTGGTGTTGTATTCGTCTTTACGGCGTCTTTCTAAGTACCACTGGTATTTGGTGTCTATGTTGGCCTTCAGGGCCAGTTTTGCCCTAATCGACAACTCACACTTACACGCCTTCCGAATCTTAGAAAACTCAGGGTGTATCTTGATGAAATAGTGCAGGTCTTGTTCGGAAATACCCGCGTAACCACAGGCTTCTATGTCATTTAGCTCTGCCCGAAAACCCTCAATCAATTTTTCAACTTTTGCCCTATCTATCCACCAACCATTATAAGTAAACTGCACACAGAAGTCAGGAAAGAGGTCATTTTTGATGACGTAGAACGGTTTTTGCTTGCGTTTGGCTTGAGTGTGCTTCATGGGGTGATTTTAGCAAATACATAGTCAGAAAAACAAAACCAGTCTTTGTGTTAACATAAACATAATTATGGCTAAGCAAGCAAGCGATTCATCATTCCGCCGCAAGCGCTCGGATACTAAAATAGGCACCATTGAGAAAAAATATGGTCGTGATTTTGGCGTGCGCTCTGATAAACAACTTGGTAATTTCCTAAAAGAAAAAGGATACCCTTCACTCAGCAAACTACTGAAGACTAACAATGGCAAGTAACAACCTAGCGGATGAGATACCAAGTATTGAGACCTTAGAAGAACGCTTTCTTTTCATTGAAGATAAAACAC
This sequence comes from Patescibacteria group bacterium, assembly GCA_039188945.1. Lineage (GTDB taxonomy): Bacteria > Patescibacteriota > Minisyncoccia > Phycocordibacterales > UBA918 > OLB19. Next base: position 29,266 of record JBCCYW010000005.1, read on the forward strand.
TAAGGATAAATATCTCTCTAACCTTTCAATACATTATCTTTTTGATTGCCGTCAGTGACCAAGAAAACACTGAAAAAAGTACCGTAGGTTCAACCATCCATAAAAGTATGATTATTCATACTGCTTCTATAATTGAAGGCTGTTTACACTACTGTCTTCAGACATATATTGAGACCAATCAAACAACTGAAGCAGATGCATTAGGTTTCGATAAAAAATTGATGCACCACAAAGACGTATACGAGACTGAAACTGACGGCATGCTTTGCACAGCATTTCAAGTACGTGAACCTCGTACGTACTCAAATGAATTACAGCTACTGAACTTGATTAGAGCGTGTGAAAAGGCTGGTATTTTAGATAAAGAAACATACAAAAGCGCAGAGAAGATTCGTAAGTTACGAAATAAGGTTCATCTAGCTGGTTTGGGTGAAATTGATGCTAAATACACCAAAGCTAATACGCAGGATATTTTCAAAGATGCCGCTGATATTCTAAATCGTATTGAAGCCCTACTTTTATTTTAAAACAAAAACCGCCATGCAGTCTTTGCATAGCGGGCTGTGAGGGCGATGTGAGCAATCGCCCTCACGAAAGAACACAAGATGAGTGGACAAAGCTAACCAGTCTTCCTGTGCGGATAGAATGGCTTCAGTACTCTCAAGGTACGGCCGAACTGTCCCCATGATGCCATCTCTGTCTCATCAGGGTAGCCGCGCTCTGCGAGCAGTTCCATAAACTCGTGCACTGTTATGTCTGGCAAATCACGCTCGGTAAACCGTGCCCGAGGTATAGCAGTTGCGAGTACAGCGCGTCCACTTTCTCCCGCCTCTTCAGGAGCATCAGGCTTCGGAAACATCATGAGCATGAAATCTTCGTAGTCATGTCGTGAAGAAGGTTCAGACGCCAAGTACAAATGGGCAAGAGGTTTCGGCAACACATTGATTACCTTACCCAGTAGTGAAAAAGTTCGTGATAGATTGTCCACCTCAATTCCCTTCTATGGTTGGTTCAGGTACACTCGGCACTATAACAAAAAAGATATTCATATCAAGTAAATAGGACTCTCGCATCACTCAACCAATCCAAACACATCTCCTCAAACTGGTTCCACTCGAGAGACAGTACGTGCCCATTTTAAAACACTATGTTTAGCAATATATTCTAAGAGCCGTATAGTTAGTACGAACACTCAGCATTAACACTCACCTCGTCTTTCTTTGAGGTACTCCAATTGGTACACGATTTAGTGCGATACCCAAGGCCATAGCTAGTGGCAATTGTACAAGTGGTATTTGGCTGCCGTTTGGACACACCAAGGTCAACGTTCGAGCCAGTTCCTTTACACGACACACGGAACTCTTTAGTTGCACTCGTACCGAGCGTATAGTCCCACTTACACTTACAGCTATCTTCACCCTCCTCTGGGGTACATTTACAGTTATATGACTTGTACGTTGAATCGATAAACAGCGCCGCAGTGTCAAACGAACTATATAGAGAATCGTCAGCTGAGCCCGCATCGAGCATAATTACTTCGTACGTGAGCGTGTCAGTGTTAGCGTTGTAGTCAGGATTCAACAGCTCTACGATCAGTACATGCTGATCGCCGTTTATATCGATAATATCAAGCGCTGCGTTAGGTGGTGTTTCTGCAAAGCTACCCTCCCCCAGTGACCAGTCACCGATGAAATCGGCTGTGGTTTCGCGCCCCACTTCTCGGGCTGGTCGGTCCGAGAAATATACTGTATCTGGAGCTGTGTTGTTTAAGGTGAGCGTTCCCGTCTCTCCCTCAAGGACAAGTGAGCCAGAACCGGCTGTTTGCACATAGAGCAAAGTCGGCTCAGCGACCACTGCCCCAGCTGACTGCTGGTTTTGCATGAGCGCGTACCCTATGATACTGGCCGCTATGATAAGTGAGCCACCAATAATGAGGTGGCTGGTATGTACATGTAATTGCATAGCTTAGTAATGATTGCGGATAAGCTTCTTGTAATAGTAACAAGTAAAAATCGATCTTTGGGTGAGTGACTGGGACAAGTCTTCTCTAATACTTTGGGCTGCAGAGTTCCTTGTTGTCGTCTGTACGACGGCGATGGAGATTTTTTGACTCTCTCTAGAATATACATTGTTCTGCTATCCTTTTTCTCAAACACAGCTGATCCCGCAGGGCGGCTGTTGAATTGCTATACTTAGTTTTGTATGCAAGACGAAATGATCCAGGAATCGCAACACACAAAACGAGTACCTTGGCTTTTACTCATAAGCACATTCATACTTGGGGTTGCTCTAACCATTGGCTTGCTCTGGCTCTATATGAACCAAAGCTCAGCTCCGAGTAACACAACAATCAACTCAGATACCAGTGTTCCCGCTGCGCCAGCTGAGTTGGCAGCAGTTGAAGCTTTGCCCAAACCAAACACTGAAGCAGTCAGTACTACCACACCGACCACAACTGAACCAACTATCGATGACCAACCCAACGAGATTGCCATGAGTACTGGGCCAGAGGTAAGCAGTCTGGAACCTGAAACCGCAATCGCTGAGACAGACAGACCTGTCGAGGAAGTGGCTTCCACTGAATTACCAATGGTGGAAGGAGTCTGGTCAGGCGATATGAACAGCGTACCGGATGGAACAACGCATATCGCAGCCCGTTCTGGTGCCTGGTCAGATGCAGCTACCTGGCAAAACCAGATTATACCGACTAGTTGGGCAAACGTATACGTACCAAGTGGTGTTACGGTGATCGTCGATCAAGAGCTTTCCACTCCCCACAAAACTGTAGACATTGACGGGACACTCCAATTTGCAACTGATAGAGACACTACCCTTTTGGTAGAAACGATCTTCACTGGGCATAGGGGACATCTCCTCATTGGTACCCAAAGCAATCCAGTTCGTGCGGATGTCACTGCCACCGTGGTATTTGCTGACGACGGGCCAGTCAGTCGCGCACATGATCCTGAGCTCATCCGCCGCGGCGCCATCTTGCATGGTAAAACCACTATGTACGGTGGAGAAAAATTGGCTTTCACGAGCGTCGCATCGTTTCCGCGAGCCGGCAATACCTCAGTCACTTTGAGTGAAACACCGACCGGTTGGCGTACTGGTGACGAGATTGTGATTGCCGGTGTTGAAGCCGATAACCCTGAGAGTGACCAAGTAGTAACGATTACGAGTATTAGCGGCACCACGGTCAACTTTACCCCTGCCCTGATTCGCAACCACATACCGCCCCGCAATGACCTTGATGTCCACGTCGCTAATCTCACTCGCAACATCACCTTCCGCTCCGAAAATGACTCACTCTTGCACCGCGGTCACGTCATGTTTATGCACACCAACGACGCTGATGTGCGCTACGTTGCATTTGAGGATCTTGGCCGAACCGACAAAACACGACCGGTCGACGATTGGGAAATCGTCAGTCCTGATGGAGACTTTTTTGTTCAGGCCGCTTCAGAGTGGACTGGCTATCGCGACCTCTATGGCACTAATGTTCGTGGTCGTTACTCTGTGCACTTCCACCGTGGTGGTGACGACACCGGACCAGCGATTGTGCAGGGTACGGTAGTGAATAACGACCCAGGCTGGGCCTACGTGAACCACTCAGCCAACGTCGACTTCTTAGATAATGTTTCCTATGAAGTCGTCGGCGCTGCGTATAACACCGAGTCTGGCGACGAAATCGGATCATTCAAGCGGAATATTGCCATTCGTAACGTCAATCCATTTGCCACCCTCAACCCAGCTGATGGTGAAACGGCTGACGAAAACTCACCTGATGTACGAGTGTTACAGCAAGACTTTGGGTTTCAGGGTTGCGGTTTTTGGTTCCATGGCGCTGGCGTAGCGGTTGAAGACAATGTCGTCAGTGGCGCTACCGGACACGCCTACATCTACTGGAAACTCGGGCTCGTTGAAAAAGGGCTTGGTGAGAATCTTGCTGACGCTGGCAACGTACCAAACGGCTACCTGATCGGGCCACCAGGAACAAAGATTCCAACCTTACAAGTTCCGGTCACCAGTTTTGATAACAACGTTGCCTACAGCGCTACTAAGGGACTCTACATTGCCTATCTACACACCGACAACCGCGACGAGTACTACCACTACCAAGCCGAGGAAGGCAACGTGGCTCGGGTTCCACAAGCGTATGAAGATCAGCTGCAGTCAACCTTCTCAAACTTTACAGCGTGGAATATTCCATCGAGCGGAATTGCGGCTCCCTACTCCACCAGACTTACCTTTCGCAACATTGATCTGATTGGTGATGGAAAATATGGCTCTATCGGAATCAAACTTGATCAGTTTAGTAACCGCAATGATTTGACGATAGAAAATGCCAGCATTGATGGATTTACTGTCGGTATAGCAGCACCTCGGCAAGGACAGGCGCTGATTAATGGAGCACAGATATTTGCACCAAACGATATTCGCATCATTGTTCCCGACCGGGCAGCTCGGGATCTCACGATCAGAGACGTTACCTTCCTAGATAACAGCGTCGTGTATGGCAGCTTGGGTGAACGAATAAACATCGAGATGGCAGCCGCCTTTGATCTTGGGCTGGCTGGGGGCATTCTCGGTATTGATGACGCGTTCTTTGATGAACCGCATCTGCTCAACGTACCACCAATCTTCCATCGTGATCGCATTGTGCTAGATATCCCTGGCTACCGTAATCAAGGTCTCTATTTCTACCCCCAAGCAGCCGACTTTGTGCCAGTTCCTGAAGGCGGTGAATTATCTGAGTTTGTCCGCAGTGAACTGGTGGGGCTCACCAACGCTGAGTTGCAAGCTGACTTTGGAATCTCCTTCTCTGATGCTGTAGCGCCAACGAGTGCGTATGAAGCTCCGCAGATTGAAGGTGGTGTAGTTGGACCAGCTATCCCGTCCGCCGGTTACAGGCTCGAACCAGATACCTACTGGCGCAACTACCTAGCATCACTTGGTGAGATCTTCTAGCAACAGCTCTTAAAACTATCTGACCAACTAACACAGTCCGATTCGAACATTTCTATACAGAGACTGTTCAGGTTATTGCTATTTTTGTAAAATAGCTAGCAACCTATCGAAGTGATAGATAAATAATATGAAAGTGATACATAAAATTGCTGCGGTTGTAATTCAAGACAATACGTTTCTAATGGTTCGAAAACACGGTAAAGACATCTGGACTAGCTTGGGTGGACATCCTGAAAATGAGGAAACTGAGCAAGAAGCACTAATACGCGAAATTAAAGAAGAGATGGGATGTGAAGCAATCTTGAAGAAGAAACTCGGAGATTTCGAAGCACCAGCAGCACATGATGATGCAATTGTTAGACTTTCTACATATTTAGTCGAGCTACAGGGAGAAATAAACTTTGCTGACCCTGAGCTAGCTGAGTACAGATTTTTAGATAAACATTACGAAAAAGACGGTGTGAAACTCCCTGTTTCAATCAGAGAACAAGTGCTTCCTTTTTGTATTAAAGAAGGGCTCTTGGATTGGTAAGATAGTCGCAACGAGATGTCGTCATACAAAATGTCTCCTCTTGCAACCTCTCAAAAATAATTTGAATTTACTCTATGTAAATCTAGACACTGCCCCCGAACTTAGTACAATGCCAAGGTTATGACAAAACCATCAATTCGCTTATTACTGCTTGCACTACTTCTCTTTGGCGTGCAAACAACTTCTGCACTGGCGCACCCAGCTGACATTACTGTCACAGATTTTTTTGTTGAACGAGATTGGGATAATGTTGAGATTGCACCCGAGCGCCTACGTGCCGTGCATAGCGTCAACTGGTTTGAGGCGATGGAGATTCTCGACCCAAATAATGAAATGACAGCTGCAGAGCTACTGGCTGACTTGCGTCAATCAGAACTAGCTATTGCTTCTTACCTTGATGAGAATCTCTCCATACAAACCAGCGAAGAAACCTGTTCGTACGAAAACATCTCTATTCCAGAACAAGCAGCAGTTGAGGTAACCGCTGTTGGTCTGTTTTTTGACTTTGACGTGGTATGCCCAGTGCCGATTGGTGACATGACGGTGACAGCCTCTTTCCTCTTAGAGAAATACCCAGGACAAAGCAACTTCCTCACCTTTTACCGCTTCCCAGGAGACCTGATCGTGACCGACAGCGTCAACCAAGAACAACCAACGGTTACGCACACCATTGCCGATCCGCAAGCAGCGCAATCGAGCCTCAGTCTGTTTACCAACTTTGTGTACGAGGGAATTCGTCATATTGTTCCGCTTGGTCTTGATCATATTTTATTTATCGCCACTGTATTTTTGATCGCCGGCTCACTGCGACGAATCGTGCTCTACTCACTCATTTTTACTCTCGCCCACTCAATTACCTTGGCACTTACGGTCCTCGGCTTTATTGTGCCTAATGGCAGTTTGATTGAAGCGATTATTGCTTTGAGTATTTTGGTGTTTGCAGTTGATGCGGTCTATCGGTTTGTGCCACAACTATGGCAAGGTGCGATTATTTTTGCGTTTGGTCTTTTCCACGGGATGGGCTTTGCGAGCGTCCTCACTGAACTTGGTTTGCCAGAAGGAGCTGAGGTGTTAGCGCTAATTGGATTCAATATCGGAGTAGAGGTTGGCCAACTAGGAGTGATTTTGGTTCTTGCGGCGAGTACCTGGTGGATCTTCAGCGACCCTGAACGTCGACGCCTTACCACCATTACGATGGCGACCGCGATTGCCTGTGTTGCTGCATACTGGGTAATCGAACGAACGTTGCTGTAGTTACGAATCGGTCAACTACCTACCCGTACCAGTCGCAACATACACAAACTCCCACACGACACCGGTATCAGTTTTCTCTGGTGTGAAGTAGTAGGTATGTATTCTATTAAGATGATCTGTCTCGATTGCAATAGCCGGCGCGATCACCTCAGTGACACCAGCCATTTCTAGTGCGAGACGTTGATGTAAGACGACATCAGTAACCTGAATAGTTTGATCTGAGTCGGTTATATTGAGAAGTTCAAAAAGTGCCTGGTATAAACCTGGATCAAACCAGATAATTAACCCTTCTGGAGGTGCTACCTTCGGTTGAATAGTAATACTCGTTACGAGATCCGGGTGAGACAACACAATACCTTCAGAGAGCGAAACGTCACCAAAACGAAACTGTCCTGCAGCACCCACAGCTACTGTGGTATCACCCGCAGTTAGCGTTACCGCGGCGACCGACTCAGCAGTAACCGGGTCGAGTACAATCCCACTGATTGGGACCCTGTCTGACTGCATCACTACATCGGTCGGCGTGGTCATGCGCGTGTCATAGAATATTAGCCAGGCACTGATCGCTAAAAGAACGCCAAGCGCAATGACACCACCCTTAATGATTGTTTGTTTTTTCATGTTGATTTTTTTCTTTATGCCGCTGATACGATCGCAATACCAGGTAACAGAGCAAGAGCACCAGCAGTAGATCAAACGGAATGTATCGAAGGTAGTAAATAGCGGTTGTGCCAGATGCCGGGTCATACCAAGCGGCTCCTGAATCTTCAAATAAACTCAGATCGAGTTGCACGACATACACTTCCCCATCAGCAGTAAAGCCCCGAACATACACCACACTTTCTAAAGCTTGATCGGCTAACCGATACGGACTGACTGCTTCTGTCCAACCATTCAGTGATTCTGGTATGGCGGTCTTCGGTAGCTCTACCACCTCATAGCGTTCGATCGGAACATCGCCCAACTCAATAAATTCAAGGTAGTAATCACCGTTGAAGATCTCGATGTAGTTGCGTAGCAAGACGGTGAACGGTGCCGGGTCGGTCCGTTCAGTAACCGTAACAGTAGCCGTTTGCGGGACAAAAATGTATTCAGTGAGACACTCATCACCAACACAGGTGGCGAACCCTTCGTTAACGATAATGAGTGATTCCTCAACCACAAATGTACGTTGCTTGCTGAAGGCACTGAAAGCTTCGGCAGTGGCAGATCGGACCCGCACCTGATATTCCTCAACTTCATAACGACTCGTATCAATAGTGAAATTGTATGCTCCAGACTCATCAACATCTGTAAATTGGAACTGTTCTTGATCGGCGTTAATACCAACAGTAATTGTGCTGTCAGGAACACTTCGGCCAGTGACGGTTACCAAGCCACCTTGTTGGGTAATAACCGGTCCCACATCCATAGTTGGTGGTAAGTAAATATCTGTGATTCTTCCGTCAGCTCGTTGTTCTAACATAAACTGATACGCCAGCGATGAGCTCAAACGACCATCAGTATCTTCAGCAAACAGTGAGAGGTTGTATTCCCCTTTCTTAAGATCGTCAACTTCGATTTCAAAAACAGCAGAGGCGTCAGCTTCGGCAGTAGCGATAATCAAACCTTCTTCTCGAATATATACGGTTGCGTATGGCGATGCGACACCAGCGAACGTGATGCTACCAAGTAGGTTTGAGCCACCACCGCCACTTCTGCCAGTGCTCGTGATAGTCGAAACACACGTCGTGCCATTCCAACTTGTATTGGTACCACAAAAACCATCCCCACTAATTGCTGAGATACATGACACGCCATCCCACGTAGTACTAGCGCCACAAAACGCACTACCCGCAGTAGCGACACCCTCACAGCTAGTACCGTTCCACGTGCTGCTGGCACCACAAAACGTAGAGCCATCAATGACTGCGACACACGCTGTGCCATTCCAGGTCGTCGTAGCACCACAAAACGATGCGCCATTAACTGCCGCCACGACCCCCACCACTTCACGCTCCATCACGTTGCCATTAACATCTTCGGTGTAGATCAAGATCGGTATCGACTCACCAGCAACAAAATCATTCTGCGGATCAATCACAAACGAATAATCATTGGCGGTACCAGTGAGTGCGGTAGTGTCACCAGCATAATTACCACCAGTAAAATCAAGACTGCTGGTATAGGTAATACGGGTACCAGTGGTTGTTACCTGACCAGCACCACCGCCATTGGTGTAGTAGGTTCCATTTACATACACCACCGTCTCGTTGAGATTTACACCAACACCATCGTCCTTAATATGAAACGAGATAGTGCCCGAAGCTGCAACAAACGCATCATCAGCTGGATCGAGCTCGTCGACATATGGTCGACTACCATCAGTCGTACCAAACGTATAGGTATCAGTGACCATGACATTGCCTTGACGATCAACACAATCACGCACGATGACAGTAACCGTCTCATTTTCACTAAAATCAATAGTTGGATTGATTGTAAACTGAACTCCGTACGTAGTAGATGCCACGGTTACATCTGGACTTATATATGTATAGGTAGTTGTAGCAACACTCGGCGAGCCAACATCAATCGAACAAGAACTGGTGACCAAACCAATCCCTGACGCTCCAGACGGATATGAAATTCGGTCTTCAACAGTTACTGAAATGTCTGTGCTCACCGCATTTCCGGCTGAACCAGCGCCAGGCGAGCGGCTCGTTACCTGGGGGGCAACGGCATCACCCTCGGTAGTAAAGGTCGTGGTGGTGGCCACCATGGCATTGGGACCATTTGCATCTCCTAGACTATCTTGATCAGTTGACGCAAAATCTTCAAAACCACTAACCACCAACGTATACGTCGTGTTGTATTCAAAATTACGCGGGTCTCCGGCTTGTCCTGAAGGTGGATCAGGATTAACGGTCACCGCACAAAGATTACTGCCCCAAATTCCCGAGCAACTAAATGAACTATCATCAGTTTCATCAACTCCGTTCAAAGTAATGATGCCTGGCGGCTCACTGGTATTCACTCCAGTACCAACACCATTCAAGTCACCTTGACCATTAAGCGTATCGCGCAAATTAAAGGTAACGTTACTCGTAACCGGTATTCCCGTAGCACCATCAGTTGGACTAATACTATCAGCAAATGGCGGAACCGTATCAGCCCAAATATGAAATTGAAAATCTTCTGCATCATCCAAAACGTCAATACTGCTCACTGAAATATTACTCTCGGTTGTATCGCCAATCGTACCGATATTGATGTCTAGTAATCCAGGAGAACCAGTGCCATAAGCGGCCGCGGTTGGCTCGTTAGCGGTAAATCGGACTGTACCAAACGAGCCCGTTCCAACTGAGTTTACTGGATTAATGAAATTAAGACCGGTCGACAAGATCCGTGAGCCGCCAAAACTGGTTGGTTCACTGGTGTTGATTGTTTGCCCACTCCACGTATCAAAGAACGAACCAGTAGTAAGATTTGAAGCGGTAGTAGTGGCAGTATCGTAATCAATCCAGATATTGGCTGACAGTGCACCGGCTGACACAATTTGCATGGTGGTCGTAAATGATTGTCCAACGTAGTAGTAATTAAGATCAGCTGGATTGCCCGTTCCCCCATCACCAGTATTATCACCACCGGTAGTGACGTTTGTGAGCAGTTGAAAATAATCATCTCCAGACGGTGCAGCAGCCAATAACGGCAACGCAGCCACGCTCGATACCAACACACCAAACACAAAACTGATGACAATCGCTCTCATACTAATTATCTCCTTGGGCGTCCAAGTTATCGAGCATGATTGATAAGTCGACCGAATTCACTGCTGTATCTTGATTGAGGTTGGCCCGAATCCCATTACCAGTGGCATCACTATCATCCAACACAGCGAGAATTGCAGAGAGATCAACCGAGTTCACCACATCGTCACCTAGTGTAGCGGCCGAGTCACCGGCTCCGTTTACATCGCCTGCCAACAATCGAATGCTGCCACGAGTGGTTGAGGCGTAATCGGTTGTAGAAAAATTGAGTGTCGTACTACCAAAACCAATCGGCACATCTTGCAGTACCCGGGTAAGGTGCTGACTTCCTTTAAAACCAATATCGTACGTTCCAGTAGCAACACTCGTGAGGTCGATGTCAGCAAGATATGTACCATCAACTGATGTGGTGGCTAAGGCGGTCGTAAATAGCACCACGTCGTCTGCGTCGTCAGCTGTGCGAATAGACAAGTAGAACACAGTGTCATCATTGGTCTGCTCCACTCCGACACGACCCTCTGGCACTGCATATTGAATTGTTACCGTCGATGAACCAGTTGGAGCGACATAGCTTAGCCACGTCCGACCTTGATCAAGCAGGTAGCTTGCGCTATTGGAGAAACTATTAATAGCTTCTCCAATGATAGCCCGGAACTCATAATTAACTGAGCTGCCTGAGAACTCCGTGCCACCAATCTGTTCCTGAGAAAGTTCATATTGCGGACTAGCTGCCGCTAATGCCGTTATTGGCAAAAAGCAAAAGATAGCGAAAAACCTTCCAATCATACTGTAATGAACTTATTGAGATACAACATGGGCTTGTAGAGCTACGACAGTTTGATCAAGATAAAATAAAACTGACTGCCAAGCTTGATCGTGCTCAAAATCAATCTGAGCCTGTGTATCAATGAGAGCCAACACCTCCGCCCGATCATTCAATATGGTTTGCAATGCCGAGAGACTATGCACTAACTGCATTTCTTCCCATGGTGAGAGTGCACCGGTTTCCGCTATAGCAACGATATCGGCGATAGCTGCAGCGTGAGCAATCAAACGTGCGCGAAGCAGCACTGCCTCACCTTCGGTAAGCTGTGCTGCTGAATCAGTATCATATTCATTAAGGAGTGACACGATGTCGTGTGTCTGCGAGGCGACAACACCAGTATAATCAACCTGCACCTGGGATTCATGTACCCAATACACCAACAAAAGACTGGTGGCAGCTACTGCTACCCCAAGGAAAAAACTGCGCAGGCTAAGGATTGCGGACAAAGCCATAATTGCGTTACGTACTCAAACTATAGCATACACAGCACTCTGCACAGGAAGCAATTGAGTTCGGTACAATACTTATATATGAATAAATACGCAATCATTGTTACCCTTAGTATAGTAGGGATTAGTATTATCGGGAGCTGGTACGCTACCCACCTAACCGACCAATATGTAGCTGCCGTAGAAAATGAGGTAGAGGCTTTAGAAGCGACGCTTGAACAAGCTATGACGCTACTTGGTGAAACAGCGGTCGATACTGCTGCAGCTCACCAACTACATGTAAAGATGCATGGACATCTCAACACTATCAATGACCACCACCCAGCAGTAGGACTAACTGGATACACCGAAGAACATACCATGAGCCTACAGGCAGCTTTAGAAAAATTAGAGGAGTTTCTGTTAACTCACGGCGATACGCTCCAAGCGCTTGATGAAGCAGCCGAAACTCAGCATGTAGAAAACCAATTAGCTAAAAACAATAGTTCGGGAGCGCAACTCTTTCGCAAAATATCGAGCGGCATTGATGACACCAAAAACGTCATCACCGGTCACATTGAAGATGTGTAGAAAACACTACTTTGTGAGTTGCCACACCGTGTAGAGGGCACTGACTGTTGCAAGTAAAAATACAAGCGACTGCGTGGTGCTGTCGACTGACCAATCAAAGTATCGGACGGAGTCGTACCAGACATAAATCACGAAGGTCAGAGCCAAACCGGCAAAAGCCTGACGGCCACGTATAACTGCTCGGATACACAAGATTGCGATCACTACTTCAAGCGCAATAGCGCTTAGTTGTATGTATTCCATATATTCTCATCGTACCAGACTCTATTCTATTGACTCATCACTGTCCCCGATTGGATCGACTGGTTCAGACTCCTCTTCAGAGACCGAGTCGTCTTCGACTGGCTCAGGATCAACTTCTGAATCATCGACTGTATCTTCTGGTTCGGGATCAACTGATTCTTCAACTTCCTCATCGACGGTTGGCGCACTGTCTTGATCTTCGGACGTAACATCATCAATCACATCTTCGACTGGCTCAGTACTGGTGGCGGCATCATCGTCTACTGACGATTCGTTCGTAGTAGAGGCTGTGGTGGAACTGGTTGCATCTTGATCAGGGTTAGTTGGTTCTGTACTACCACCGGCAGTATCACTGGTAGCAAAAGTTTCGGTATCAGTATTAGTCTCTGTCGTATCACTATCACCAGTATTATCGGTACTAATTGGCTCATTCGACTCACTACCACACTCTCCTGGGTACGATACTAACTCACCACCAACTTCCACTTTGATACAATATGGCGCACCCAAGTCGTCGTAGAACGTAATACCACTTGGAGAGGCTTCGCTGCCGACCGTTAGGTTATCAACCACAATACGCTCAGCAAACAAATCATTAACGTATATCGCGGCATTAGCAACTTGGACACCCAGGTGCTCTAAGCGTGCGAGGACCAAATCAGCAATTCGATCCGCTAACTGCCCAATACTATCGGTGCTTGTGTCACTTGCTGCCAGCAGCAAGGACTCAGTGGACTGGGTATCGGCTAGAAAACGGTCTACACCAATAGCGAGCTTACTCGCTGGGTCATTTTCAACCAACATCATAATGGTGTCGGCTGGGACGGTAGTAGTACCAATTAACTCAGCGAAGGCTGTGCTGGTTGCTCCCGTTGTCTCGTATGACTCAAGTGCGACACCAATCACATGATCAGTCGCTTTAGTTGAGCGCATCGCAACCCCTGGTGTCGTACTTGAAAGTGTAATGCGATCACCAGCGGCAATGACACCGTTATCAAAGTTAACCTTCACCGGCACCCGTCCAGAGAGCGCAACTGGACGCACTGCTTCTTCATTAAACTCATCTGGATTCACTGCGTACCCCATCACCATTGATGGAGCGGTTGAAATCACTCCAAGCTTATACGACTCATCGCCAGATTCTGCTCGAGTGACATGCGTGACTGGATTGTCAGGATCCATCATAACGACCTCGCCAGCCTCGAGTGTCTCATCATCAGTCAAGAAGTTTTCCGCGAGGTCGAAGTTGTTGGCGTTAATTGCTCCATCAGCATCAATCTGACCAGTTGGAGTATTACACGTATCACCGGCACCATCTTTGGCACAAATACCCCCCACTACCGTTAATTCTTCATCTGGAGAGGTGTCGTAAATACCAATAAAGCCAGTATCTCTAAGTGTCATCATGACGATATCATTGGCAGCAAACTGGAGATCATGTGTAGTTTCAGTACCAATAATTAACGAATTGGACACTGAGCTAGTGAAGCGCGTACCTGATGACCCTTCTAGACCAATATACGCCAAAGTGGTTGCGCCATCTTGTCTAAAGACAATCCCCGGATTATCATTTTCGTTATTGTTGTCGGTGTCAGCTTCAATTGTTAACACAGAATCTCCAGCCGTTTCACTACTAATATGTAGGAGTGAAACTGGATCAACGTGCCCGATCGCGACTTCTTGGTCAGTGTTATCGATGGTCATGGCAACGGCATTATTGGTACCAAATTGCGTTCGCCATGTATTGGTAGTACCAATCAAGAGTGAATTTGGTAGCGAACCAGTAAATGTATCGTTTTGACCTGCCTCGAGTCCGATAAATGCACCGATAGTGCCACCATCTTGCTCAAGGATAATACTTGGGTTGTAGTCATCGTTAGTATTATCAGTGTCAGCCACAATTCTAAGGACAGCATCACCATCAGTTTCTCCAGAAATAGTCAAAAGATCGCTTGGAGTGGTCGTACCAATACCCACGTTTCCACCACCCTCAAAGTGTGCGACCACGCTTGCCATATTAAGATCACCACAATCACCGCCGCCACAGGTATCACCCCAGATTGAGAATGAATCTACAGAGTCATCCGGAATGTAGAGTCGCAAGTCTGACACGCCACCACTTTGCAGTGGCGCAAAAATAGCGGCGTCGTTCGTAAAGAACCCATCGGTGTAGCCGGTAATCACATCATTGATCCAAGAAGTATTGGTATTACCAAGTTGCAGACGATTAGTCATCGTAACTGTACTTGAAGAGTTAACTTGCATCGCTAAGTCTCCACCAACCGTTGTGTTGTCTTGCTGTACGTAGAAGTTGATCTGCGTAGCAGCATTTCCCGCACTGGTGTTTCCACCAATATTTACCAGGTTATCAGTTGCGTTTGAAACTGCTGTTAAAAGTGTGAAGTTTTCTTCCTGATTATCGTAATGTGGTACACCAAAGCGCAAGTTCTTTTGGGTATCGTCAGGACGCGCATTGGTATCGAGTTGCGAGCCAGCTAGAATTCCCCACGAACCAGAGCCAGAACCATTGGTCACATCAAGCATCGCCCCTGGACTGGTGGTGCCAATACCGAGTCGGCCACCGTCAGCGATCAACACATTACCAGTGTTACCGAAGTATACATCAGTAAACTCACCATCAGTCGTACCAAAACCAGTTACCGGTCGGCCACCGATCGCCAGATTATCTTCATGAGAAACCAGGGCAGAATAATCAGTAGTACTGGCACCCATATTGAAACAGATTTGGTCATATGCAGAGCAAGCACCTATCGACACCTGCCCTGTCCAACCATTAGCATTCTGATAGCCCATAAAGAATGGGCGCGAACCATTTTGTTCTTCTGCTGCAATCGTCAGCGTTGGACTGTACCCATGAGGCGCCGTTGTGACCGGACTGACCAACCCATTATTGATAAAGACCTGGTTATTGGTATACGAACCATCGTTATCTACATGCAACTGACCAGTTGGTGAAATGGTGCCAATACCAACATTGCCATCGTAGGTGATATTTAAGATATCTTGCGAGACATTGTAGCCAAAACTGAAGTATCGATCGGCCGGAGTCGCAGAAGGATTATTTTTGACGTTAAACCGACTGTAGTCCCCGCGTTCGTCACGGTTGAAAATTAACCCTGTCTCCCCACCCGGCGTTGAAAGCTCGATCTGATGATCACCAAAGTCCCAGTCAATAATTCCGCCACTGACCACCAGCGCATCACCCGAATCAACCGTCGTCGTACCGACTCCCAGTCCGCTACTTGGAATACTTACATCACCTGTAGAACCATCTATGCGTAACGCTGTGGTACCAGAGTTATCACGATCAATGAGGAAATTACCAGCTGCACCATCAAATGTCAGCCGACCTTGAGCATCTTGTGATTTCAGACGAACATCTACCCCACCGGCTCGCAGAAGTCGGAGCTGCGCATTGGTCGTATCATAAATATCAAGATCAATATCCAGTTCAGTCGTAGTTGTACCAATCGCTACTCCCCCTGTGTCGTAATAGATATCACTACCATTTTGAGTCCATAAACCAGAGATACCCTGGACAGAAGTTGACGCTACCCACTGTGTTCCTGTACCAGTACTCTGCAAGATATAGCCGGCCGGTCCAGCATTATCCTGGCTGTCATAGTACGCTCCAGTAACATATAGATCACCGTCAACCGTCAACGTCCTCGATGCACTAGTAGTACCAATCGCAACACCATCATTCAGGCCATCGATGGTCATTAACTGATCAGCGCCGTTAAAGAAAGTGAAATCATTTGTACCGGTAGTAATAAACGACATATCACCGCCAAGCGCCTGCACGTTGTTGTCTGATAGCTGCAAGTAATTGACTCCGATGGTGCGTAATCCATCTACATAGGTTCGATCATCCGGACCAATATACAAGATTTTTTCCTGGTCATAACTCCGAGAGACAGAGAAATAGTCACTCGTTCGAGTATACGTACCGTCCTGATTTGCCATAATCGCCAGTTCCGTTGCTTCACTAGTATCGCCAACTACGCTCAGCCTCGCGCTCGGTGTAGTAGTACCGATTCCTACGTTGCCGTCAGTAGCAAGGTACAGTCGATCAATGATATTGTTTGAACCAAACGATATCGCATTACCAGCCTCAGCCCTGATCCGCCAGTCAGCGGTAGCAGTACTATCACTCGTACCCAAGGTACCAATTTGGTATCCACCCGGGTTAAAGAAAGCTAGGTTGCCCTGCAGTGTCAGTGGCGCCGCTACTGTTGAAGTGCCAATACTTACATTACCAAGATCGTAGTAGATATCGTTGCCATTCTCGGTCCAAAGACTACTTGCAGCACTAAACCCAAGGGTTGAGGTAGCAACCCACTGCGTTCCTGTTGCAGTCGACTGCAGGATATAGCCCGGTGTGCCAGAACTATATGTACTATCGAATAATGCTCCAGTAAGTGCCAACGAAGAAATAGTGGTCGTAGCCAGTGAAGATGTACCGATAACAAAGAGGTTGGCGAGGGTGCTCGTACCACTCACAGTAAGTTCTGAGAGTGTGCTTGACCCAGATACGCTCAACGTATCAAGGGCAAGATTCGTAATATCACCAGTCACGATTGCTTCTTCGTTCCAGAAGAGCTCACCACCCAAGTTGTAGAGGGCGTACTCCGTATTTTGTGGGGTGGTTGAGGCAAGGTAGGCGCCGCCTTGGACGGTCAACAAGTTGCGCGCGGTGGTAGTCCCAAGCGCAAAGTTACCGGAGCCGACGTCCGGCCGGAGGTAGACAAGCTCAGTAGAGTTTTCAATATCAGCCTCTGGGGTGGCCTCGGTCACAGCCAAGTCATACTGCTGTACCTCACGTTCTGAACCATCAAGGACGTATATCGCCCGGCCGGCTGCCTCAAGTGCGAGACTAGCTGGTAACGTGCCCGGTGCAGTTGACGTACTTTGCGCTAAACTGGCCGTGTTAACAGCATACGGTGAATCAAGGTCATACGCATAGACATTGCTATTGTCACCAGCCACAAAGAACAACTGTAGTCCATCAGCACTAAAGCGTAGACCCCTTGGATCACTCGTTTCGTCGAGTACCGTATCACTTGAGGTCGCAAAGGCAGCAGTTGATACATCGTACGGGGTGCTGAGATCGTACGTTGCGATTCCAGTTCCGCTACCAGAGACATACATCTGCGTACCACTTGGATTGAATACGGCGGCCCGCGGCTGACCAAATTCGTTCGCCGTCGACGTTGAGTGCACCAGCGTCGTGGAAGATATATCAAACGCCGCCGCTAAATCATATTCATAAATAGCACTTGGGGTACCCGAGACAATGTACAGTTTTGTACCAGCGGCATTAAATGTGAGATCGTTTAGAAGAAACGGACCAGACGGTGGGAACGCCGTACTATTACTGATAGTCATCGTGGTGATGTTATACGGTACTGAGAGGTCATACTCATGCACCGAATTGGTGAAGACGCCGACCATAAATAACTTAGTCCCGTCGTTGTTAAAGGTAATACCAGTTGCTAGACCATCCTCGTCACCAATGCTGCTGGTAGCCGTCAGAGCGGCAGTTGTAACATCATAAAAACCAGAACCAGGCATAGCCGAAGCCCGCACCGCTACTTCCTCAAAGGCGAGGTCAACCGAGCGACCGCTCCAGAAGAGATCATCATTAGCATTATAAAGAGAACTTGAGGTGGCACTTGGATCACTACTCGCGATCGTGAGCGCATCGCTAAAGGTAGTCAGCTGCGCAAAGAGGCTTTCGCTGTAGGCATACAAGCGATCAAAAATACTCACGTCCCCATCAACCGTCAGTGTCGAAGTAGCCGTCGTGGTACCAATTGCAAGTCGCCCAGCTCCAACCGCTGGGTCTAAGTAAACTAACTCTGTTGAATTCTCAATGTCTTGTAGCTGTACCTCAGTCGCCGTCAGTGAGTATTCATAAAAATCTTCTGAGCCGTTATCAACAATGTACACGGCCGTACCAGAGGCATTAAAGTCCATTCCGACCGCAGTGTTAACGTCACTAGCGTCATTGGAACGCGAAAACGCAGCAGTTGAAATGTCATACGGTGTACTGAGGTCATACTCATAGAGATCACTGTCGCCATCGCCGAGTAAGAACATTTTAGTACCGTCGTTATTAAACTGATGACCACGAACGTCGCCATTAACAATATCTGTCGTAGTGCTTTGATTAAATACTACTGAAACCAAACTATATGGAGTAGTGAGATCGTATTCCCGAAGAGTATCTGTACCTGCGCCACTGACGTACAGCTTCGACCCGTCATTATTAAAGGTAACTGTACGAGGATCCGTTTCTGGTGTCGTCGAAACTGACCGCACATATGAAGTGGTCGTGATGTCAAAGACTATCGAAAGATCATACTCATGTACTTCTCCGAACTCAGTGCCAACTAAAAATAGTTTGGTGCCTGTATCATTAAACTCAATATCGTACGGGTCATCTTCTTCTCCAGATAATATGACGCTGGTAGTAGAGAAACTGGCTGTCGAAACATCGTATGCCTCTGATAGATCATATTCACGGATACGGCTAGCAGTATCGGTCAGTAAGAACAGTTTAGTACCATCATTACTAAAGCGCATACCTCGGTGCGTGCCATCAAGACCGGTGGTTGGATTCTGCACGTAGGTCAGGTTATCGAGATTAAATGAACCAGTCGTCACTGTTACAGCGGAAGTAGAGGCCACCTCCTCAAACGCGAGGTCAACTGTGCGACCGTCCCAATAGAGATCACTTGCTAAGTTATAGAGCGAGCTTGAGGTCGCGCTTGGGGTGCTGCTGGCAATGGTGAGCGCATCTTCAAAGACTGCCAACCGAGCGAAGACACTTTCACCGTAGGCATAGAGCTCATCGTATAGCGACGTTATGCCTGCTACCGCTAACGTGGAGCTTGGCGTACTGGTACCAATTCCCACATTCCCATTCGCAGCTACGGTGAGGGTTGAGGTCGCTTCAAGATCACCACCATTATCGAAGCGTAGTGTCTGCCCTTCTAGACCAGCCCCGAGAAGGCTTAGAAGTTGCTCACCGTTAAAGTGTGCATTTCCACCGAGGTTGTAGAGCGCGTTGCTACTGTTTGCTGGCGTCGTAGACGCTAGATATATGCCACCTTCAATGTTTAACAGGTTAGGAGCCTCAGTCATACCAATCGACAAGCGATCGTCACCAGTTGTTGGATTGAGGGTGGTTAACCGGATGTTTTCGTTAAACAGCTCGACCGGTGCACCACCATACGCTTCAATATTGTCACTGATGAGACCAGAGACATACACCGTGCTTGTCGCCAGGTTTACCCAGACTCCTCGTGGTGCTCCTTCATCGGCAGAAATATCATGCGAACCGGCTGGCAGCGCAGTGGTGATGTCAAATGGTGCCGATAGGGTGTAGTAATAGATAGTTCCTGCGTCATCGTAGGCCACGAGCATCTGGTAGCCGTCCTCGGTAAAGTCGACGTCACGCGGATTAGTGGTTGCATCAAGTGTGGTTGAGGCGTTAAAGCCAAGCGTGCTGAGATCATACGGTGTCCCAAATGTGTACTCGACGAGGATATCGGAACTAAGACCCACCATATATAGCTTGGTTCCATTATTATTGATCGCGAGACCACCTGGACTCGTGTCTTCAATAACAATGTGCTCACCAATCCGTGAAGCGGTAGTGATATCAAAGGCACTTGAGAGGGTGTATTCATCAATCGCGTCACCATCGTTTTGTGAGATGTACATTCGCGTGCCATCACCACTCAGAGCAATACCGACCGCTATATTCGAGTGCGTCTCGATACTGGTTGAAGCCACAAAGCTCGCGCTTGTCACATCAAATGCCGTCGCGAGCGAGTACTGGAACACCGTGTCATTTGCGGATGTACCAAGGCCACCAACCACGTACACCCTAGTTCCGCTGCTGTCGAAGGTGAAGTCTTCGATGCTATTGGTTTGTCCGCTCGCACTCATACCCACAGCTCGTTCCTCTATCGATACGCCGAATTCTCCCGTCGCTACAAAGCCATCACTAAACGAAGTAGTGAGAGAACCACCATCCCAGAACAAAGTACCGTCTTGATTAGCGAGCGCGCTCGAGGTGCTTTGCGTTGAGGTAGCCGCGATATAGATACCGCCACCGACCGAGAGTGCGTTAGTATCGTTAGTAGTACCGATGCTTAAACGTTCAGACACATATGCTT
Source organism: Patescibacteria group bacterium (assembly GCA_039188945.1). Taxonomy (GTDB): domain Bacteria; phylum Patescibacteriota; class Minisyncoccia; order Phycocordibacterales; family UBA918; genus OLB19. Next base: position 50,070 of record JBCCYW010000005.1, read on the forward strand.
CACCAATGACTTCGAAGATGGCGTTCGTAGATGTTGCAAGGGCACCGATAAGCACGCTATAGGTTGAACTACCAGTGCGAATACTAGAGGTGGCGTTAAAGAATTCCCAGGTGTTATCTGAACTGATACCGAGCTGGTTACCGTTGAAGTAGAGATCTCCATTGATGTTGTAGAGTGCATCGGTCACACTTTGAGTGGCTGAATCAGCCAAGTAAATACCACCATTAACCGACAAGATGTTGTTGGCCGTGGTTTGCCCGAGTGCCAAATAGCCAGTGCCGTTATCCGGATCGAACACCGTAATACTGTTGCCACTTGGTCCGCCGCCGCCGACAATTTCGGTTTCGGTTGTCGATGCTAGATATTGCGTGATACGGTCCTCACCCACTAAATATAACTTCTCTGCCTGCTCTGACACATAGATCGCACGAGCTTTTTCTTCTTCATCTGTTACTGCATATTCATTACCGGTCGCCACTGCGGTAGTTATATCGTAGGCAGTTGAAAGCGTATACTCGATAATAAAATCATCATCAATCGTTGGGATAGGCGGTGTGCCGTCAATACCGTTATAGAGTAGGAACATTTGCTTTCCACTATCAGAAAATTCGATGTCGTAAATAAGTAAATCTCCAACTACCGGCTTGCTCACCGAGACGGATGTGCTAGCAGTGAAAGTCAGCGATGTAATGCTATATGGCGTAGTCAGTCTGTATTCGAGTATCTCTTGTTCATCAAGTGCCTTCTGTGAGACAACGAACAGCTTAGTACCATCATCATTGATACTCATACCCCGCGGTCGATTTGTTTCATTCAAAACGCTCGAAGAAGCTGTAAAACTGAGAGTAGTTAAGTCATACGGAGTCGAAAGATCATACTGATTTATTACGTGATCGGTGTCATCAGCGATAAAGAGACTACTCCCATCTGGATTAATCGCGATACCAACCGTATCAAGCAAATCTACATCACTAATAGTCGTTGAAGCGGTTATAACAGCAGTGGTGATGTCAAACGGTACTGAGAGATCGTATTCAAAAATACTACTGTCATCACTTGGTGGTGCAGGAAACGGTAGGCCATCTTCTAAAGAACCAACAGCATACATCTTTGTACCAAGTGGACTGAATGCAACGTCAACTATTGCGCTGACAGGGGTAATGACATCGTAGGTGGTAGTTGGTGTTAGTGTATTAAAATCAATACCGACAGTGGTTGTCGAGAGAAGCTCATCAGCTTCATAAAACGCGGTAGTGAGTTCGCGACCGTGCCAATTTAGGCGGTCATCTACATTGTAGAGCGTGGTACTGGTACTGACTGGTTGTCCGGACGCCAATGTCAGTCCACCCGAGAAATAGGTTGAACCAATAACCTCGAGGATTGCATCAGACGTCGTAGCAAGCGCACCAATCAAAACGCTCAGGTCACGTTCTCCAGTCCGAACACCAGAGCCATTATTGAATAGCTCCCACGTATTACCTTCACCGATACTTAATTGGTTACCATTAAAGTATAATTCCCCACCCAGGTTGTAGAGGGCGTCGACGATGTTAGCTGGTGTTGTTGAAGCCAGATAGACTCCTCCATTCACACTCAAAATATTTGGGGCTGTGTCCTGACCAATTGCTAAACGATCATCACCGTAGTCGGTATCAAGGTAGACCAAGTGCAAATCATCTTCGCGAACACCAGTAGTTTGACCAGTGTTGAACGAATGAATACTATCACCCGCCCCGAAGCCAGACTGCCCGCCGATCACCAAGAGTGCTTCGTCACCATTTACATAAACGGCTCGGGTCGCATTCTCGTCACTTTGGTGCTCATAGCTTTGCACCACCCCGCCAGCTGTACTGATGTCATACGCAATAGCCAAGTCACGGAGGTAGGTTGTATCGTTACCGTTATAGGTGACAAATAACTGCTGTCCACCTTCACCAAAGGCCACATCACGTAATGAAGTAGTATCTAAAAATGTGCTGGTGGCGGTTACGACCAGATCGCTAAACTGATTTGGATCTGGCAGCAGAAACTCAGTGACTGTATTCTGGATTCTGTCTGCTACATACACTTTGGTATCAAGGTCATTGAGGGTGATACCGACCGGGTCAACACCGTAGGACGCAATACTGATCTTTGATTCGAGTGATAGTGTCGAAATATCGTATGGCGTACCGAACTCATACTGAGAGAGTGATTCGTCACCATTAGCACTAACATATACATAGTCACCTTCTCTACTTAACGCAATACCAACCGCACCGTTACTGAAAGTTTCAACACTAGTGCTAGCCACGAAAGATCGGGAGCTAAGATCAAATGGCGTACTCAAGCTGTATTGTATGATCTCACTGACTCCCCCCACTTCACCAGTAACATAGAGGTATCGACCATCGCGACTAAAGTCGAAGTCTCCTAAATTATTTGTCTGCCCGGTCACTGCAATGTCTTCTGCCAAACTCACACTGCTGAGATCAAGACCATACAATGTGGTATCGACATATGTTTCCGTAAAGGCGGTCGTCACCTGCCCTTCGTTCCAATACAGCAAATCATCTTCAGCGTAGAGAGTATTACTTTGATCGGTTGGCACACTATTATCTAGAGTGATGCCAGACTTTTCGACAGTCAGACCAGCACTAGTGAGCTGTCCCTCAAAATCTCCGTCACCAAGAGCAACGATATCATTACCGACAAAGAGATCTGTTAGAACAGTCGCAAACGCTGATTGTAAGTAGGTAAAGAGTCCAGACGGTGCAGATACACTCGGAATACTGAACGCACCAATACCATTTTCGTCCCCGCCAACGGTGGCGAACATAGCCTCGGCTGTCGCAAACAAACTGGTTACTCCATTGAGTAATGTGGAGGTATCGTCAAACAATGAGTCGACAAACGTCGGTTCCGTTGGATCGCTCACGTCATACACGGTAATCCCCTCATCAATATCATTCGCGGCAATATAGAGATGATCTGCAATGACGGCGGAATCAATCGGTCCAGTAAAGGCGCAGCCGCCGTCCGTATCACTATCACAGGCTGCATTTAAAATACCGGTAATGTAGGTTGGGTTTACTGGATCGGTAATATCAAAGATAGAGAAGCCATTTTCCTCACCAGCAGTCACATAGAGGTAGTCGCCATCAACGGTGAGACTGGTCGGATTACCCATGATTCGGTCACCATCATCGTACACAGATGTCGCATGATACATGTTGCGCGGGTCAGCAATATTAAGGACGGCAATCCCATCGTCAGTTTCCCCAGCCACAAACATATAGTCACCGACGATCTCCATATCTTGAGCATTATTCAATGCACAACTACCACTGTGGGCAGCATCACAAGCAAGATTGTCTAGAGCGTCTACAAATTGCGGATTAGCTGGATCACTAATGTCGATTACCACCACTCCGTCTTCTGAAGAACCGGCTGAACTCGTAAAGACATAGTCGCCGTGAATCTCTACATCTTGAATATCAATAAACAGACAACCGTCATTTTCTTGCACTAACGCTGAAGCCTGAGCATCACACGCGGAATCATCAAGTGACCCCAATACCGATGGATTTCTTTGGTCTGCAATATCAATAATAGTAATCCCGTTATCAACGGCACTACCCACCACTGCGATGTCCCCTTCTACATCCACAGCTCGAGCACCATCGAGCGGTATACTTCCGGTATCGGTAACTGAACTGAGTTCAACCATATTGGCTGGATCTGATACGTCCCAGATTGCTAACGCACCATCATCTTCTGATGCAATGTACGCAGTAGTTCCTCGAACCACTAGATCATACGCACCGCCTAAAGCTCTACTCACGGTATCGACCCGAGCAGCGACCTGAGTTAAAAGCCCACTTCTACCCATCGTAACAGCAAGGTTTGCTCCGGAAACAGTCACGTCATCAGAGGCTTCGGTTGGCCCACGTACGGTCAGGCGCTCTTGTACCTCAAGCGTATCGACATCAAGATCACGAACACTTATTTCATCTGAAAAGAGTGTGTCAATCTGGGCAATCATCGTTTCAATGGTTGGCACCTTGAAGACTTCCACCCCATCATCTTCGGTACTCGCCACCAACAACACTCCTTCACCAAGCGCGATCGTGCCTGGTCCATCCAGCTCTAACTCGTCCGTGTCAGTCAGCGTCCAGATGTGGATCGGATTATCTGGGTCACTAATGTCAAATACCAGGATGGCATCACCATCCCGGGCGGTCACCACCAAGCGCTCACCAATCCGCTCTAGGCTACTCGGATAGTCAAACACCTCAGCTACCTCAATGTCAACGGGGTACAGTGTCACCGCCTCGACCATCGCTTCTGGAACTGATATATCAATCACCGTAAGCTGATCGTCGATACCGCTTGTGACGTACAGCAATCCTTCTTCTGGGTATAGTTCGACATCAGTCACATCATCGAGGCCGGTAATCGATGAGGCATCAAGTGCACTAATAATGACAGGGTTATCTTTATCCGCTACGTTAATCGCCGTCAGACCATTATCTCCAGCCGTGATGACGTACGCGATATCGTCATCAATTTCGATAAACCCGCCACCATCAAGTTCATTACTAACATCATCATAGATCGCTCCGCGCACCGTAAGTTCACCGTTGCCATCGATTTCAATAATCCCGAACCCTTCTTCCTCAGACGCATCAGCATTAATTGTATAAATGTAGTCGCCATCTATTTCAATATCAGTAATGTTTGTTAATACACAATCATCATTAGGGTTACTAGAAACGAACGCAAAATCACACTGTGCGTCAGAGATACTACTGACGTGTTGTGGGTCAGTACTGGAACTTATATCAAGTAGTGTAATACCGTCATCATTTTCACCAGCCACCACCAATC